>SHXD01000063.1 GCA_009693505.1 Limnohabitans sp.
GCGACCTCCATCTTTTCCAAGAGGGGGCCCAAGGTTTTGCAGGGGCCACACCAGGGGGCCCAAAAGTCGACCAGCACAGGGGTGGTCATGGAGGCCGCAATGACCTCGGTTTCAAATGTTTCTACGGTGACATCCATCATATTTACCAGATCTATGGCCTAAACCTTAAAATTCAAGGATTCAACTGAAATTCAGTTGAGACAATTTTCTTCAACGCTTCATTAAAGCCAAACATGCCAAATACAGCATCCAAAGCCAAAACACGCATTGGCGTGGTCATGGGATCCAATTCAGATTGGGACACGATGCAGCACGCAGTGCAGATTCTCCAACAATTTGATGTCGAACATGAGTTGCAGGTGGTTTCTGCCCACAGAATGCCAGACGAAATGTTCACCTATGCCGAAACAGCCAAGGTTCGGGGCTTGTTTGCCATCATTGCAGGTGCCGGCGGCGCAGCGCATTTACCCGGCATGTTAGCGGCAAAAACAGTGGTGCCGGTGCTGGGCGTGCCCGTGCCCAGCAAACACTTGCAAGGCGTCGACTCCCTGCACAGCATTGTGCAAATGCCCAAGGGCATTCCTGTGGCCACCTTTGCCATTGGTGCAGCAGGTGCCGCCAATGCCGCTTTGTTTGCGGTGGCCATGCTGGCGCAGAACGATGCCGTTTTGCAGTCTAAGTTGGAAAAATTCAGAAAAGATCAAACAGCTGTGGCCAAAGCCATGAGCTTGCCACCCTTGGGTGCGGCGTGAATGGCATGACAAATTCGGTGTCTTTCTTGCCCGGTGCCAGTGGTACCAGTGGCGCTGGCTCTTTTGCATCCTCTTCTGAGCCTCTCACACTGGGTGTGATGGGAGGCGGCCAGTTAGGCCGCATGTTTGTGCATGCCGCGCAAACCATGGGTTACTTCACAGCGGTGCTAGACCCCGATGCACAAAGCCCTGCGGGCCGTGTGAGTCACAAACACATTCAAACCGATTACACCGATCCCAGCGGCTTGAAGGAATTGGCTGCATGCAGTGCCGCCATCACCACCGAATTTGAAAATGTGCCAGCACCGGCACTGCGCGAATTGGCCAAATTGCGGCCGGTGTCTCCCGGCGCAGACGCGGTGGCCATTGCACAAGAACGTGCCGCAGAAAAAGCGCACTTCGTGAAATGCGGTGTGCCTTGTGCGCCTTATGCAGTGATTGAATCTGCTGTGCAATTAGAAGACGCCTTGTCGAAAGATTTGCTGCCCGGTATTTTGAAAACTGCGCGCATGGGCTATGACGGCAAAGGCCAAGTGCGTGTGAAAGACGCAGCGGCTTTGCACGCTGCATGGCAAGACTTAAAACAAGTCCCTTGTGTCTTGGAAAAAATGTTGCCATTGAGCTTTGAGTGCTCGGTCATTTTGGCGCGTGGCCGCGATGGGCAAATGGTGAATTTTCCGGTGCAGCGCAATTTGCACCGCGAAGGTATCTTGGCTGTGACTGAAGTTTATGAGGGGCATTTGCCAGCTGCATTGCAAGAACAAGCAGTCGCTGCAGCACGCTCGATTGCCGAAGGCGTGAATTATGCAGGCGTGCTGTGCGTTGAATTTTTTGTATTGAAAGACGGCAGCATGGTGGTCAATGAAATGGCACCGCGCCCCCACAACAGTGGCCACTACACGCTGGATGCCTGTGACCAATCACAATTTGATTTGCAAGTTCGCACTTTAGCTGGCTTGCCTTTGACGCAGCCGCGTCAACACAGCCCTGCCATCATGCTCAATTTGTTGGGCGATATATGGTTTGATGGGAACAGCGCAATGCGCTTGCCAGATTGGTCTGCGGTGCTGGCATTGCCCGGTACGCATTTGCATTTGTATGGCAAAACTGAAGCCCGCAGAGCGCGCAAGATGGGACACCTCAATGTCACGGGCGCTTCGGTTAAAGAAGTTCGTGATGTGGCCTTGAAGGCGGCAGCTATCTTGGGCATTGAAGCTTTTTGAGTTACGCGCCAGCGGCTTCGCACTTTTACCGTACTTCTACAGCATCCCTAACTCACCCATCAGCTCATGATCATTTCTGGCAGTAACCCCGTGCATGTGCAACAAGCAGCCGATGCTTTGTGCGCAGGCGATCTCTTGGGTTTGCCAACTGAAACAGTTTATGGTTTAGCGGCAGATGCAAGCAACGAAACTGCCGTTGCCAAGATTTTTCAAGCCAAAGGCAGGCCCTCTAACCATCCTTTGATTGTTCACGTGGCTTCAGTGGACGATGTGAAAAAATTTGCCAATGAAGTTCCGGACTTTGCGCAAAAATTGATGTCGCAATTTTGGCCTGGTCCGCTCACACTCATCTTGCCTCGTCGTGAAGAGATGGCTGCAGCTGCAGCAGGCGGGCAAAACTCTGTGGGCTTGCGTTGCCCTTCGCATCCTGTAGCACTTCAAGTGCTGAAGGCTTGCGCTGCAAAAGGTGTCTGGGGTTTGGCTGCTCCCAGTGCCAATTTGTTTGGCCGCGTCAGCCCCACCAGTGCTGCGCATGTGCAATCAGAATTTGGTGATACCTTGCTCATTTTGGATGGCGGTGAATGCGAGGTTGGCATTGAGTCCAGCATCGTCGATTGCACCCGAGGTGTGCCTGTGCTGTTGCGTCCCGGGCAAATTAGCCGCACACAAATTGAACAAGCATGCGGTTTGAAATTGGTGAATCCAGAAACATTGAACTCAGAGGCGCCGCGCGCCTCAGGCACCTTGGAATCGCATTACGCGCCCGCTGCCAAAGTGCGATTGATGAGCACCGCCGATTGGCAAAAGGCGTTGGCAGCGTTGGGGCCTCATACACAAAACTTGGCTCTTTGGTCTGTTCAAAAACCATCACATGAACTGATGGGTGCTGGCTTGTATTGGCGTGCCATGCCTGCAGATGCAGCGCAAGCTGCGCACGACTTGTTCAGTGTGTTGCGGGGTTTTGATGCCAGAGGCGCCCGTACCATTTGGATTGAAACGCCGCCCCACACTCCCGACTGGGAGGGTGTGCGCGATCGCCTCAATCGCGCAGCGGCTTGATTCTGTAGGCATTCGCGATCTAATGCATTGACAGCATTTGTGGGTTGACTACTATAAATGGTATTTAACGATGATTTCATGTGGGAAATCCAAGAGCACCGTTGTGTCGAAAGACAGCTCTCAAAACGCGTACCCATTGCGATTTTGAAGCGGTATGAAACTTGGAAAAACATTGCGACTCTCTCAGGCCCTGCAGGTCTGAGGCACATCAAGGGGTTTCACGATGAAGCTCTCACAGGTAAGTGGATTGGCTATCGTTCATCTCGTTTAAGTTTGAAGTGGCGAGTCATTTACCAAGTGATCGCCAAAGTTTTATGGATTCAGGTTGTTGAGTTAACGCCACATGACTGCGAAAAGAACTGACATGTCAGAATTTAAACCAGCCAGAAATAGAGTTGAAGTTTCAGTTGGCGAAACGCTTCGAATCTTGCGAGAGCTCCAAGAACTCAGTCAGGGGCAACTGGCTGACATGACTGGCATACCTCAGCCTGCCATTTCAGCCATTGAAAATGACCGCATTAATTTGGGTGTAGACCGCGCCAAAATTTTTGCAATGGCACTTCAATGTCACCCGGCAGTTCTTGTGTTTCCAGGATGGGAAAGCTCTTCTCAAAAGCAGGTGCCCAATCAAAGGCAAATTAAAAATAATTTCAAAGAACAAATTGTGCGTACTTAGATAAAAATGAGTTGGCCAAAAAAAACACCCCTAGAGGTGCTTTTTTCTTCCGTTCCGTTTTGCTTAGTAACGCATGCCCACGCCCAAGCTGATGCCAATGGGGTTGAGGGTGATGTCCAGCGTTTGACCGGTGGACAATGTGTTGCGAGTTTTCAGCGGCGTTTTGGTAATAGAACCATCCACAAACCAACGCTCATCAATTTTGTACGACGCGCCCACTTGCATGGTTGCGGCCAATTTGGATTGAATGGACAGGGTCGTTGGCATAAGAGGTGTGCCACCTGTGAGTCCAGAAAGTGTAGCCGTGGCGTGCTCGCCGTCGAACTTGGCATAGGTGACGCCCAAGCCTAAGTAAGGACGCAACAAGCCACCAGCTTCACCAAAACGGTATTGCACCATGACGGTGGCAGGGATGGCCTTGGTATCGCCAATGTTGCCAACGCCTGCAATGCTGCCTGTGCCATACAGGTTGTGCTTAAAAGGCAAAGCAAGTGGCAAATCAATGGCCACACTGTTGCTCAGCATGTACGTGATGCCGCCTGAAAGTTGGGTGCTGTTGCTCACACCAGATTGAACACCCGTGAGCGAAGGCGCTGACAAATTGCCGCTGGTGACTTGCGGTGCAAGTTGCGTGATGCCCCCCCGAACGAGCCAACTTCCCTGTGATTGCGCTTGCGCAGCAGGGCCAAAGGTAAGAGCAGTGAGTGCAGTGATCGCTGACAGCGCAAAGCAGAATTTAGATTTCATGATGTTTCTCCTTCGCTTAGATTTACAGCCAACCTGCTGTGGCCAAAGACTTCGCAACCAACTGGCTCATCAGCTGATAGCCCAAAGGTGTGGGGTGGAAGCCGTCTGAGAAAGCATAGGTTTGCCACCAGTTGCTGCCACCCGTTGCGCCTGCTGGCGGTGTCATGGCAGACAATGCAGCCGCTGTACAAGTTTGGAAGTTGTACAAAGGCAAGCCGTCTGAGCCCAAGCCCGTGATGGGGCAAGCAGGCGTGGTGACATTGGTTAAACCATATTGCGCTGGGTTTGCAATTTGATCGTTGAAAGCGGTGTAGAAGTCGACCAACACAACGCGGTTGTCATTGGCCACCAAAGTGGCCAGCCGAGAATTGAAGGCCTCTACCCACGACTTGAACAAAGCCTCTGATTGGGCGCGAGCACCCGCACCGGTGGCACCACCGCCATAAGCTGCAGCAATGCCGCCCAACACCATTTGAAAGCGAGGCGTGTTGGTAATACCGGGCGTATTGAGCACAACAATGCGCTCTGCACCTTTGTCTAAGGCACTGGTTTTGATGCTGGCGTAAAACTTATCTGCCAAGGCCACCATGTAGGCGCCGCCCACTTGTGCCAAACCTGCTTGACCGCCAGCCAACATGGGGCCCAAGGTGGCTGCTGGAATGAGTGTGCCCGCCATAGCGGCATAACTTGCACCACCGTCTTTGGCGGCATTCAAATAGGCGCCAACCAAGTCGGCTGCATCGTTGCCACCGCCATCAATGAGAAGCAAATCTGTGCTTTTGTAGTTGCCAGCCGAAGAGGCAACCTGCAATTGATAAGTGATGGAGAAGGGCGAAGCGCCTGCACCCGTTTGAGGGTTGATGTTGTTGATGCGACCACCGCCCACGGCATAGCTAGAGCAGCCTGATACCACAGAGAAGGGTGAGGCAGCAGCGCCTGTGTATTTGAAAAAGTTGCACAGTTGAGGTGTGCCAAGCAGTGCAGCAATGCGTTCCGTCCAAAGCGTGTTGGGCTCGCTTGCGCTGTCTTGCACCGAGAAGATACGGCCATTGGTGGGAATGCCTTTGAACACACCACTGTCGGCCAGGCTGTCGCCCATGACTTTGACAGATGTGATGCCAGCACGCTTGCTTGTTTGGTCTGCACCACCACCGCCGCAACCCACCAAGAAGGCGGCTGTTGCCGTGGCGAGTAGTGCAAGTTTCCACTTCATGGATCTCATCTTTTACCTCTTTGTTTTGCTTGTCTTTGAGACGTTTTAATAAAAGAACGCCCGTTCTTTTGTGCTGATCTTAAGCAGTGGCAAGGCCTAGAGTGATGGGGTAAGTACCAATCTTCAGAAAGACTTTTCAGCGATCATTTTTTCTGGTCTTGAACGGTCCACTCAAGAAGCTTGTCCAGTGCGGGCCGAGTCGCGTTGGCATTGGGGTGATTCACAATCACCACAAATACATAGGACTTCCCACTCAAGCCCTCGACGTAGCCAGCCAAGGAAGCGACATCTCGAAGGCTGCCAGACTTGAGCTTGGCACGCCCAATCACCACAGAGTTGGGCTGCCGATCTCGCAGGCGCACCACGGTGCCATCTACCCCAGCAATGGCCAAAGAATTTTGCAAAGCATTGGCATAGTTACTTTGGGCAGCCAGTTGAAGCAAGGCCGTCAGAGCCTGCGCACTGCTTTGTTCCTCGCGTGAAAGCCCAGAACCGTTGTCTATCACGGGTGCCTTGTGACCCGGCATGTTTTTCGCCCACCATTGCATGACAACTTGTTTGGACGCTGCAAAATTGCCTGCGCCTTGCTGGCTCGACAAGGTAAGAAACAACTGCTGCGCCATGACGTTGTTGGAAAACTTGTTGATATCGGCCACGATATCGCTCAAGGGCAGCGAAAGCGCTTCATGCCAAAGCGTGACTTGCTCTGGCGTTAAGCCATGGCGAACTTGTCCCTTGAGTTGGCCCCCCGCTTGGCGCCACATGGCTTGCACCATGCGCGGCGCAAAAGATTGCGGTTCAATATAAGCTACGGGCCACTTTTGTTCACCACACGCTTTGGGGTAAGTGCCATTGAAGCGCACGCTGTCAGCTTTGGAAAAGTCGGCGCGCAGTTGAGTTCGCCAATCTTGACAAGGGCCGGCCGACAAGGGCACGCTGCTGGGCCATTGAACATTGGCCAGAGGTGGCTCGCTTTCAACTTTGGCTTCACCGCGAGCGGTATCGGGCGTGAACTTGAACAACATGGCATTGAAGTTCAGCAGAAGACCCTGCGGTGCAACGTTGTAGGGCCGCAGCGGTTCATCGTCAAAGCTGGCAGGATTCTGATTGGGCAGGTCAAAAACACTGCCATCCAAAATGATGTCGCCTCTGACTTCGCGCAGGCCTTTGGCCATCACATCTTGCAGCAAGCTTTGCAGGCGCTCTACGACCAATTTGGGATCGCCGCTGCCTTTCAAATACAGATTGCCTTGCAAAACGCCCTCTTTGACGGGGCCATCCACCCACACTTTGTTGCGCCACGTGAAGTCGGGCCCCAAAAGTGACAAGCCTGCTGAGGTGGTGATAAGTTTCATGACAGAAGCGGGATTCATCTCTGCATTGGCATGAAGACTTAGTCGGGGCTTAGAGGGGCCTGCGCTTGGCGACGGGTTGTTCAAGGGTGTGACCAAGATGCTCACAGCACTCATGGGGACATTGGCTTGTTTGAAGGCCTGAACGACGGGTTCCGGAGCCCGTGGGTTTTCAGCTTGTTTGACATTGGGCTTGGCTGTTAAAGCCAAACTTTGAAATGCCAAGACCATGGCCAAACCCATCTGAAGAGAAAACTGAAAGCGAGATCTGCGCATCCCTGAAGTCTAGCCTCCCTTGTCCCTTTGCTCCAATGCCAGGACGTATCATTGGGACATGGCATTTTCTCAGCTCACCATCGGCCGTTTGGCGGCCGTGATCACTGTTCTCATTTGGACTTCCTTCATCATTGTGGCGCGGGCCTCTGCATCGCACGTGCTGTTGCCTTTGGACATTGCCTGCGCGCGCATCATTGGTGCTAGTTGTGTGTTGCTGCCATGGGCTTGGTGGCTCATGCGCGAAGCCAGGCAACGCGGCGAACAAGTGGGCTCTTTGTTTGGTTTGTCGCCCTTGCCCTTGCACATCACAGTCAAGACCGGCATGGTGGGTGGTTTCTTGTATGCCATTCTGGCCTACTTTGGCTTTTTTTATGCGCCTGCAGGACACGCTTCAGTGCTCATGCCTGGCGGCTTGCCGCTATGGACCAGTTTGTTGATGTGGCTGTTTTTGCGCGAATACATTGGCCTGAATCGCGCCATCGGTTTGGGCATGATTGTGTGCGGCGATATTTTGGTGGGCGGTATGAGTTTGCTCAAAGCTTTTGAAGGCGGCGATGTTTGGATCGGCGACCTTTTATTCATGACAGCGGCATTTTGTTGGTCAGCCTACAGCGTCATGGTGCGGCACTATGGCCTAGATGCGGTGCGCGCCACCATGGCCATCACTGCTTTTGCGCTTGTTAGCTTTGTACCTGCGTATGCACTGCTGGTGAATCTCAATGTGCTGCCAAGCCAGATGGCACAAGCCGATTGGTCTGAAATTGTGTTTCAAGCGGGCTTTCAGGGTGTAGGCTCGGTGGTCATTTCAGGGATTACCTTCACGCAAATGATTCGCACTTTTGGCCCCATCAAGTCCACCATGGTAACGGCCTTGGTGCCGGGCTTGTCTGCGCTAGGTGCTGTGGTATTTTTGGGTGAACCCTTGTCCTGGAATTTGTGGGCTGGTTTGGCTTTGGTCACTGGGGGTATTTTGTTTGGTGTGCGGCAAGCCGTGGTCAAATCCTAATTTCTCAAACTTGAATGCGATGACCCAAGCCCTGCAATTTTTGGCCTTTGACACCAGCACCGACATGATGTCGGTGGCCTTGTCACAGGGTGGCCAAACTTGGCATCACCACGGTGCAGGTGGCGCCAATGCATCGGCACAATTGATTCCCACTGTTCATGCTTTGCTTGCGCAAGCGCAATTGCAACTTGCTGATTTGACAGCCTTGGTGGTGGGCCAAGGCCCAGGTTCTTTCACAGGACTCAGAACGGCCTGTGCGGTGGCGCAAGGCCTCGCTTTAGGTGCCAACTTGAAAGTCATTCCTGTCGATAGTTTGAAGGCTGTGGCAGAAGATGCCCGGCACTTGCTTGCTCATGCGCAGAACGGTCCACATTTCAGTTCACCACACAGCACGCCAACAGCCGAAGCTTCGCAAGATTGGCACGTGGCCTCGGTCATGGACGCGCGCATGGGCGAAGTTTATGTGGGTGTGTATGCGTGGCACGCTGCCACATCACAATGGACATCTGTCCAGCCCTTGCAAGTGGGCCCTCCCGAAGCGATGGCGGTGCAGTTAAGCCGCATGAACCTGCCTAACTTGGTGTTGGCAGGCAATGGCTTTGAAGTCTACAAAGACCGCTTTCCTCTGCAAGAATTTGAAGTTGGCGGTGTTCCCATGCCATGTGTTGCCGCAGTGCCGCACGCATTGGCTTTGCTGCGCATGGCGCCTGGCTTATGGGCCAACCAAGAAGCTGTTGCACCCGAGTGGGTCCAGCCTCTCTACATTCGCGACAAGGTGGCGCAGACCACAGCAGAACGCGATGCCATCAAACGGGCCAAAGCAGATGCCCTTGCCAATTCATCGTCATTCACCACAAGCTCACCTCCAGCATGAACCTGTGGCCGCCAGAACTCAAGCAAATGCTGACACCTGAGACCCAGGTGCAGTTGCTCAGCATGACCGAGGCCGATTTAGATGCGGTGGTGGCGGTTGAACAATCGGCTTACAGCCATGCCTGGACACTGGGCAATTTCAAAGATGCCTTGAAGGCTGGTTATGTGGCACACCGTTTGGTGGCGGGCGAGCAATTGGTGGGCTACTTTGTGGCCATGCAAGTGATTGACGAAGTTCATTTGCTCAACATCACCGTAGCGCCGCCCTTTCAGCGACAAGGTTGGGCGAGTTGTTTGATGCAGTCCTTGAGTCTTTGGTCTCAGGCCCATGGTGCAACTTTCCTATGGCTTGAGGTGCGTGAAAGCAATGCACCCGCCTTGAATTTGTACCAAAGTTTTGGCTTTCAACGAGTGGGTTTGAGAAAAGATTACTATCCTGCTGGTAGAACCACCCGAGAGTCTGCGGTGGTCATGAGCATGCCCCTTAAAGCCTAAGCAATGACTGAAGATACAACTGTCCCTTTGGATGAAAACGCCACGCGTTTTGAACTGGACGATCGCCAACGTGCCATGTTGGCGGAAATGGGTGTGCGTGTTTGGATGCCGCAATCGGTTCGCGCCTTGCCTGCCAAGGCTTCCAAGCTTGCACAAGTAGCAGTACCTGATACACCAATTGCTGACGCATCTGCACCTGTATCCGTCCCTGTTGCCAGTGCACCGCAAATGCTGTCGGTTCCCATTGTCGATATTTCGCAATTGCCAGAAGGCATTGCCAGCATGGATTGGATGCAACTGCAATCAGCCGTTGCCGCTTGCACAGGCTGTGGCCTGAGCCAATCTCGCCAGCAAGCTATTTTGGGAGAAGGCTTAGCTTCAACCGATTGGATGATTGTGGGCGATGCGCCAGGCGAGGAAGAAGACAAAGAGGCGCGAAGTTTTGCAGGACCTGCAGGCCAATTGCTCGACAACATGCTGAAGGCGCTTAGTCTCACTCGGGAGCAAGTCTATTTGACGCACGCCTTGAAATGTCGCACCCCCGTTGGCCGCAATGCCAGCCAAGTGGAGGTGTCGCATTGCGCCACTTATTTGGCACGGCAAGTTGCGCTGGTCCGACCCAAAGTCATATTGGCCATGGGCAGAACGGCTGCGCTGGCACTGTTGCAAAGTGCAGAGCCATTGGGCAAGTTGCGCTCACAAGTGCACAGTTTCAAGGGTGTGCCCGTGGTGGTGACTTACCCACCTGCCTACTTGCTGCGCAATCAAGCCGACAAAGCCAAGGCCTGGGCCGATTTGTGTGTGGCTGCCAGTTTGATGCGGTCTACAAGCGACTAGGCGAATCAGTTCATCTTCTCAATCACTGAAGGGTTTTAAGCGCCTTCAGCTTTTGCATCATTTGCAGGCTTTGAAGGCCAGAGCACACTGGCAATCGAAATGACCATCAGGCCCATCGCTGCCAAGTCTTGCCAATGCAGAATTTCATTCAAGACCCACGCGCCGCTGAACACGCCCAAAATGGGAATCATCATGACGCTCAAGGTGGAGGCGACGGGCGGTAAAACGCGGGCCAAATTAAACCATGCAGCATGCGCAAAGCCAAATACCAATAAGGCATTGAAGACAATGGCGGCCCAATGCGTGGGTGTCGGCTCTTGCCATCTGTCAAATTCAAAAACAAAGGCCAGAACCGTCATGACCAAGGTGGTCATGGCCGTCATCCAAAAAGACAAGGTGAGGGTTGGCAATGGAATGGTGGTTCTGCGCAGCATTTGTGTGCCCAAAGCCCACGTGCTGGCAGCCACCAAGGCCAACACCACGCCCACGGGTTTGCCAGACAGGTTGGCCAACTCGTGCCACAGCAAGAGGACAACCCCAAGCGCTGCGGCAAACACCCCGCCCCATGCGCGCTTAGACAGTTGGTTGTGGAAGATCAAGGCACCGATCAGGGCTGAGAAGATGGGCATGGTGTAGCCCAAAATGGCCGACCTGCCACTGGACAAATACTGCACTGCTAAGATGATCATGGCGTGCCAAATGAACATGTTGAAAATAGCCAGCACCAACAATTCACGCCAGTACTGCCTGGGAATTCGAAAAGGCACCTTCATGACCATCAGGCCTAATCCCAACACGGGTGTGCCAATGAGCAAGCAAAGCATCCGAAAAGTCAGGGGTGGGAAACCCGTGACGCCCAGCTTCAAAACAGGCCAGTTCAGGCCCCAAACCAAGGTGAGAAGCGCCAACAGCACCCATTGGCGTTTTGTAAGTGAATGCATGGGGGGGATCTTAGTGCTAAATGGCCGATTAGCTTGTGAGCTTGGGTCTTGCAGCTTGAGCCTTTAAAATCGGGCCATGACCTTCTTAGAACAACTGCAAGGCGCCGAGCGCCAAAACGGCTCACTGTTGTGCGTCGGCCTTGACCCTGAACCCAGCAAATTTCCTGCAAGCATGAAGGGCGATGCCAGCAAGATCTATGATTTTTGCGCGCAGATTGTCGATGCCACAGCCGATTTGGCCATTTCGTTCAAGCCCCAAATTGCTTACTTCGCTGCGCACCGCGCTGAAGAGCAATTGGAAAAGCTCATGGCACACATGCGCCGCAATGCGCCGCATGTGCCGGTTATTTTGGATGCCAAGCGCGGCGACATTGGCGCCACCGCCGAGCAATATGCCATCGAAGCCTTTGAGCGCTATGGCGCCGACGCGGTCACGCTCTCGCCCTTCATGGGCTTTGACTCTGTGCAGCCGTATTTGAAACACCACGGCAAGGGCGCGTTTTTGTTGTGCCGTACGTCTAACCCCGGGGGCGATGATCTGCAGAACCAGCGCTTGGCTTCTGTGGCGGGACAGCCTTTGCTGTACGAACACATTGCCAAGTTGGCGCAAGGCTCTTGGAATGTAAATGGCCAGTTAGGCTTGGTGGTAGGTGCCACCTACCCTGCTGAGATTGAACGTGTGCGCAGTTTGGCGCCTACTTTGCCTTTGCTCATTCCCGGTGTGGGTGCGCAAGGCGGCGATGCCGCGGCCACCATCAAGGCCGGTTACCGCCAGAGCAACGGTGCCACCACCGGTGCGGTCATTGTGAGTTCATCGCGGGCTATTTTGTATGCGTCATCGGCCGATGATTTTGTCCAAGCCGCGCGCAATGAAGCCATGCGAACGCGTGATGTTTTGAGAGCTGCCGCGCAAAGCTAAAGCGCCTCAATGTCCTGATGCAAATGCATGCAGGACGCTTTATTTTTCAAGCAAGCGCTTCAAGTAACGGCCGGTAAAGCTGGCCGGATTTTGCGCCAGTGTTTCGGGCGTACCCACTCCCACCACTGTGCCACCCCCCGAGCCCCCTTCAGGGCCCATGTCAATTAACCAATCGGCGGTTTTGATCACATCCAGGTTGTGTTCAATCACCACAATGGTGTTGCCCGCATCACGCAGTTGGTGCAAGACTTTGAGCAACAAAGCAATGTCAGCAAAGTGCAGGCCCGTGGTGGGCTCGTCCAAAATGTAGAGCGTACGGCCGGTGTCGCGCTTGGACAATTCCAGTGCCAGCTTCACCCGCTGTGCTTCACCACCCGACAAGGTGGTGGCGGCTTGACCTAAGTGGATATAACTCAAACCGACATCGAGCAAAGTCTGCAGTTTTCGCGCAATGGTGGGCACCGCATTGAAAAACTCAAACGCCGCCTCAACGGTCATGTCGAGCATTTGGGCAATGTTTTTGCCCTTGTACAAAATTTCCAAAGTTTCGCGGTTGTAGCGTTGGCCGTGGCATACATCGCAAGGCACATACACATCGGGCAAGAAGTGCATTTCCACTTTCACCATGCCGTCGCCTTGACAAGCTTCGCAGCGTCCTCCGCCGTTAGAAGCGCTGACGTTAAAGCTGAAGCGACCGGGGCCATACCCGCGTTCGCGCGCTGCGGGCACCTCGGTCATGAGGTCGCGAATGTGCGTGAACATGCCGGTGTAAGTGGCGGGGTTGCTGCGCGGTGTACGGCCGATGGGTGACTGGTCGACGTTGATGACCTTGTCGAAATGGTAGAGCCCCAAAATGTCTTCGTGGGCGGCGGGCTCATCGTGTGCGCGGTGAATGCTGCGCGCGGCGGCTGTGTACAAAGTTTCGTTGACCAAGGTGGACTTGCCCGAGCCCGATACACCTGTGACGCAGGTTAAAAGTCCGACAGGGAAAGCCGCACGCACGCTTTTCAAATTGTGGCCTTGTGCGCCCACAATCTCAATAAAGTCTTTGCCGGGCGCATGACGCTTGGCCGGCACTGCAATGGCTTTTCGGCCCGACAAATATTGGCCCGTCAATGAATCGGGTGCTTGCAAAATATCGGCGCAAGTACCTTGCGCCATCACGCGGCCGCCATGTACGCCAGCACCTGGCCCCATGTCAATCACATGATCGGCAATGCGAATCATGTCTTCGTCGTGCTCGACCACCAGCACGCTGTTGCCAATGTCGCGCAAATGTTTCAGGGTGCCAATAAGGCGATCGTTGTCGCGTTGGTGCAGACCAATGCTGGGCTCGTCCAACACGTACATCACACCTGTGAGGCCCGAGCCAATTTGGCTGGCCAAGCGAATGCGTTGTGATTCACCGCCTGAGAGTGTGTCGGCACTTCGATCAAGGCTTAGGTAGTTCAGGCCCACATCGTTCAAGAACTTCAAGCGCGAGCCAATTTCGTGCACCACTTTATCGGCAATCTCGGCCTTTGCACCATGCAGTTTCAAGCTTTGAAAATAGGTTTGAGCTTCGCCTAAAGTGACATGGTTGACTTCATAAATGGCGCGCGCTTGTGCGCCCTCGCCGATCCGCACATGGCGGGCTTCGCGGCGCAAACGCGTGCCCTTGCAATCTGAGCAAGCATGGTGACTTCGCATGCGCGCCAAGTCTTCGCGCACCACGCTGGAATCGGTTTCTTTGTAACGGCGCGTGAGGTTGGGAATGATGCCTTCGAAGGGGTGTTTTTTGGAAACCTTCTTGCCCTTGGATACGCCCGATTCCATGATGTAACTGAACTTGATGTCTTCTTCGCCCGAACCCCACAGAATGCTGTGGCGCACTGCGTCTGGCAGAGATTCAAAAGGTGCTTCTACATCAAACGCGTAATGCTTGGCCAAGCTCTCGAGCATGCTGAAGTAAAAACCATTGCGCCTGTCCCAGCCCTTGATGGCGCCACTGGCCAAGCTCAAACTGGGGAAGGCCACCACGCGGTCAATGTCAAACACTTCGGTGGTGCCGAGGCCATCGCACGTGGTGCAAGCGCCCATCGGCGAGTTGAATGAGAATAAGCGCGGTTCGAGTTCGGCAATCGAGTAATGACACACAGGACACGCAAACTTGGCGTTGAACATGTGTTCTTTGCCCGTGTCCATTTCAACGGCTATAGCACGCTGCTCTGCCAGTCTTAAGGCTGCTTCAAAACTTTCGGCGATGCGCTGGCGCAGTGCATCGCGCGCAGGTGCTTCTGCTTCGTGGCGAATTTTCAGGCGATCGACCACCACATCGATATCGTGCTTTTCGGTTTTCTTCAGGGTGGGCAAATTTTCCACTTCAAAAGTTTCACCGTTGATGCGAAAGCGCACATAACCCAGCGCCTGCATTTGCTCAAAAACTTTTTCAAACTCGCCTTTGCGTTCGCGAGCAATGGGCGCGACGATCATGAGACGCGTGTCTTCGGGCAACTCCAAAACGGCGTCGACCATTTGACTCACGGTTTGCGCTTGCAGCGCCAAGTTGTGATCGGGGCAATAAGGTGTGCCCGCGCGTGCAAACAGCAGGCGCAAGTAATCATGAATTTCTGTCACGGTGCCCACGGTGGAGCGGGGGTTGTGGCTGGTGGCTTTTTGCTCAATGGAGATGGCAGGCGAGAGGCCCTCAATCAAATCGACATCGGGCTTGTCCATCAGTTGCAAAAACTGGCGCGCATAGGCCGACAAGCTTTCGACATAACGGCGTTGACCCTCGGCATACAAGGTGTCAAAGGCCAAACTCGATTTGCCTGAACCGCTGAGGCCAGTGATCACCACCAGTTGGTTGCGCGGAATATCGAGGTCGATGTTTTTGAGGTTGTGGGTGCGGGCGCCTCGAACGCTGATGTGCGTTTGGCGAAGTGCGCTGGCCAAATAGACGCCATCTTGTGGAGCGTCGGTTGTTTTGATGCCCGCCTCGAGCCGAGCTGCGTTCAAAGCGGCTTCTAACAGGCGAACTTTTCCCCTGGCGGCTTCCAGTTCAGTGAGACTTGCGGGGGCGTTGGGTGCGTTCAAAATCGAGGTGTCAGACAAAACCCTC
>SHXD01000064.1 GCA_009693505.1 Limnohabitans sp.
GCTTCATCGCTTAAAGCGGCCAAGGCACGCTCTAGGGGCAAACCACTGCCGACCAAACTGGCCAATTGCCGGGTCCAAACGGCCAAGGCATTGGCAGAAAAACATTTGCCAGAGCCGATGTTGGTTTGCCAAATGCTTTTTTTGTCAGATGCGGTTTGTGCCAGCGCTTGCACAGCCAATGGCACCAAAGACTGGGCACGCAATTGTCCCCGCGCGGCTTTAGCGCTGTCGGCCTCGATCACGCCCTTGCGCAGGACGCCGTCGTTTTGCAGTGCTTCAAAAGAATAGGCTGGCATGAACTGTTGATTGAGAAATGGACTTAACGGCCAAAGTAAAGAAGGCCCACTTGGCCATTGACCAAACTGTGCGGTCCTGAGAGTTTAGCCACCTTACCGACATCCTTGTTAACACCTAGGGTGCTGTACCAGGCCCAATGTCGACTTAGGCTGTGCTTGTAGCTGATGCCTGAGCCCACCGAGCCTGTGCCCGTTGTCAGCCCCCCTGCACCCATGCGTTTCACGCCTGCGACGGTTCGCCAATGCTCAGCGGGCGCCCAAGTCAGGCCCGTATTGAGACTGAGCTCAGTGTGATCGGATAGGGGCCAGGCATAGGAAACCCCCAAGCCCAAAGTGCTGCTATCGCCGCGATTCAGAAGGTCTTGCGTCCATTCAATGCCACCTGACCATCGATCGGTGAGGCGAATGTTGGTGAGAATGCGGCTGCGCAATGTTTTGCGACCGGGTTCGAACACATCAAAGGCTTCGCCAGTTGTCAGGTTGTGAATTCGAAGTGAAACTCCCAAACTGACATCGCGTTTCTCGACCCACTGGTAACTCAAACTGGGTTCTTTGCGAAAGCTGTTGAAACGAAGCCATTCTTGACCGTCGCCAATGCCCATTCGCCAGCGCCCATAACTCAGTCCTATCACCGGTCTGAGCATCACGCTTTGGGTTTCCTGGTGGATGTCATCCGCACGCACTCTGAGGCCCAAGGTGTAACGCCATTCCGATGGGGGTTCCTCGGCAGAACTGTCGGCTGTTGTTTGTTGTGCCAAGCCATGGACATGAAAAGCACTGAAAGCGCACAGCAGACTTATCCGCCAAATGAGAGGGCAGGGGTGCTTGCGCAGAGACTGCATGGCGCGATCAATCGCGGGTCACACGAAGCAATTCTTCTGGGCGTGTGATGCCCAATTGAACAAGTCTTTCACCATCTTCTCGCATCAGCACCATGCCGCCGGCCAGCGCGCCATCGCGAAGGCTGGCTTCAGATTGTTTGGCATGAATTTGGGCGCGAAGCGCATCATCGGTGATCATCAATTCAAAGATACCCGTGCGTCCGGCATACCCAGTTTGTCCGCATTGTGAACAACCGCGGCCCTGGCATGCTGTACAAACTTTTCGCACCAAGCGTTGTGCCAACACGCCAAGCAGTGAAGAGCTTAATAAAAAGGGTTCAATGCCCATGTCAGTGAGTCGTGTAACCGCACTGACGGCGTCATTGGTATGCAATGTAGCCAACACCAAGTGACCCGTCATGGAAGCTTGGATGGCAATTTGGGCTGTTTCAAAATCTCGAATTTCACCAATCATGATGACGTCGGGGTCTTGTCGCAAAATGGCGCGCAAAGCCTTGGCGAAGGTCAAATCGATCTTTGAATTAACTTGTGTTTGCCCCACACCTGCCAACTCATATTCAATGGGGTCTTCCACCGTCATGATGTTGCTGCCTACAGCGTCCAAGCTTTGCAGTGCCGCATACAGCGTGGTGGTTTTGCCCGAGCCGGTCGGGCCTGTGACCAAAATCAAACCATGGGGTTGGGTGACCAATTGCTCAAAGCGTTTGAGGGAGGCACCTTGCATGCCGACTGATTCAAGACTCAATCGAGTTTCAGATTTATCAAGCAAGCGCAATACCGCACGCTCGCCGTGTGCACTGGGCAATGTGGAAACTCGGACATCGACCGCGCGCGAACCTAAACGCAAACTGATACGGCCATCTTGCGGCAGGCGCTTCTCGGCAATGTCCAGTTCGGCCATGATTTTCAGCCTAGAAATAAGGGCTGCGTGCAACGCGCGATTGGGTTGAACCACTTCGCGCAAGTTGCCATCGACACGAAAGCGCACACTGGAGTGGCGCTCGTAAGGTTCAATGTGAATGTCACTGGCGCCATCGCGAGCCGCTTGGGTGAGCAGTGCATTCAACATGCGAATAATGGGCGCATCGTCGCTGGTCTCTAGCAAGTCTTCGACAGCGGGCAGTTCTTGCATCATGCGTGACAAATCGGCGGCAGACTCCACCTCACTGACAACAGCAGCTGCACTGGATTCGCCGGGGCCGTATTGAGCTGTGTAAGCTTTGCTGACACGTTGCCTGAGATCTGTGGTGTCTTCTCGTGCAATGTCCAAAGACAACTCAGCATGGCCCCATTTGCGCATGACTTCAGAAATGGCATTGGGCCCACTGTCTGGGCAAAGCCAAAGCGTGAGGCGCGTGCCGTCGTCCTCCAACAAAAGCTGGTGGCTGCGCGCAAAGGCGTAGGGGAGCGGGTAGCGGTGTGCCATTAAGGTTTGCGTGTCGATTCTGGCAAGACGGGTGAGCCAATGGCGGGCAGTCCAGGGCTGCTGTTGGGCGTAGCTTCCATTTGAACGCTGCGCATTTGTTCATAACGACTCAAGGACAGGTTCTCTGTGGAAGCGCCATCGCGCACCACCACGGGACGCAAGAAGACCATCAAATTGGTTTTCTTGCGGCTTCGAGAATCGGCGCGAAACAGGTTGCCAAAAAAAGGCACATCGCCCAAACCGGGCACACGCTCTTGGCTGTTGCCAAAGTCGTCTTGAAGCAAACCACCCAGCACCACAATGCCGCCATCTTCCACCAGCACGCTTGACTCGATGGAGCGCTTGTTGGTAATGAGCCCTGTGGCAGAATTGATGGAGGCGGGATCAAGCCGGCTGACCTCTTGGTAAATTTGTAATTTGACGGTGCCGTTTTCGCTGATCTGCGGCTTCACCCGCAGCGTCAGGCCCACATCTTTTCGCTCAATGGTTTGAAACGGATTGACAGAGCCTGCAGCGTTATTGTTGTTGGTGTACTGCCCGGTGACAAACGGCACGTTTTGACCAATCACAATTTTGGCTTCTTCGTTGTCCAGCGTTAAGAGGTTAGGTGTTGAAAGCACGTTGCCGTCACCGGTAGTTTGTAAAAACCTCGCTAAAAAACCCAGCACATAGGTGCCGTTGTTGTTGTGTGCGACGCCAATATTGAGGCCAGAAGAGGGCGCCACCGTGCCACTGGCGCCTTGGGCAGCCAGAGAGATGAGGTTGGCACCACCGACTCTGAAGTTGGTGCCTAAGAGGCCGATGTTGGTGTCGCCTTTGCCGCCCAAAGGCCCTTGCCACTGCACGCCAAACTCGGCGGCTTTTTCTGCACTGACCTCGGCGATCAAACTTTCTACAAAAACTTGCGCACGGCGCGCGTCAAGCTTGTCAATGACTGCGCGCAGTTGTCGGTATTGAGGTTCGGGTGCCGTGATGATGAGCGAGTTGGTGGAAGGGTCGGCTTGAATTTGACCGCCTGTTGAGGGTTGGCCGCCTGCGCTGTTGAAACTGGCGTTGGCACCCCCACCACCTGCGGCGTTGTTGGCCGAGTTGCTGGTGTTGGTCATGCCAGCGGCCATGGCGCTGTTGGCGCCGCCCGCAGTGTTACCTTGTGCGGAGATGGCGGCACGCAAAGTAGCCGCCAATTTGGTTGAGTCGGCATTTTTTAAATAGACCACATGGATGTTGCCGCTGGCGGCATTGGGGCCTTTGTCTGTTGGCTGGTCGAGTTGCGCGATCAAGGATCTGGCCAGCGTCATGCGGGCCGAGTTGGCGGCGCGCAAGATGAGCGAGTTGCTTCGCGCCTCAGCCATCACCGTGGTTTTAAAACTGGCGTCGGTTTGGCCTGCCGCGGGTGCGGCACCGCTTGCAGCACCAGAGTCAAGCAGGCGTTGCAAAATGGGAACCAGGTCGGTGGCCAAAGCATTTTTCAGGGGAATGACTTCTACGCCAGTGGCGTTGGCCACATCGAGTGCGGCAATGATGCGCGCCAAGCGTTGCAAGTTGTCGGCGTAATCGGTAATCACCAAGGCATTGGTGCCGGGGTTCACATTGAGGGTGTTGTTGGGGCTGATGAGCGGGCGCAGTATGGGCACCAAATTGTTGGCATTCTCATGGTTGAGCTGAAAAATTTGTGTGACGATTTGACCATTCGAGGCTGGCACCGCGCCTGCAGACACACCGCCACTTTGCAACTTGGCATCTGCCTCAGGAACCACCAAATACAAACCTGCCGACTCGACCAATGCAAAACTTTGCGTGCGCAATTGGGCTGCAAACATTCTGAGCGCTTGCGAAGGGGCCACAGGCACATTGCTGGTCAGGGTGATGGTGCCCTTGACCCGGGGGTCGACCACCACATTGTGGCCAGACAAGGTGGCCAAGGTTTTGGCCACTGCGTCAATCTCGGCATTGATGAAGTTCAATGTGACGGGTTCTGGAGATTTTTTGGCGGGTGAGTTGCCAGAATTGGCGCTGGTTTTTTTGTTGGCTTGCGGGGCTTGTGCAGTGGCATGAACGGCCCCCAACGCAAAGGGCAAGGCCATGCCCAGACAGATAGCCCAGCGCGGCATGCGCAATGTGCGGGTGTTGAAGGAATGTGTTTGTGAAGCCATGGTGTTCAACCTAGTGAAAGCAAACTGCGCGCCCCTTGGCGCCGTCCGATGATGTTCAGCAAGTTTGACAAAGCTGCTGCGTGCTCAGGCACGGCAGAGGCTTCGCCCCGAAATTGAAGGCGGGAGCCTTGCCATTGACCTTGGCCGCTTAAAAGCAAACTGCCAGACTGCGTGGACAAGGACAAGGAAGGCAAAGGGTTGGTGGCAGAAGCGCCCCCTAAATTGATTTGGTAAGTGCCCATGGGTTTGAGCGTGCTCAATTTGGACGACATGTTTTCTGCAGTGAGTCTGATGTCGCCTTGAAGCCAACTTGGCTGCGTCTGCAAATTGACCCGCAATTGTTTGGTTTCCAATCTGAGTGTGCCTTCGGGTTGAAGGGTGTTCCAAGGCGCACCCAAACCACTCAACAAATGCGCAGGCCAATGAGATTGATGGTCGTCTACTTGCAATTGCCACTCTTGAAGACGATCAGTGGCTTGCAAGGAAAGCCGCGCGGCTTGGGCCATGCAGCAAACTGCATTTAAATTGAAATTGAATTGAGGGTGATTGGCAGCATCCAATGACATGCCCGTTTGCCAGTGAATTCGTCCTGGCAATGCCAAGGCATCGCGACTGCCTTCACCCCCTGTTAAAACCAATTTGCCCGAGCCTTGCCAGACCGAACCCTTCACCTCTTGAAGTTGCACTTGACCAAGAGTTGCCTTGAACAAAGCTTGGGCAAGCCACTGCGCTGGCAAATGAATGAGCAATGCCATCAAGCCGCCCATGACGGCGCCGACCACGGCCCAAGACCAGCTTCTCTGACTGAATGGCGAGCGCACCTTGTCTTTGGCGTTCACGCCAAGTTTCAAGGTAAAGGGTAGTGGCTGCGCGCGCATGCTTATCCGCCTGGCAAACTCAAAATGAGCGCCCCGCGCCAAAGTTCTTTGCTGTCTTTGTTGGCCGACCCAGAAGCCGAGAATTTTTGAAGATGCGCCTCAATGGGCATCGCTTGTGACTGTGCTCTTGTCAATGCCACAAACTGCGCCAGTGTATCGGCAGACACACCACTCAGTGTGAGGGTGGCGCGCGTGCCTTCGATGTTAAGCCTAGCGCCGTTGCCCAAAACTTCAGAGGCTGCTTTTTGCAAAAGGCTGGCTGCTTCATTGGGTTTGATGCGCGGCGATTTTTGCAAAGTTTGAGCTTGAGCTTGCATGGCCTTTAATTGCTGTGTTTGCGCATCGAGTTGCGACAATTGAAGCGGCACTTCGCGCAAAGTTTTTAAAGCGGGTGCCAAGTTCCATGTCCAAAGCATGAGTGCCAGAAATACGGCGGCCAAGACCAAAAGTCGTTGGCGATCTTTATCAGGTAGCGCTTGAAAGATGTTGAAGAATTTCATACTCAAAAACCTGCCTTCATGCCCACGATGCGCCATTGCGCACCACTGAGTTGGGCGTCCAAGCCTTGGTTGCGAAGGGCCTTGGCAAAATCGCTGTTTTGCGCTTCAGTCAATTGCAAACCCTGAAGCCGAGTTTCGCCATTGCCTTGCACTTGATAGTCAAGGTTGGAAATACTTTGGCCCGCAGGCAGGCTTGCGCCAACTGCTTGCAGCACCCACTCGAAATCGCGTGCTGACACTGCACCTGAGTTGCGTTGCAAGCGTTCTAGTTCTTTGGCCATTTGCAGCGGCGCATCTACCACCGTGACATTGGGAAAACTTTGTGTGAGGATGGATTTTTGTAAATCTCTTTGTAACTTGACTTGGGCATTGAGTTGCCATGCGGCCACGTTCAGACCCACACACTGGGCAAGCACCAGCAAAGCCAAGCTCCAACGCGCAGGCTTCCATGCCTCACCCTTGGCAAAAGTTTGCCATAGGCGATTGGCTTTTTGAAGCCAGCGCGCAGAACCGTGCGCTGCAAATTCAAATTGCGCCAAGTCCCAATTGGCTGCGCCGGCTTTTGCATAGCGTTGCACGGCAGTGACCGCTTCGATGCGCCATGTGTTGAAACGCTCCGAAATAGCAACTTGATTGTGTGATTGCAATTGGCGCAAAGCATTTTGCGCAAGATCGGCCACGGCAGGATCGGCCTGTATGACGACTCGCGCGGGGATGTCTTGGACATTGGCCAAAGACTGAAGTTGCTCGGTCCAATATTTCAAGCCTGCAAGAAGCGGCAAGCGCCATGCGCCTTGAGCGTTATTCACCCAAAGCCAAGCGTCTTCTGGCGTGCCGCTGACCCAAGCCGAAACCTCGCCCTTGACGGTGCTGGGGGCCCACTCTGGCACGATGCGATGCACCACATGTCCCATGGCTTGAAGCTGCGACAGGTGGTGCTTTAGCCAAGCCTTGTTGCAAGCGGCCACCCAACCTGGGGAGTTGGCCTCCCAATCAGCTTGCATGGACAAATGCATGGCCTCGGGTTCATCAAGCAAGGGCTCTTCCATTAAGCTTTGCAAAGCAGCGCTTAAGCGACTGGCTTGCCTTTGTAGACCTGCAGGCAAGCTGACGCGGTGCCAAGACAGCGCCGCTGCGGGCACGATGGCCCAAATTTCTTTGTCGCGCGCGCCAGCCGTTTGAGTCGGCAAGACGATTTGGGAATAGGTTGCGCCGGTTTGAGAGTGAAGCGGCAGCGTGAAAATGAGTGTGCTCATGGCTGACTTGATTGTAGAAGCGACTCGCGGTTTGGGGGTGGGAGTATTCCCGAAATTTTTTGCCGCCACACAAATGTCACATTGCCAGTGTCTCGCAAGATCAAGGCGGTTTCCTCTTGGGTTCGATCTTCCATGCGCAAGCGCCCCCAAACTTCAAAAAATCGCGTACCCACCGTGTGCCAACGCGCTTCCAGGGTTTTGCCGCCCAAGGCCTTGCTGGCGTCGGTTAAGTTGCTGAAGTGCGCGCGCGTGCGTTGTTGCACAAATTGCTGTGCTGCGGCCAGATCCAGGCCGGGTACGGTGGCGTAAATCACTTCTGCACTGGCTGTGTTCAGATTAACGGGCGTGACCTCAGGCAAGATGGTGACATGGGGTGATAAGCGTTGCACGGTTTCTGTGCTCAGTCCTAGCCATTGCAATTGTGTGATTTGCTGTGGAAGCAGGGAAGCGCCGCTGGCCATGCCCTGGGTGGCCTGACCCATTGCCGGGTTTGACACGCGGGCCGATTGGGCTGCTGCACGCCATGCTGTGGCCAGCCTTTCTAGCTCGGCGCGGGGCAAATCCAAGACATTGAAAAGCCGGACAAGGGCCAGTTGCATGGGCTCATTCATTTTGGCGCTGACTTTGCCGTCGCTGGCCTCAAACCAATTGGTCAAATTGATGCGGCTTTGTGCATCGGTGATTTGGCCCGACAAAAAGACTTCAGGGTCGCCCTCCCGAAGTTGCTGATCTTGCGCCAGAAATGTCGACAGTTTGGCTTCCTTCAGGGGCAATGCCCAAGGCTCTGCCAAATGGTCTGCGATGCCGCCCCCGCTGCCTGCATTGCCTGACATGCCCGCCATGGCATCCTCTCGCAAGATCAAACGAGACCAATCTAGGGCACCGTTTAAAAGCCAAGACGACTGCACCCTGTGGCGCTCTGCACTTTCAACTTCCACATGCCGCCATTGCTGCCACAGTGCCACACTGGCCAATGTGGCCACCAAGGTGACGACCAGCATGGCGCTGATGAGGGCCGCGCCGCGTTGAGCCTTGCGGTTTGAAGTCATGTGCGGGTTCATTGTTTGGACACCGTGAAAGTGGGTCGCACCCAATCTAATGTCAATTTGCCTTGCACTTGTGCGTTCTCAGCCAAATCAATCACCAAGCGAATGCCCTCCGGCAAAGCGGCTGAGTTGCTTAAATTGTTGTTGCCAGCGGTGTTGGCCGCGCTTGAGAGCGGGTTGCTCCACGCACCGTCGCGGTGGTAATAAATTTGCCAACTGCGAATGGCGTGCACCAAGACTTCGTGCGCATTGTTGGGCATGGGGTTGCCGGCCGATTCGCCCCATACCTGCGCTTGCGTCCAAGCTTGTGCCCATGCGTCGCGTTGGGTGAGTGGGGCCGATTGCCAACGTGTCCATTGGCCATTACCAAGGGTCCACGCCACCACTTGCATGCCAGCTTGAGAGTCTTGTGAATGCTGCCTCGTGATGCGAAGCACACGCCCATCCCAGTCGAGTGCGGGTGTGTTTTGCAGAGTCACCATGTTGTCAAGATCGGTGCGCCATTGCGCCAAGCCGACTTGCCATGTTTGGTTGGCATCGCTGCGTGTTTGCAATGCCACTTGCGCTTTGGACATACCATCCAAACCACGCCAAGAAATGAGGGCCATGAGCGCCAAAATGGCGCTGGCTACAAGCACTTCAATCAAAGTAAAACCGGCAATGGCTTTGAGCTTTTGCTTTTTGAATTCCGGCGATTGAAATGTCAGATCAGTGCTTGACATCAATAGCGCCCCATGACCGTTGAGAGCTGAAGCAGGGGCGTACTTTCTAAGCCATTGCGCTGAACAACCTTGGCGTCAACCCTTCTGAAATTGGGGTTGGGTGTGACTTGCACCGACAAATTCACTTGTAAATCTAAGCCGGCTTGGAGGCAGCTGGCGCTGCTTTCTCCCACAGGTGGCACTTGCCTAGACAAGCGCAAGCGACTGAATTCGTTTTCAGCGCAAATTTGAGCCAACCATTGTGTGGATTGGCGCGCAGCGTTTCTGCTCAACGCATCGGTAGAGCGCAAACCCGCCATGAGTGCAATGGCCACAATGCCCAATGCCACCAACACTTCAATCAGGGTGAAGCCTTGGTTGGATTGTGATTTTGGACACACCGCGGCAAATCTGAAATTCACGGTGCTGCTCGCTTCACGGCAAAGGGCCTGAGCCCATCGGTGCTGACCCAAAGCTGCAAATCTTTCACACGCAGTGCAACGCTTTGAGGCCCGATGATGGGGTCGGGGCCCAAGACCACCAAGGCGTTGGAGGCCACTTGAATTTCCGGCGACAGCCATTGTTCTGAAAGCGTTTGAGGGGGCAAGCCTTCAAACACAAAAGCGCTTGGACTCCCGCTGTTGTTGAGCGACTGAGGGTGCCATTTAACGGGAACACCGCTGGCCCTAGACCTGGCCCTTGCCGATTCAAACAGGGCCGCCAAACGCTCTGCATCTCTTTCCAAAACGGTTTCAGCAGAGTCGCGCAAACTGAAGCTGACTGCGGCAGTGCCGATCGCAATCAGCGCGATGACCACCAGCAATTCAATTAAGGTGAAGCCATGTGATGCACGCATCGGAATTTATTGCCAGCTGCCAATGTCGGCATTCACGCCTTCACCGCCCGATTGACCATCAGCGCCCCATGACATCACGTCGATCTCGCCTTTGAGGCCAGGGTTGAGATACTGATAAGGCCTGCCCCAGGGATCAGCCGGCAATTTGTCAAGGTAGCTTTTCCAATTGGTGGGCACGGGCTCGGCAGACGGTCTGACCACCAAAGCTTGCAGACCTTGCGCGGCCGTGGGAAAGCGCTGGTTGTCGAGTTTGTAAAGTTTCAGGGCTTGGGCCAAATTGCCCACATCGGTGCGTGCCGCTGTCACACGTGCATCGTCGGCACGGCCTAAAACGCTGGGCACCACCAAGGCTGCCAAGATGCCAATGATGGCCAAAACCACCATGAGCTCAATCAAAGTGAAGCCGCGCTGTTTTCTATCGTGGCTGCGTCTGAATGGCCTTGTGGTGTTCGAAGTTTGAACATCGGGGGCTAAATTGGTAATTTCTAATTTCATTGCAAAAAGGCTCTCTGCTTTTTTTCACACTTCTCCATCATAATCCCCTCATGTTGCAAGTCATTCAAGGCCCCTCCAAATCCTTTTGGCCCGCGCTCTGTGCGTTGGGGCTTGGGGCTTTTGCCGCCTACACAGCCGTTGCATGGATTTTGCAAATTCAGAGCATTTCTGTGGCCCCTTCAGCGGTGCCCAACGCCACGCAAGCTGTGGCGCCCCCATCGGCTCAAAATGCCATTCAAAGCAGTCATGTGGCTGCTGCCTTGGGGGCGCCCAAAGCAGCAGAGAGTCAGTCTGGCGCCAATGCTGGCGCGTCATCTGAACACCAATGGACCTTGTTGGGCGTGGTGGCCGGCGCTTCAGGTCGGGGCAGTGCGCTGTTAGCGGTTGACGGCCAGCCGCCCAAGGCCTATTTGCCTGGCCAGACGGTGGCGCCAGGTTGGGTTTTGCATTCTGTGGGGCACAGGCTTGCACGATTGGCGCCTAGCCAGCAAGGCACTCCCACTCTGATTTTAGAACTGCCTAAAGCCGAAAACTAAGCCAATGCGCTTATAAAAGCAGCCCTGTTTTTCTGCTGAATTTAAGCAGACTGTTGCAAGAACATTCTGTAGACCGGATTGAGTGTTTCTTCCACCCATGGGTAACCCAAAGTGCTCAAGAATTTATCGAAAGCCTTGCCGTCTTTATCTGGCACTTGAAGCCCCACCAAAATGCGGCCGTAATCAGCACCTTGGTTCCGATAGTGAAACAGGCTGATGTTCCAGCCAGGGCGCATGAGGTTCAAAAATTTGAGCAAAGCACCGGGGCGCTCGGGGAACACAAAACGCATGAGGCGTTCGTTTTGTGCCAAGCTGGTGTGGCCGCCCACCATGTGACGAATGTGTTCTTTGGCCAAATCATCGTGCGTCAAATCCAAGTTTTCAAAACCGTGCTTTTTGAAGTTGTTGGAGATCTTGGTGCTCTCGCCTGCGCCTTCTGTGGTGAGGCCCACAAACACATGCGCCTTGGCGGCATCGCTGATGCGGTAGTTAAATTCTGTGACATTGCGCGGGCCGCCTGGCAGGTTGCCAATGAGTTCGCAAAAGCGCTTAAAGCTGCCGCGCTCTTCAGGAATGGTGACTGCAAAAATGGCTTCGCGTTCTTCACCCACTTCAGCACGCTCGGCCACAAAACGCAAGCGGTCAAAGTTCATGTTGGCACCGCACAAAATGGCCGCGTAGGTTTCGCCTTTGGTTTTGTGTTTGGCCACATATTGTTTGATGGCGGCCACTGCCAATGCGCCCGCCGGTTCCACAATGGACCGCGTGTCTACAAATACATCCTTGATGGCTGCACACACGGAGTCGGTGTCTACCGTCATGTAATCGTCGACCAAGCCGCGTGTCACGCGGAAAGTTTCTTCGCCCACCAGCTTCACCGCTGTGCCGTCTGAAAACAAACCCACATAGTTCAAGGTGATGCGTTTTTTAGCACTCACAGACTGAATCATGGCGTCTGAGTCGTTCATCTGAACACCAATGACTTTGATGTCAGGGCGCACCGCTTTGATGTAATTGGCCACGCCGGAAATGAGCCCGCCACCGCCAATAGCCACAAACACGGCATCCAAGCGGCCTTGGTGTTGGCGCAACATTTCCATGGCGATGGTGCCCTGGCCAGCAATGACTTCGGGATCGTCAAAGGGATGCACGAAGGTCATGCCCATTTTTTTCTCAAGCATCGTGGCGTGCTTGAACGCATCGGAGTAGCTGTCTCCCACCAAGACCACTTCACCGCCCAAAGCTTTCACAGCTTCAATTTTCATTTGCGGTGTGGTGATGGGCATCACAATGACAGCGCGGCAGCCCAATTTGCTGGCCCCCAAAGCCACGCCTTGTGCGTGATTGCCAGCCGACGCGCAAATGACACCCTTTTTGAGTTGCGCAGGCGTGAGGTGCGCCATTTTGTTGTAAGCACCGCGTAGCTTGAAACTGTGCACCGCTTGTTGGTCCTCACGTTTAAGCAAAACGGTGTTGTGCAGTCGCTTGCTCAAATTCTTGGCAGGCTCTAAAGCCGATTCCGTGGCCACGTCATAAACGCGTGCGTTCAGGATTTTTTTCAGGTAATCGGAAGGTTTGAGATTTTTCGCAGTCATACCCCAATAATAGCGGGCAAAAAAATGCCCCAAGCCTTGCGACTCGGGGCAAATCCACCTTTACAGAGGGTGGAGGAGACAATCGGTTCGTGCTTAAACACCTAAAAAAGCACAACTTTCTGAAATTCTACACAAAAAATGGTGCAGTGCAATATCTTTTCAAAAGCTTTACGATGCCATTCAAATTAATCTTGAAATTTTGAAGAAAGAATTAACCAAAATGGAATGCACAGTAAGCTGGACCGGCGCTTCAGGCACGCGCTCAGGCATGGGTTTTATGGCCGAAACAGGCAGTGGTCATGTGTTGATGATGGACGGCGCGCCAGATGTTGCCAAACCTGAAAACGGTGGGCAAAACTTGGCCCCTCGCCCCATGGAAACCGTGCTAGCGGGTACGGGCGGTTGCACCGCCTACGATGTGGTCTTGATTTTGAAACGGGGCCGTCATGATGTTCAGGGCTGCTCTGTAAAGCTCACCTCCGAACGGGCTGACACCGACCCCAAGGTGTTCACCAAAATTCACATGCACTTCACTGTCAAGGGCAAAGGCATTCCGGCTTCTGCCATAGAGCGCGCTGTTGCCATGAGTCACGAAAAATACTGTTCGGCCAGCATCATGTTGGCCAAGACGGCCGAAATTACCACCAGCTTTGAGGTGCTCGAGGCTTAAATGTGGTGAGCCACTCGGGTCATGAGCTTGGCTGCCGCGCCCATGGCGTGTTTCACGGGCTCGGGTAGCTCGACGGCGCCGGCTTTTTGAGCCATGCGGGCGTGCGCTACTTCGTCGGCTTTCATTTGCGCCACGATGGCCCTAGAGGCCAAGTCGTTGGCGGGTAGTTGCGTCATGTGTCCGGCCAAGTGGGCTTCAACTTGGTTTTCGGTTTCAACCACAAAGCCTAGGCTTAGTTTGTCGCCACCCAATTTGCCTGCGCCATAGCCAATTAAAAATGAGCCTGCGTACCAAAGCGGGTTGAGCAATGAAGGGCGACTGTTCAGTTGGTCTAAACGCTCACGGGTCCAGGCCAAGTGATCGGTTTCTTCTCGGCAGGCTGCTTCTAGCTTGCGCTTTAGGGCTGGGTCTTTGGAGGCCAGGGCCTGTCCTGTGTAAAGGGCTTGGGCGCACACCTCTCCCACATGATTGACCCGCATCAGGGCGGCTGACAAAGACTTCTCTGCATCGGTGAGTTCCGGCAGTGATGCAGGCGCTTCCAGCGTGGACCCCATGCCGTCCCCATGGGTGGCAATGGCCACAAATGGCTGGGGCGTGGCCCTTGCAGCTCGGGGCGTGGCAAAGAGGGTGCGAAGGGCGCTGTCGGCGGCGAGGATTAAAGCATCGGCATTCATGCAGAGAAGTTTAGCCCGCTTGTTGTTCTCAAGCAACATAAACCCCTGCTTTCGCAGGATTTTCTTTGCAGACTGGCCTGACCTCTGGTGCAATAGGCCCAACTTCCCTAACGGAGGTTGGCTCAGGGTTACAGTGGTTTGCAATGTTGCAAGCCCTAGGACTGGGGCCCTTGTTAAACCTTGGAGAACTTCTCAAATGAAAAAATCACTAGTCGCTTTGGCTGTTTTGGCCGCTTCTGGCGCCGCTATGGCCCAATCTACTGTCACATTGTTCGGCGTTGTTGACGCTGCTTACACAAAGGGCTCTGGCTCTGTGAGCAGCAAGACACAATTGGGCAACTCTGGCTACAACTCTAGCCGTTTGGGTTTCCGCGGTGTTGAAGACCTCGGCGGCGGTATGCGCGCTGAGTTCTGGTTGGAAGCCGGTGTTGCTAACGACAACGGTTCTGGTTTTAACACCAACAGCAACAACCAAGCCGTAACTGCTGCATCTGCTGGTACACAAGGTCTGACATTCAACCGTAAATCAACTGTGGGCCTGGTTGGTTCCATGGGTGAAATTCGTTTGGGTCGTGACTACACTCCCCAGTTCTACGCTGACGCAGTTTTTGATCCGTTCGGTACAAATGGCGTTGCATCCAGCTTGATCGCTTACGGCGGTGGCCAAGCAGCCGTTCGCGCTTCCAACATGATCGCTTACCACTCACCAGCGGTCAGTGGTTTCAAAGTGATGGTTGGCACATACTTTGGCGAAAACGCTTCTACAGCTGCTAAAGCTGGTGATGGCAATGGCGTGTACGTGAGCTACGCTCAAGGCAAGTTGGCTTTGGGTACAGGTTCTGCCACAACAACAACTGGTGCTGGTACACAAGTCAAGACAACCAACTTCGGTGGTTCTTACGACCTGGGCGTTGCTAAGTTGATGGCTGAGTCCAACACAGTTGCCAACACTGGCGCTGCTGACTTGAAGGGTTCTTTGATGGGCGCCTTGGTCCCAATGGCTGGCGGTACTTTCCGCATCTCCTCTGCTTCTTTGAAGCAAGCTGCTGCAGAAACAAAACGCATGTCAGTTGGTTTTGTGATGCCTTTGAGCAAGCGCACAGACTTGTACGCTACATACGCACGTAACGCTAACTCCGGTGGCGCTAATCGTGCTTTGAACGGTGCTGTGACTGCAGCAAACGCTTCTTCCACAGGTACCGACTTGGGTGTGAAGCACTCTTTCTAATTTGACGCTGACGCAAGTCAGTTGATTTAGAAACATAAAACCCCCGCTGTGGCAACACAGTGGGGGTTTTTACTTGGTACTGATCAATCCCTTTTACAAATATCGCACGTCATTTGTGGCATATTCCAGTTGAGAAAAATCAAAGGAGCCAACATGCAGTTTGAAGATATGAATCGCCGCAATCACCTAAAATTAATGGGTGCAGCGGGTTTGTCAGCAGCAGGATTTCCAG
>SHXD01000012.1 GCA_009693505.1 Limnohabitans sp.
AATTTCTTCGTGCTCAGTACAGCCATCAGGCGCACGTCGAGATCAACAAATCGTCATTACGGAGTTTTTACTTCCGGTTTGTTGGGCATATAACTGATTCATTACAAGCAAAGCAAGACCTTCGATCTCTCGTGTCACGCGTGTCATTCCGACACCCGTGGCTTGTTCGGATCGGGATCGTTATTGAAGGTCTTTCATGGAATTGTTCTCAATGCCATGGTGGTCGGCGTTGCTGGCCATCATTCTCATCGATTTAGTTTTAGCTGGCGACAACGCCATTGTCATTGCACTGGCCGCTCGCGGCCTCCCTCCTGAATATCAAAACAAAGCCATCATGTGGGGCACTGTGGGCGCTATTGTGGTTCGCTCTGCCATGACCGTGGGCGTTGTATGGCTCCTTAAAATTCCTGGCCTCATGTTGGTGGGTGGTCTTGGCCTTTTGTGGATTGCCTTTAAGCTCATCTCAGATACTTTTGAGGACGAGCACCAAGGTGTGGGTGCCACCACATTCTGGGGTGCCATGAAAACCATCATTGTGGCTGACGCCCTCATGGGCGTAGACAACGTGCTGGGGGTAGCAGGGGCTGCCAATGGCTCCTTTGATCTGGTGGTCCTTGGCTTGCTCATTAGCATTCCCATAGTTGTGCTTGGCAGCAAATTGGTTTTGCGCTTGGTCGAAAAATGGCCATTGATCATTCATTTGGGTGCTGGCGTTTTGGCTTTTACCGCAGCCCAAATGATCATCAATGAAAAACTCTTAGATCCCATTTTTGATGGCGGCGAAACCATCAATCTTTTAGCCCGTGGTGCAACCTATGTCATGGCCGTTGCGGGTGTTTTGGGATTGGGCTGGTGGGCCACTAGAAGACAGGAGAACTCTGGAACTGAAACTCAATCGATTTGACAATTTTTTTAATAGGAGAAAAAAATGGAAACATTCATTGTTTACCTAGACGACAAGCAATATGCACTCCAACAAATTGTCCCCATCTTGCCTGCCAAGGGTTCTAAAAATGGCGCAGCAAATTGGATTTTGATTGGGTGTCCGCCAAGACTCAACCGCCATACAGGCCGTTGGTTGACACATGCAGCTCAAAAGAAATGGCGTCAAGAATGGACGCTAGAAGCAACTGACGAACTGCTCAACATGCTCCGAGACTTAGGCAACACAGTTTCAGTGCAAACCGTGCAAGGACCCCTTTTGGAGTTCACCAAGCAAGTCAAAGCTGAGGTGGGTATTGCCAGAGTGGTAGATGCACGCAGGCCAAAGTTGTCGGTGAATCTGCCGCCAGTGACCTCAGATCAGCCACAAGAGAAGCCCAACAACTGGACTTTGCCGGGCGTTGTCTTGGCCATGAGTGCTGTCATCGTGATGGCCAGCGAATAAAAACTGTTGCTACGACAAAAAGGCCTTCCAGTGATGAGCTGGAAGGCCTTTTTTTTGCGCTGTATGTTAGCAGCGCATGGCGAATATCGAATTACATCGTATCGATGAAGCTGCGCAGTTTGTCGCTTCGGCTTGGGTGCTTTAGTTTGCGCAGTGCTTTGGCTTCGATTTGACGAATGCGCTCGCGCGTGACGTCAAATTGTTTGCCCACTTCTTCTAGGGTGTGATCAGTTGACATTTCAATGCCAAAACGCATTCGCAGCACCTTGGCTTCGCGGGGTGTCAGGCTGTCTAAGATGTCTTTGACCACATCGCGCAAACCGGCTTGCATGGCTGCATCGATAGGCGCTGTGTTGGCGCTGTCTTCGATGAAGTCGCCCAAATGGCTGTCGTCGTCGTCACCGATCGGCGTTTCCATGGAGATAGGCTCTTTGGCAATCTTCATGATCTTGCGAATCTTGTCTTCCGGAATTTCCATCTTCTCGGCCAAGATGCTGGCATCGGGCTCAAAGCCAAACTCCTGCAAGTGCTGACGTGAAATACGGTTCATCTTGTTGATCGTCTCGATCATGTGAACGGGAATGCGGATGGTGCGAGCCTGATCGGCAATAGAGCGCGTAATGGCCTGGCGAATCCACCAAGTGGCATAAGTGGAAAACTTATACCCACGGCGGTATTCGAACTTGTCCACGGCCTTCATTAAACCGATATTGCCTTCTTGAATCAAATCGAGGAACTGCAAACCACGGTTGGTGTATTTCTTTGCAATCGAAATGACCAAACGCAAGTTGGCTTCGATCATCTCTTTCTTGGCATGACGCGAAGAGCGCTCGCCCGAATTCATGCGTTTGTTGATATCTTTCAATTCATCCAAAGGCACCACCACGCGCGACTGCAAGTCAGTTAACTTTTGCTGCAAGTCTTGAATGGGCGGAATGTTGCGGCCCATGACTGTGCTCCATGGCTTGCCAGCCGCGGCTTGTTTTTCGATCCATTTCAAATCGAGTAAGTGTGACTTGATTCGCTGGTTGGCTTTGTCACGACCACTGAAGTCGGCAATGAACAAATCTTGTGGGTAGCCACATTTGTCCACAATGATGCGGCGCATTTCGCGTTCTTTCTTGCGCACATCGTCCACATGACCGCGCACCATGTCGCACAGCTTTTCAATGGTTTTGGCCGTGAATCGAATGGTCATCAATTCTTCAGACAACGCAAATTGCGCCTTTTGATAGGCGGGTGTGCCCCAGCCTTCTTTTTCATAGATCTTGTGAACTTGTTCGAACAGCTCGGTGATGCGATCGAATCGCTCTAAGGCTTGGTTCTTCAACTCTTCCAATTTTTTGGTCAGAGCTTTGGAGCCACCTTTGCCATCGTCGTCATCTGACTCATCGAATTCATCGAAGTCTTCTTCAGCCACATAGTCATCGGCTTCATTGATGTTGGAAAAACCATCCACCACCGTGGAGATGACGATTTTGCCTGAGCGAATCTCACCCGCTAGGCGAAGAATCTCAGCGATGGTGGCCGGCGATGCGCTGATCGCTGTCATCATGTTCATCAAGCCGCCTTCAATGCGCTTGGCAATTTCAATTTCGCCTTCGCGTGTGAGCAACTCAACGGTGCCCATTTCGCGCATGTACATGCGAACGGGATCTGTGGTTCGGCCGAACTCGCTGTCTACAGTGGAGAGTGCAGCCTCTGCAGCTTCCTCAGCTTCTTCTTCGGTTGAGCCTGTTGGGGCGTTGTCAGTGATGATCAAAGACTCGGCATCGGGTGTTTGCTCGTAAACAGCAACGCCTAAGTCATTCAATGTGGCAATGACCACTTCCATTGTTTCAGCATCGACCAACTTGTCTGGCAAGTGGTCGGAAATCTCACCGTGTGTGAGATAGCCACGCGTTTTGCCCAACTTAATCAAAGCCTTGAGGCGTTGACGGCGTTTGGCCATGTCTTCTTCCGACAAGACTGTTTCGTCTAAGCCAAACTCTTTCATTAAGGCGCGTTCTTTGGCCTTGCTGATCTTCATGCGAAGGGGTTTGACTTTTTCCGTCGATTCCGGAACAGGTTCGCCGACCAAGTCTTCTTCGATGTCACGCATGTCTTCAGGAATGGGTGCTGCACCTGCTTTGGACTTTCGGCCGCGCTTGGCGCCTGCTGCCTGAACTGCGGGCACGGGTGGCGTTGTTTTGCTGGGCTTGACCGCAGGTACTTTGACCGCAGGTGTGACGGCCTTTTTGTCGGCAACTTTGGCTACTGGCTTGGTAGCAGGCTTAACAGCTGATTTAGGGGCCGGTTTAATGGCCGGCTTAGCAGCAGTTTTAACAATCGGCTTCGCGGAAGGCTTGACTAGAGGTTTGGCTGCAATTTTGGAGCTAACTTTGTTGACTACTGGCTTGACAGCCTTGACCGGCGCTTTCGATGGCGTTTTTGCAGGTGCTTTAGTGGGTACTTTAGCGGCGATTGTTTTTTTGGATGCAGGCACTGAACTGACTTTCTTGACCGGTGCGGCAGCTTTGGCAACTGGTTTTGCAACTGTTTTAGCAACTGCTTTCACCACTGCTTTGACAGTTGGCTTGGCAGACTTTTTAGCAGGTGCTTTCACGGGTACTTTGGCTTTGACCGGACTTGTTTTGGCCGTTGCTTTCAGGGCAGGTTTTGCCACTGGTTTGCCAGCCGATTTGACGGCTGGCTTGGCAACGGGTTTGGCAACTTTGATTGCGCCAGACTTGGCTTGTGCTTTAACGGGCTTCTTCGGTTTTTGAGCGGGCATGATGGACCTCAATACTTCAAACTGACTTGGAAACAAACGCTGCGCCACAAACTTCTGGCGCGAGAGGAAATGCAAATAAACACCTGAGGGCAGGTGGCTTCATTTGCAAGGGCAATTGGGCAAGATGTATGGGCGAACATTTGGAATGCAGTCCTTGCGGTGATGTGGCCGTTCCCATGGAGGGAGGTGCGCTGAGGCGGTGGCCGGGTCCGGAGGTGCTGCTGTCGCTCTTGCCTAAAAAATGGATTATACCCAAACAAGGGTGAAAAGTCTAAATAATTTCAGTGCTCATGAGGGTTCGCCTGCGTTGATGCAGATCGCGCCATTTTTGAAAGGCTTCGGGGCTTTGAATACTTTCGGCCTCTTTGAGCGCTTGCGTTTCAAGCCCTTTCAGGCGGTCGATGAGCATCAGGTTGAGCAGTAGTCTGAGCTCTTTGCGGGCTTCTCCAGGCTCCCCTTCCGTGCTGACTTCGGGTGCATTCGGCTTGTGCGACTCCATCAATTTTTCAGCCAAATTCGCGAATGCAAGTTGACTTAATTCCGACTGCAGGGCACCCCAAGCCAAAGGGCCATGGTCATGAAATTGGCTTTCAATCCAACGCATGAGCTCACCATGTTGTTCGGGTAAGTCGCACAACAAGGCATGGTCTTCGGCAGACAAGCCGTCCCATAAGGCCATGTTGGTAAGTAAAAGCCTGACAGCATGGTCAGATCGGCTTGCAGGTTGAACCCGCGGCCCAAGTGAAGCCATTTGCATGGCACCCATCCCGCCCACCAAGCGCCATTTGCCTTGAGGATTTTGTTGCCATGTTTTGCCATCGGGTCTGGTCCGCGCTTTTTTCGGTTCTGCGAGTAGGCCAGGGGCAGAAGAAACTGCGTTGCGCGGATTGCTTCGAGCCAATGCAGCTTCGGCTTGTTGGAGCCATAGACCGGCCAACTCCGAAGCTTCAAGCTGAATCAACTGGGCTAATTCAGAAAGCAATTGACGTTTCAAGGCGCCGTCGGGGAGGGCGCGCCACAGTGGGCTGGCATTGCTTGAAAGATGTGCTCGGCCTTCTGCCGATTGCAAATCACAAGCTTCTGAGGCAATCTCGATTAAAAACTTTGACAGTGGCGTGGCCATAGCGACACAGGCAGAAAAAGCCTCAGAGCCTTTTTCGCGAATGAAACTGTCGGGGTCGTGCTCTTCGGGCAAAAACAAGAATTTAATATTTCTAATGTCGGTTGCATAAATCAGAGCGCCATCAAGGGCTTTGCGAGCGGCTCGGCGACCTGCGGCATCACCGTCAAAACTGAACACCACAGAATCTGTAAATCTGAAAAGTTTTTGAACGTGGTCTGGCGTGCAGGCTGTCCCTAAAGTTGCCACGGCATTGGGAAATCCCCATTGGGCCAAGGCCACCACATCCATGTAGCCCTCAGTGACCAAGACATAGCCTGCATCGTGAATGCTGTCGCGCGCCTCAAACAAGCCATAAAGCTCGCGCCCTTTGTGAAACACCGGCGTTTCTGGCGAATTCAAATATTTGGGTGTGCCATCTCCCATGACGCGTCCGCCAAAACCGATGCATTCACCTTTGATGCTTCGAATCGGAAACATCACACGGTCTCTGAATCGATCGTATCGCTTGTCATCTTCCTCATTCACGATGACCAAGCCGCTCTCGGCCAAAAGTGGATCGTCGTATTCAGGAAAAATACTTGCCAAGCTGCGCCAACCTTCAGGTGAGTAGCCCAAACCAAATCGTTTTGCAATTTGCCCAGATAAGCCGCGTCCTTTCAAGTAAGCGACAGCCTTCGGTGCATTTTTCAAATGTTGCTGATAAGCGCTGGCCGCTTTTTCTAACATATCGCTTAGGCTGGCTTGTTTTTGTTTTTGAGCGGCGGCGATGGCCCTGTCTTGAGGCGAAAGGTCCTCCTCAGGCACAGTCATGCCAGTCTGCTGTGCCAAATCTTTCACCGCTTCTATGAAGCTCATGCCTGCATGGTCCATGAGAAAGCCAATGGCATTGCCATTTTTTCCGCAGCCGAAGCAATGAAAAAATTGTTTGGTGGGGCTGACTGTGAAGCTGGGCGATTTTTCTCCGTGAAAGGGGCAAAGGCCCATGAAATTTGCGCCGCCTTTTTTCAGCTGCACGAAGCGGCCAACGACCTCCACCACATCTACGCGGGATATAAGTTCTTGAATAAAAGACTGAGGAATGGCCACGCTTGTATTTTCGCCCAAGTTAGAGCCTCATTGGACAAAAAAAAACCTCGCGATGCAGGGCTTTTTGTTGCGGGCTAAAAAAATCAGGCTGTCTTCTTTTTCGCTTTGGTCTTTTTCTTTTTAGCGACCTTTTTGGCCGCTTTGGGCGCTTCGGCAGCGGGGGCCGCAGCGGGAGCCGCCGCGGGGGCCGCGGGAACGACAGGGGCTGTTGGTGCTGCAGTTTGAGCCACAGAGGCTAAAGCAGAAATACCCAACACGCCAGCAAGGATGATTTTGTACATGTAGTTTCCTTTTTTGAAGACAGCTTAAGGATACAGCGAATGTGTCGGCCAACACGCTGACTTCAATCAATATTCAGGGTGTGCACCCCAAAGCTACCTGATTTTTTGTCAGCAAAATAATGCTTTAAAGTTTCTTGTACGGTTCTAAAGGCCAGGTCGTCCCAAGGAATCTCTGTTTCAGAAAACATTTTGGCCTCTTGAGTTTCAAAACCAGGTTCGAATTGCTCATTCTCCAACTCGGCCAAGAAGTAGAGATGGACCTGACCCACACGGGGCACGCTCATGACTGTAAAAAGAGAGCCCATTTTGAACTGTGCGCCAGCTTCTTCGGAAGTTTCACGCGCGGCGCCTTCAGAAGTAGATTCACCCAGCTCCATGAAGCCAGCTGGAAGTGTCCATTTGCCTTTGCGGGGCTCGATATTTCGCTTGCAAAGCAACACACGTTCGCCAAAGTGAGGAACTGTGCCGACGACATTGAGGGGATTTTCGTAATGCACCAAATGACATTCAGTGCAGATGGCGCGTTGCTTGGTGTCGCCATCGTCGGGAAGCCGATACAAAACCGCCGAGCCACAAGCTCGGCAGTGTTTGATCAGTTGTCTTTGATAGCTCAAGCCTTTTTCGCAGGTGCTTTAGCGGCTGGCGCTTTGGCATGTTTTTCGATCAATGCGCGGGCTGTGTCGATCAACGTGCGTCCGTCGTAGCCGCGCTTGTTCATGTCCTCAATCCATTCCACTTCGAGCGCACGAGATTTACGGCGGAATTCTTGGGCTTCTGCAGGGCCAACCGTGAAGATGGCATTGTTTCGATCGCTGGCTGATTTGCGGCCAGACACATCGCCTTCTTGTTGAACTTTGCCCAACCAACCTGAAGTTTCCAGGCCGCTGTTGTTGTCAATGATCTTCTTCAGATCTGGCGGCAATGAGTTGTATTTGGCCTTGTTCATGGCCATCACAAATGTGGTGGTGTACAAGCAACCGCCAGCAGGATCAAACTCGGCGTGGAACTTGGTGAGTTCGTTTACCTTCACGGCAGGCACGACTTCCCAAGGAATGACGGCGCCGTTGATGGTGCCTTTAGACAGCGCATCAGGAATGCCAGGCAAGGGCATGCCAACAGGAATAGCACCCAGAGCCCCCATCAATTTGGTCACTTGACGGGTTGGGGCGCGCATTTTCAAGCCCTTCAGATCGGCCACACTTTTCACGGGTTTGTCGACCGTGTGAATGGCGCCAGGGCCGTGAACTTGCAAGGCAATTAGCTGAATGTCCTTGAATTCATCGGGTGCCATGGTTTGGACATATTCCCAATAGGCTTTGGATGTGGCCTCTGCATTGTTCATCATGAATGGCAACTCAAACACCTCCACTCTTGGAAAGCGACCCGCGTTATTGCCAGGCAAAGTCCAAACGACGTCGACCACGCCGTCGCGTGCTTGGTCGTACAACTGAACAGGCGTGCCGCCCAATTGCATGGCGGGATAAGCTTCAAACTTGATGCGGCCACCAGACTCTTGTTCGACCTTGTTCATCCATGCTTTGTGCATGTTAAGCCACACATTGGACTGGGGAGCCATGAAGGTGTGAAACTTCAGGGTGACAGTTTGCTGGGCAAAAGCTGTGATGGCTGGCGCTGCAATGGCGGCTGCAGCACCTGACTTTAAGAGGGATCGACGTTTGATCATGGATGTCTCCAAATAATGATGTCTGAATGTTAACGGATCAAAGCCTCTAAAAGAGGCTTCTCATCAAGCAACGTATTGAATCAACCACAGGGAAATCCCGGGGAAGAACAAGAGGAGGGTTGTTCTGATGGTGTCGCTGATGAGGAAGGGCACCACGCCCTTGTAACTCTCAGAAATGGGCACATCCTTGGCCATGCTGTTCACGACGTAAACGTTCAAGCCGACCGGCGGTGCCAACATGCCAAACCCTACAGTCATGAGCACCATGATTCCGAACCAAATGGCGGTGGGCTCCTTGGCCATGCCAAAGTCTAGCCCCATGATCATGGGGAAGAAAATGGGGATGGTGAGCAAAATCATGCTGAGCTCATCCATGACGGCACCCAGCACCACATAAAACAGCAAGATGGCCGTCACAACCATCAAAGGCGCGAGGCCCCATCCGCCAACCACTTCGGCCAACTGATTGGGTACTTGCGTGAGGGCCAGTGAAGAGTTCATGACATCGGCGCCAATGAAAATCATGAAGATCATGGCCGAGCTTTCAGCCGTTGCATAAAAGCACAGCTTGAACTTGGCCCACGTGATTTCTCGCTTCAGCAAGGCCGCCACAAAGGTTGAAGCGGCCCCCACACCGGCGCCTTCAGTGGGTGTGAAATAACCACCGTATATGCCGCCAAACACAATGACAAAAATGGTTGCAATAGGCAAAATACCCGCGAGGGCGGCCAAGGAGAATTTCTCAATGTCGTCATCTACTTCGGGCGCTTGTTCGGGAACCACACGCACATAGATGGCGATGGCAATCATGTAGCCAAACATGGCAATGAGGCCTGGCACCATGGCGGCTGCAAACAGCTTGGCAATATTCTGTTCAGTCAAGATGGCGTAAATCACCAAGGGAACTGATGGCGGAATCAAAATGCCCAAGGTGCCGCCTGCTGCCAAAGTGCCTGTCGACAAACGACCTGAGTAGCCATGGCGTTTCATCTCTGGCAGTGCAACACCCGTGATGGTGGCTGCCGTGGCCACCGAGGAGCCGCAGATGGAGCCAAAGGCTGCACTGGCCAAAACGGCGGCCATGGCCAGACCGCCTTTAAAACGCCCCATGACGCTGGCAGCAAATTGAAACAAGGCCTTGCTAATGCCGCCTTGGGTTGCAAAGTGGCCCATCAAAATAAACAAGGGAATGACCGACAGGTCATAACTTGCAAATCGCGCGAAGGCCAAGTTGTTGAGAAAGCTCGAGTAAGGGCCCCAACCCGTTTGAATCAGATAGCCAAAGGTTCCTGCTGAAAACATAGAGACAGCGATGGGAACTCTGACGGCCATGAGAACCAGCATGGCACCAAAAATAATTAAACAAAGTGTGAGTGCGCTCATGCTGATGGGACTTCGGAGTTCGTGAACTTCTCACCCATCAAGGCTTGAGCCAAAGCAATGGCGGCACTCAGTGCCAATGGGGGCGTCATGGCGGCATACACAATCCATTCGGGAAAACCCAACATCATGGAGCCCGATTGTGAGGCCCATGCGTTCATGCCGCCCAAGTAGGTTCGCCAAGCGAGCAATGCAAATGCAGCGGCCATGAACAAAGCGCCCAGTCTGTCGAGTTGGGCGGTGGTGGCCTTACTGGCCTTGGCTGTGAAAAAGTCAACAATGATATTGGCCTTCTTGAACTGGCACATGGGCATGAACAAGGCAATGGCTGCCCCTGTGGCAACACCGGTCAACTCAAAGTCACCCACGATGGTCTGACCCGTTGTGTTTCGACCGATCAGGCTATAGCAAGTCATCAAGGTGATGAACGTTAGCAATGCCCCCGATAAGATGCTGCAAAACTTGGCCAGCAATTCGAGTATTTTCAATGTCGGCTCCAAAAAAGGGGATTGCTCCCCTTTGTATCTTCTGTTTACTTGGCAGGATCGACTTTGACGGTCAAAGTGCCAATGCCAGCAACGCGGCCGACCAATGTATCACCTGCCACCACTGCTGCTACGCCTTCAGGGGTGCCTGTGTAAATCAAATCGCCTGGTTGCAACTCCCATGCAGCTGACAAATGTTCGATGGTTTCAGCCACATTCCAAATGAGCTTGGCAACATTGCTGGTTTGACGAACGGCACCATTGACCAAGAGATCTATCTCAGCATGGTTCACATCGCCAGCCTTCTCGATGGGTGTGATGGGACCAATCGGTGCTGAGTGGTCAAATGCTTTGCCGATACACCATGGGCGACCTTGCTTTTTCATCTCGTTTTGCAAATCACGACGCGTCATGTCAAGGCCCACGGCATAACCGAAGATATGTTTTTCTGCATCTGCTGCTTTGATGTTTCGTCCACCCGTTCCGATGGCTACAACCAGTTCAATTTCGTGGTGAAAATTTTGTGTCAAGCTGGGGTAGGGCATATGGCCTGTCTCGCCCTCGTTCACAACCACCAACGCGTCTGTCGGCTTTAAAAAGAAGAAGGGTGGCTCGCGGCCAGTGAAGCCCATTTCTTTGGCATGTTCCTCGTAATTGCGACCCACGCAATAGATGCGGCGTGCGGGAAAGCGTTCAGCTCGGCCCAAGACCGGTACGGAAACCACGGGGGCGGGTGAAAAAACAAAGCTCATAAAAATCTTTCTTTTAAAACAATTGACACACTCAAATTCAATTTTCATAAGTATACTTATTAATTGATTAATCTGTCACAAACCCTCGATGATAATCCTATGACCAAAAGCTTCGATTTTGCAAAGGCGCCAGGCCATTTGGTGCGCCGTGCACATCAAATTGCGGTGGCCTTGTTCATGGCTGAATTGGCAGCAGAAGATGTGACACCTGTTCAATTTGCTATTTTGAATGCTGTGATGGACACCCCTGGTATTGATCAAATCACTTTGGCAGGCCGTGTTGCCTTTGATGCGGCGACATCTGGCTCGGTGATAGGTCGCTTGGAAAGCAAAGGATGGATCAAGCGAGAACCTCATGAAATCGATCGTCGAAGGAAGCTTTTGTGGTTGACCCCGGCGGGCCATTTGGCCACGCTCCAAATGAAAACAGCGGTGGAGCGTGTTCAAGAAAACTTACTCAAACCCTTAAGCCAGGAAGAATCTGAACATCTGGCAGCATTGCTGTCCAAGCTGGTGGCAGGTCACGAGCTGAAGGCCCCTTGAATTTGGACGGCTTGCTTTTTCACGCAGATTCAAGTGCGGATGAAAGCCAGATGCCTGTTAACTTTTATAGGTCAGCACAAAATGTTCAACCACTGGCGGCGCAGCAAAGAACGGTCCAACGATGGCGCGCCACTCAGTGAACAAAGGTGACTCTCTGAAGCCAATGGTGTGATCTTCCAAGGTGTCCCAGAAAATTTGCAAAACAAATCGTTCGGGGCTTTCAATGCCTTTATTGACCTTGGCGCCCTGAAAGCCCTTGGCCCCAGAGATGACTGTTTGAAGACCGCGCGCAATGGCCTCTTCAAACTTAGCTTGCTGGCCGGGCTTGATGCGAATGTCTGCAAGTTCAAGAATCATGGTGGTCCTAGTATGAAAAAATGAAATTTTGAAATTAAGTTTTGTGCTGTTTGGCAACCCACAACACAAGTGCCACAAAAGCCAAGCTCACAATGCTCAAGGCAAAACTGCTGGCGGCCCAAAAAGTACTCACCTCTGGGCGACTGCTAAAAGGGCCCAAACCATGATACGCCCAAACATAAGCACCCCAGAGTCCAACGCCCCACAACATGATGCTGTAAATGATCAAAGGCAAAAGTGTCATTTTGTAACACCGCAAAATAAATGCGCACACAGCTTGAAGCGAATCGACCAAATGGTAAAGCGCAACCCAGCCCAGGACAGAAGCCGCAGCCAGAATGACCGCAGCATCTGTTGAGAATAAGCTTGCCAAAGTAGCCTTGCCAAAAGCCAAAGCGCTGCTCAATACCAAGGCTAAAACCAAAGTTAACTTCAGCCCTGTTTTGGCTGCATTTTCTGCATGGCGCAGTTCGTTGGCCCCAATCCAAAAGCCAACCCGAGCACTGCATGCAATGCCAAGCGCCAATGGCACCATGTACAGCAAAGTGGCAATGCTAGATGCAATTTGGTGACTGGCCGACGCCACCACGCCTTGTCTAGAAATGAACAGCGCCATCATGGTGAAGGCAGTGACCTCCACCATCAATGACAATGCAGCAGGAATTCCCAAGCGCAAAAATGCTTGAATTATTTTCCAGTTCGGGGCTTCCAATGGCTCCCATATTTTGAATTCTTGGTAGACCTTTTGGTAGCGCAGAAAATAAATGCCCATGAACATAAGCCATGTGTTCACCACCAAAGTTGCCCAGGCGCAGCCCACAAGGCCTTGCGCCTCCATCCCCCAGCCACCTAAAGTGAACCAAATTGAAAGAGGAATTTTGATGCCCAAAGATGCAATTTGAAGTGCCGTGACCCAGAACGGCATACCCAGGCTCTGGTTAAGTGTTGAATACAATCGAAACAGCAGGGAAGGACCTACCGCAATGGCCAGAACCCGCAGGTAATCTCGAACATCATTCTGTAAAACTTCAGGCACGCCAGTGGCATTCAGCCATGGATCAGGAAAGAGCAGGGCCAGGGTACCCAAGACGATGACAAATAGGCACAAGTACAAGGCCTGCCGCACCGATTGACCCAGCGCCACATGAGACCCAGCGCCGCGAAGCTCTGCCCAGACCGGAAGCAGCGCGGTGATCAAGCCATTCAAGGCCACATAGATGCTGATGTAAATGGCGGAACCCACCGATAAAGCAGCGAGTGCAGAAGCGTCGTAGCGACCCGCAATGAGAGTGTCTGCAACACCAAAAGCCATCACAGCCAGTTGCCCCACTAAAACCGTACCGGCGTGACGAAGGATGGTGCGCGCTTCAAACATGCCGCAACTCGCGCTCAGGGTTTGGCGGTGATAGAGATCGACAGGGCTCTGAACAAGACGATGTCTTCGTTGTTGTCTGAGGGACGGCGCACTGTGGCGTGTTGAGTCCACGCGCTGGCATCAACCTCTTGAGTGAATGCCGCAAGGGCTTGAGTGTCAACAATCAGCCAAGCACATTGGCTTGTATTTGAAACTGTGCTCTGAGCGCGCGTTGTAACAGGGAGCAGTTTGAGATTGCCATGAAATTGAAAAGCTGCGCCTTGCGCCTTGGTCAAGCCATAGTAATGAACACAGTCTGTTGCACCCATCATGCTGCGAACTTTGTTAACAAGGGGGGCATAGCTTCTGCCGAAATCTAGCAAAGATAACCAAAGCGTCATGACCAAAAGCCAACACAAGATGGCACCACTGGCAGGCAGCACCATGCTCTTCCACAGTGCCGAGCGATGTCTACCGGCGCGCCATCTCACAAGGCCAGCCCAGGCCAGTGTTGCCAAGCTTGCCAAGATGAATGCTGTGAGGGAGAACTGAAGCACAAAACCTGGCGCAAGTCGGGCCACATTGATGGCAGGCTGAGCAGGAAAACCTGTTTGCATTGACAGCCAAACAGTCCAAATGATGAGTGCACCCACGCTGAAAAAGAGCAAGGTAAACCAATCAATGAAAGCACTGACGCTGCGTTTCAAAGTGGGCAATGCAAAGGCGGCCAGCGTGGCCAATGCAGGCAAACTGATGAGCAGAGCACGATCACTTAAGCCGGACATCCATGTGGTGGCAATGCCCACACCCATGAACCAAAGAGGCAGCGACAAATGGGGATTGGCTGAAATACTTTTGAGTTGATTGCGCCAACGCCAAAGCGTCCAAAGAGCCAAGGGCCAAGCAGGCCAAGTGAACCACAAAAGCAAACGGGCCATGGCCTGGATTTCAAACAAATGAGACGAGGCAACTCGCCATCGCCACAAGTCCAAGCCACTGGTGATAGCGGCGCTAGCAAGGCAGAAAATCAAGACCCAGGCAACATCGACTTTTCTCACGCGCAGAGATTGCGGCTGGCCTGTATCCAAAGCGATGACAATGGCGCCGCCTGCCCCCAAAATCATCGCCAAAGCAGGTGCGCCTGAAAGTGCCAGGCCAATGATGGCGAGGGCAGCGCAAAACAGCGATGTCATTCTTTTGCGAGCCAAGTTGGCCAACGCAAAAAAGAGAAGTGCAGAAAAAGAAAGTTGTGCGAGTGCGGGGGTGGCTTCATGAGAAAGTCTGGCCAAGCCCAAGCAGGCAAGCAAGGCAAGCAAACCGCCATCGGCAATGGCCCGCGCATAGTCTGCAGGTTTGGCTTCGCCGCCAAATGCAAAGCTTACGGGTTGAGCCGCCGGTGTTCGCGCAAGGGCGTAAACCGCGTACCAAGTGGCTGCCAGTGTGAGGCCCAACAAGGCAATAAAGGGCAATTGAGCGGCTGTGTCGATAGGCAGGCCCTTGGGTGCCAATTGAATAGCCCATGCACCTAGCCAATAAGGCAAAAGGGCCGCACCGCTGTCTGTTTGCCCAAGCAGCGTTGGCTTTAACCACGATACATTGTCGGAGCCAAACGGTTGCGCCAAATTGAACATGAAGCCAAAGGCTTCCATGTCAGCGGCTTTCCAAGGCGTGCGGCCCATAAAGCCAGGTAAAACATAAGCCAAGCAAAGCGTCCACACAATCCAGCGCGGCAAACGCCTGACGGCACTTTGCGCCACGATGGCCGGGTTGGCAGAGGTATCTGATGGGTAGGTATTCACAATTCAGACAATAGCAGACTCAAGTTCAAATTCACAAGCGTGAGCTGAGGCAAAAAACAAGGGCAGGCCGGTTGCCCGGACTGCCCTGCGATGGTCACGTAGTGACGCGATGCGAAGGTTACTTGGTAACGGACGTTTTGCCAAAACGGTTGCGGAACCTCTCAACGCGACCACCCATGTTGTCCACAGATTTTTGGGTACCTGTGTAGAAGGGGTGTGATTCGCTGGATGTATCGAGTTTGAACAAAGGCAGCTCGCGGCCGTCGTCCATTTTCACCATCTCTTTGGCATTGACGCAAGAACGTGTGACGAACTTGAAGCCGTTAGACAAGTCCAAGAAGCAAACTTCTCGGTAGTTGGGGTGAATGCCTTCTTTCATGATCTATTCCTTGGGTTCAGATGCGACAGCCGCCCTCGGACCATCCGGGGTACTTTTCGCTAAGCACGAGATTATGGCATGAAATCAATGACTTGCACGCCAAGTTGGGGTTGAGAAAAGCGACTTTTTAGCCGCCTCGACGCATCATGTCGAAGAATTCAACGTTGCTCTTTGTGGCTTTCATGCTTTTGAGAACCATTTCCATGGCCTCAATTTCGTCCATGTTGTACATGAACTGGCGCAAGATGCGGGTTTTTTGCAACACTTCAGGCTGGAGCAGCAGTTCTTCGCGGCGCGTACCGCTGCGGTTCAAGTTGATGGCCGGGAACACGCGTTTTTCGTACAAGCGGCGTTCCAAATGGATCTCGCAATTGCCAGTGCCTTTGAATTCCTCAAAGATCACCTCGTCCATGCGGCTGCCGGTATCGACCAGCGCTGTGGCAATGATGGTCAGGCTGCCGCCTTCTTCGACATTGCGAGCAGCACCAAAGAAACGCTTAGGACGTTGCAAGGCATTGGCATCGACACCACCGGTCAAGACTTTGCCAGAACTGGGCACCACGTTGTTGTAGGCGCGGGCCAAACGGGTCAGGGAGTCGAGCAAGATGACCACATCTTTTTTCAATTCAACCAAACGTTTAGCGCGTTCAATGACCATTTCGGCCACATGCACGTGACGTGCAGCAGGTTCGTCAAAGGTGGATGCAATCACTTCGCCGCGCACAGTGCGCTGCATTTCTGTGACCTCTTCAGGGCGCTCGTCGACGAGCAACACCATCAGATGAACATCGGGGTTATTGGCGGTGATGGCGTGCGCAATGTGCTGCATCATGACGGTTTTGCCAGACTTGGGCTGCGCCACAATGAGGGCGCGCTGACCTTTGCCAATTGGGGCAATGATGTCGATCACGCGGCTGGTGATGTTCTCGTCGGCCTTGATGTCGCGCTCTAGGTGCATCTGAATGTTGGGAAACAAAGGCGTCAAGTTTTCAAACATGACCTTGTGCTTGTTGTTCTCTGGCAAGTCGCCATTGACTTTGTCTAGCTTGGTAAGGGCAAAGTAGCGCTCGCCATCTTTGGGAATTCGAACTTCACCTTCAATCATGTCGCCGGTGTGCAAATTGAATCTGCGCACTTGGCTGGGACTGATGTAGATGTCGTCGGTGCTGGCGGTGTAACTGGTGTCGGGGCTGCGCAAGAAACCAAAACCATCAGGCAAGATTTCTAAAACACCGTCGGCAAATACTTGCTCGCCAGCGCGAGCACGTTTTTTAATGATGGCAAACATCAACTCTTGTTTGCGCATGCGGCCAGTGTTTTCAATTTCAAGCTCGTCGGCTTGCTTGAGGACTTCAGACACATGCAGTGCCTTGAGTTCGTTTAAGTGCATGGATTTACCTGCGTAAAGCAACCCTTGTGGGTTGATGTCAAAAAAATCAGGGGGAGGAAGGAGACCGAAATTTCAAACGTCTAGAAACCAAAGCTGGGAAGATGCGTCAAAGGGGGCAAGTAGACGCTATGGGCTTTCGCAATTTTCTATCTTGAAACTGTGCTGAAACCCTTTGGGGACTCAACGTTGCGGATTATGACAGGATTTTTTGAAGTGTCGCAACTGGGCTTGCCAACCCCCCAAATGACTTAAAACTGGGGGGCGGGCCTCAAAGCGCCTTGGATGGGCGCTTTGGATTCAAGCCAACTGTTGGTCAATGAATGCGGTTAACTGAGATTTGCTCATGGCACCCACTTTGGTGGCGGCCAATTGACCATCTTTGAAAACCATCAAGGTTGGAATGCCCCGAATGCCAAATTTGGCGGGGATGTCGCGGTTTTCATCGACATTCATTTTGGTAATTTGCAGTTTGCCTTCGTAGCCCGTTGCAACTTCGTCCAAAATGGGGGCAATCATCTTGCAAGGACCGCACCATTCAGCCCAAAAATCAACGATGACTGGCTTGTCGGCTTTGAGCACGTCGGTTTCAAAAGTGGCGTCGGTTGTGTGTTTGATCAAATCGCTGGCCATGGCCTGTTCCTTGTTGTGATTGAAATTACAGCTAAATCGTCTTTGTAAACTTCCTGTATTTTGACAGAAACAAAAAAAGTTGCGCATTCATCACTTGATCCAAATCATTTTCACCGCATGGACGTCCCTTCATATCACGCTTCAAAGCCCTTGGAACTGTCAACGGCGGTCATTGGGGGCGGGCCTGCAGGCCTGATGGCCGCTCAGGTTTTGTCGAGTTTGGGCCATTCTGTGCATCTGTTTGATGCCATGCCTTCAGTGGGCCGAAAGTTTTTGTTGGCAGGGCGAGGGGGTCTGAACCTCACGCACTCAGAGACTTTCCATCATTTTGTGAATCGCTATGACGCCCATGCCCCGCAGGTTGAACCCATCTTGAGTGAATGGGGCTCAGATCAATTGAGGGCTTGGGCTCAGGATTTGGGGATTGAAACTTTCATTGGGAGTTCAGGACGTGTTTTCCCCAAAGAAATGAAAGCAGCCCCCTTGCTGCGAGCGTGGTTACATCGTTTGCGCCATCCTGAAACAGGCGCGCCCGTTGAATTTCACATGCGCCATCGATTAACGGGTTTGCTAGCAATGCCCGCTGACAAAGGCAAAGGCAAAGGCAATTGGACTGAATTAAGTTTCGAAGTGCGCCATCTCTCGTCGCCTGAGCTTGAGTTGCGCAAAGTCAAAGCCCAAGCTGTGGTCTTGGCCCTTGGCGGTGGAAGTTGGGCTCGGCTTGGCTCTGACGGTGCTTGGGCGCCTTGGTTAACTGAACTGGGTGTGCCCGTGAACGCCCTGATGCCCTCCAATTGCGGTTTTCATGTGGCCGGCAGAGAAGGGCAGGGTTGGACGCCGTTTTTCTTGGCGCGTTTTGCGGGTCAGCCGCTCAAGTCAGTCGCCATGGAGTGGGTTCATGCCAAAGGGCACGTCATCAGGCGCCAGGGAGAGTTTGTGGCCAGCACCTACGGGGTGGAAGGCAGTTTAATTTATGCCGCTTCAGCAGATTTGCGCAGTGCCATTCAAGCTCAAGGGCTGGCTGAATTTAAATTGGATTTATTGCCCGATTGGACCCTGGAAAAAGTCATCCAAGAGGTGACACATCCGCGGGGTTCGCGCAGTTTGTCTTCGCACCTCAAGGGCCGACTTGGCCTGGAGGGCGTCAAGATGGCCTTGTTGAACGAATTGCTGTCGCCGCAGTTCTTGCAAGATCCCGCTCAGCTGGCCTTGGCCATCAAAAGTTTGACAGTGAAGCTCACAAAACCAAGACCTATCGATGAAGCCATCAGCACCGCAGGAGGCGTGACGTGGGAGGGGCTAGATGCAGGGCTACAAACCAAAGCCTTACCGGGGGTGTTTTGTGCAGGGGAAATGTTGGATTGGGAAGCGCCGACGGGTGGCTATTTGCTCACTGCCTGCATGGCCACAGGGGTGAAAGCTGCTAGAGCATTGAACGCACACATGAAAGGTGACGAGCCTTGACCCCGGCACTGGCTCTGCAGTTAGAGCTGCTTGGTTCCCCACCTGACTCGGTTGGCCGCTTTACCATGCGGGAAGGCCCGTCGAGGGCTATTGTAAGACACCGATAGAATCAACAGATGTCTTATCTCGTTCTGGCACGCAAATACCGTCCTCGCAACTTCACTGAAATGGTGGGGCAAGAGCACGTTGTGCAAGCCCTGACCAATGCCCTTGTGCAACAAAGGTTGCACCATGCCTATTTGTTCACCGGCACCAGGGGCGTGGGCAAGACAACGGTGTCTCGCATTTTGGCCAAATCACTCAATTGCCAGGGCACTGACGGGCAGGGCGGCATCACAGCTGAGCCTTGTGGTGTTTGTCAGGCCTGTCGGGACATTGATTCAGGTCGCTTTGTCGATTACACGGAGCTTGATGCCGCCTCCAATCGGGGTGTCGATGAAGTTCAAAGCTTGCTTGAACAGGCGGTTTACAAACCGGTTCAGGGGCGCTTCAAAGTGTTCATGATTGACGAGGTTCACATGTTGACCAACACGGCCTTCAATGCCATGTTGAAAACGCTTGAAGAGCCGCCTGAGTATTTGAAGTTTGTTTTGGCCACCACCGACCCCCAAAAAGTACCCGTCACTGTTTTGTCTAGGTGCTTGCAATTTAACTTGCGTCCCATGGCGCCAGAAACTGTCTTTGAACACCTCACGAAAGTTTTGGCACAAGAGAACTTGCCCGCTGAGCCTCTGGCACTGAAGTTGTTGGCCCGAGCCGCCAGAGGGTCCATGCGCGATGCACTGAGCCTGGCCGATCAAGCCATTGCATTTGGCAGCGGACAATTGCAAGAAGCCACGGTTCGTTTGATGTTGGGCAGCGTCGATCGCAGCCATGTCATGGGCCTCATTGATGCCCTTGCTCGGGGCGATGGCGCCGCGGTCGTTGCAATTTCTGAAGGCCTGCGACTGAATGGTTTGTCTGCGGCCTCGGCTTTGGAAGACATGTCCATGGTGTTGCAGCGCATGGCCGTGTTGCAAGCAGTCCCTAGCGCTGCCGCTGAATCGGATGACCCGGATCACCAAGAGATGTTGCGTTTGTCAGAGGCCATGCCCGCCGATGAAACGCAGTTGCTCTATAGCTTGTGTTTGCACGGCCGCACAGAATTGGGCTTGGCGCCCGATGAGTATGCGGCGCTCACCATGGTCTTGCTGAGGCTACTGGCTTTCAAGCCCAAAGCTCATCAAGCTCAAGAAGCTCAACAGGTGCAGGCGCCTGCGGCTCAAAAAAAAACTTTAACGACAGCGCCTATTCAAGTTAAGAATTTGCCTGTCCGTCAAGCCAGTGAACCTTCTGAAAGAACAGCGCCTAAAGTGTTGGTCGCCACAGAGGAGGGCCATTTTTGGACTCAAACAGTTCGTCAATTGGTTGCTTCTGAAGCTGTGACGGCCTTGGTGCGTGAGTTGGCCTTGCAATCGCAATTGATAGCGCGCGATACCGATCAATGGCATTTGAGAATTGACAGCGAATCCTTAAACCAAGGCACTGCGCGCGAGCGTTTACAAGCCGCATTGAACGCCGCAGGGTTTGCCGTCAAGCTGGTGGTTGAAATTGGCAAAGTGACCGATTCACCTGCACAGCGGAATGCCGCTGATTTGGCTGAAAAGCAAAAAGCGGCTGAAGATTTAATTCATTCAGATCCCATGGTGCAAGACATGGTTGAAAATTTTGGCGCCAAAATAGTGCCCGGCACAATCAAGCTTATTTCTTAAATTTCACGAAAGGAAAAACATGTTCAACAAAGGTCAACTCGCTGGCTTGATGAAGCAAGCGCAAGCCATGCAAGACAATATGAAGAAAGCCCAAGACGAATTGGCTTTTGTCGAAGTGGAAGGCGCATCTGGCAGTGGCATGGTCAAAGTTTTGATGACCTGTAAACATGCTGTCAAGCGTGTCACGATCGCCCCCTCCTTGCTGACAGACGACAAGGACCTGTTGGAAGACTTGGTGGCCGCAGCCTTCAACGATGCCGTCCGACAAGCAGAGGAAGTGTCTCAACAGAAAATGGGCAAGTTGACGGCAGGTTTACCTCCCGGCATGAAGTTGCCTTTCTAATTTTTTCAGAAGCCATGCAAAAACCCAATTCCCATGCACTGGATGCGCTCATTCAAGCGCTGCGGGTTTTGCCGGGAGTCGGTGCCAAGTCTGCCTCTCGCATGGCATTTCATTTGATGCAGCACGAGCGCAGTGCTGCACTGCATTTGGCAAAAGCTTTAGAGCACGCTTGTGACAACGTCAAACATTGCACCACCTGTCACACACTCACTGAAACAGATGTTTGCAGCATGTGTGCTGACCCTGAGCGCGATCGAACTCAGCTGTGTGTGGTGGAAACGCCCGCAGATCAAGCAGCCATTGAGAGAACTTCTACTTTCAAAGGCTTGTACTTTGTTCTCATGGGCAAGCTCAGCCCCCTTGACGGCATTGGACCGAACGAACTCGGCTTTGCCAAACTGTCAGAGCGTTGCAATGACGGTCTGGTGCAAGAAGTTATTCTGGCTACCAATTTCACGGGCGAGGGCGAGGCCACAGCGCACGTCATTGCTGAAATGTTGAAGAAGCGAGGCTTGCGCGTCACGCGTCTGGCCAGGGGGGTACCTGCTGGAAGCGAACTTGAATATGTCGATTTGGGCACCATCGCCCACGCATTGGTCGATCGTCGCTAAGCGCGTTGCGACTTTGCACACTGAGTTCTAAGTGTTCTTCATTACGTAATTACCCGCTTGGGATGTTTCCCAATGCGCCTAGATCGGTACCTTTGTATGCTGAACTCAGCATCGATGGGAACTCTTCAAGGGGTATTAGCGTGTTACATAAGCTTCGGCGGCGTGAATTTTCAGCAATGGCAATGGCCGGTGTTGTGCTGGCGCCTGGCTTGACTCAAGCTACTGTCTCACCTCAAAAAGTCAGCATTGCACTGGCCGCCAAAATCAGTCTGTTCCATTTGCCTTTGGTCTTGGCTGAGCAATTGGGCGTGTTCAAAAATGAGGGCCTTCAAATTGATTGGCTTGAATGTGAATCGGGCCTTCAAGCGGTTCAACTGGCCTTGAATGGGCAAGCAGATGTGGTGTCAGGCGCTTTCGAGCACACCCTCGATTTGCAAGCGCGTGGCTTAAATTACCGTGCCTTTGTGTTGCAGGGCAGAGCGCCCCAAATCAGTGTGGGCTTGGCCACACGAAAAGCGCTTGCGATGAAATCATTGGACGATCTCAAATCTTTCAAGATGGGTATTTCATCTTTAGGCTCTGGCACGCATTGGTTAGCGCAACAGTGGCTATTGAAAGCCAAGCTTGCGGCCGAGAATGTTCAGTTCATTGAACTAGGCTCTGCCACAGGCCATTTGGTGGAAGCCGTTAGAACGGGTTCAGTTGACGCTTTGTGCCACATCGATCCTGTCATGCACTACCTAGAACAAAAAAATGAATTGCGTCTCTTGGCTGATACGCGATCTTTGCTCAGTTCGCAGCGCATGTTTGGCGGTCCCATGCTCTCGGCTTGTTTGTTTGGCAAGGGCGAGTTTTTGCAAAAACGCGCTCATGTTGCACTGACCTTGACCAGGGGAGTGGTCAGAGCATTGCAGTGGCTCAAAACCGCAGGGCCTTCCGATATTCTCAAAATGGTGCCCTCTCACAACTGGATGGGCGACCGTGCGATTTACTTGGGCGCTTTGGAAAATGTGCGCAACAGCTACAGCTTGGATGGCATGTTTTCGACAGAGTCCTTGCAAACGGCTTGGCGCGCCAGAGCCAGTCGCGTCAGCACCGATCGGGCCAATTGGACCACACTGGCTAAAACCTATACCAATGAATTTGCGCTGATTGCGCAACGTAAAGTCAATTCCTGACGGAAGAATTGGAGGAGTTTTGCTTGCCAGTTTTTGGAGCAGGCGGCTTTGATTTGACTTCGGGTTTCTTAGCGTTTGATCCGCCCGTTGAAGCTTTTACACCTTGGTTGATGCTCGACTTCTTGCCTGTATTTTTACTTCCGCGGGAACTGGCCGTGGTTGGCACCAAGATGGCAATGGATTGACCTGGTTTGAGTGCCACAGGCATCTTCAATTTATTCCAAGCGGCAATGTTCATGGGTGTGACGTCATGCCGGCTTGCCAGCGTGGCCAAGGTGTCGCCTTGTTGAACTTTCACCATAATGCGGCGCAAAACAATTTCTGGTGCAAAAGAAATTTTGGCGTTGTCGGCCAGATGTTCAGTGACGTCAGCGTCGAGAGCGCCTTGTCTTGCAACCAACAAGGTGGAGCCTTGTTTGACTTGCACACCACTTGGAATTTGATTCACTGAGCGAAGTTCAGCATCGGTCATTTTGACCAGTTTGCTGGCCTCCGAAACCTTCATGGTCTTGGGCACAGACCAAGCCGTCCAACTGGCCAATGGTTTTTGTGCATGCTCTTCGAGGCGGCGCTGGAACCGTGCCGCGTTGTCCCAAGGCAGCAAAATTTCAGGTGTGCCTGCAGCCAAAATAACGGGTCGACTCATAGAAGGATTTAAAGCTTTGAAATCTTCCAGGCTGACACCTGAAAAATTGGCCGCCAATTTGACATCGATGTCACGTGTGATGCTGACAGATTTGAAATACGGGTGGTTCTGAATGAGTGGCAAGCGTGCGTTGAAATTTTGGGGCTGCGAAATGATGTTTTTAACGGCCTGCAACTTGGGCACGTAATAGCGTGTTTCGTTGGGCATGCTTAATTCGGAATAGCTCAGCCCTAAACCGGCTGCTTTGTTTTTGGCCAATGCGCGACCCACACTGCCTTCCCCCCAGTTGTAGGCTGCCAAAGCCAAGTGCCAATCGCCAAACATGCCATGAAGTTTTTGTAAATAGTCAAGGGCAGCGCGGGTCGACTCAATGACGCCGCGTCGCTCATCCCTGAAAATGTTCTGCTTCAAATCAAAGTATTTGCCAGTGGCGGGCATGAATTGCCACATGCCTGCTGCTTTGGCAGAGGAGACCGCTTCAGGGTTAAAGGCCGATTCAATGAAGGGCAACAAGGCCAACTCTGTGGGCATGTTTCTGCGTTCAAGTTCCTCAACAATGTGAAACAAATATTTCCTTGAACGCTCTGTCATTCTCACCATGTAGTCTGGACGCGCTGCATACCAAGCTTCGCGGTCTTTCACCAGATCATTTTCAAGATCGGGCATGGCAAAGCCTTGGCGAATGCGCACCCAAATGTCAGCAGGGGGTTCGGCAACATCGTCGATTTTGGCCTTGACGATAGGCGCTTGAAAAGGCGCAAGCACTTGAGGTGGCGACGGTGCAGTTGGTGGTGTCGCTGACGTTGTCGTTGCCGTTGTCGCTGCAGATGTCGTGGCTTCAGATGTTGGAATGACGTCAACGGGACTTGTTTCGGCTTGTTTCTGAACATTGGCGCAGCCTGTCAAAAACAGGGCAAGACAAAGTCCTAGCTTTATCTTCAGGCTCAGGCCCGTGGTGTGGTGGTTCATTTGTAGTCGTTTTTCCAGAGTCGCAGATGAGCAAAAATATCTGCTTCATTGTCTTTAACTTGCGGTGCAAATTTTTTGACCGCACCGATCACTGTTGGCGAACGGGTTCTCAAGAAAGGGTTGATTTGCAATTCGTTCGCCAGATTGGCGGGCAAGGTTGGTAAGTTCTGAGCCCTTAGGTCTTTGCAATGTTTGGCATAGGTTTGCAAATTTAAATTCTGTGGCTCTACCGCGCTGGCAAATTTCAAATTGCTCAGGGTGTACTCGTGTGCGCAACAAACCCGCGAAGCGCCTGGCAGTGCGGCCAACCGATCCAAAGAATGGAGCATCTGTTCTGCAGTGCCCTCAAACAAGCGACCACAGCCACCAGAGAAAAGCGTATCACCACAAAAAAGCAGAGGTTCTTGGCCTTTGGGTTCTGCAAAATAAGCGATGTGCCCCGAAGTATGACCCGGCACATCCAATGTTTGAAAATTCAAGCCAAGCCAGCTGATCTGGTGCCCTTGCTCTAAGGCTTGGTATTCGAAGGGCAATTTTTCGTGAGCCGGCCCATAAACCTTGGCGCCCCAATTGTGCTGAAGCTTTGCCACGCCCCCCGTATGATCACCATGGTGATGCGTGACTAAAATGCAATCCAGCTTGTGATTTTTTGCAGCCAACCAGTTGTCAACTGGCGTTGAATCACCCGGGTCAACAACCAATGCAAGGCCTTGGTGTTGCAACAGCCAAATGTAATTATCGGAGAATGCGGGCAGCGGTATTAAGTTCATGAATCATCCCATTATAGAAACCACCTCGATGGCGCAAGATTGGCGTCAATGGCTGGCCACGCCAGCAGGGTCTTTTTTGTTGAGCTGGGAGCAATCTCAGATGGATGCTTTGGTGTCAGATATCTTTGGCTACCACGCACTTCAATTGGGCATGCCCGAGCTAGAGGGCTTGCGAGCCAATCGCATGCCCCATCAGTGGCTGGCCCTGTCAGAAACCAATGCATTGCCTGAGGGACAAGATTTTCAGTTTGCCGCCCACAGCATAGCGCTGCCATTTCAAGCCGACAGTTTGGATTTGTTGGTCATGCCGCATAGCTTGGAGTTAAGTTTGGATGCGCATGCCAGTTTACGGGAGGCCGAGCGGGTCTTGGTGCCTGAGGGCCATTTGCTAATTACCGGCCTCAACCCGACCAGCCTCTGGGGTTGGCGCCACAAGCGCGCTCAATGGTATCGGCGCTGGGGTTTTGAGGGCCTTAGCTCACCTGCTTGCGATGAGTTGATAGGCTATTGGCGACTCAGGGACTGGCTTCGACTGCTGGGCTTTGAGGTCAAAGTGAGTCAATTTGGATGTTGGCGGCCTGCGCTGGACAAGCCGAAATGGTTCGACCGATGGGCTTTTATTGACAAATTGGGCGCCAACTGGTGGCCTATTTTGGGCGGGGCCTACGTCATTGTGGCTGTGAAAAAGGTCCAGGGCGGGCGTATTTTGGGTGCGACTTGGAAGCAACGCAGGCCTCAAACCAAAGCTGCCGTCACCTTGGCGCGGCGACAAAACCAAACTGAAAGCGACGCTGGCGCCCAAAGAAAGAGTGAATGTGAATCACGTTGAAATTCATACGGATGGCGCTTGCAAGGGCAATCCTGGGCCAGGGGGCTGGGGTGCACTGATGCGGTCCGCCGAGCATGTACGAGAAATATTTGGGGGTGAGCTAGGCACCACCAACAACCGAATGGAGTTGACGGCGGTGATCGAAGCCTTGATCGCTTTAAAGCGTCCCTGCAAGGTCACGCTGTTTCTGGACAGCGAGTATGTTCGAAAGGGCATTACGGAGTGGATTCACGGCTGGAAAGCGAGGGGGTGGCGAACCGCTGCCAAGCAACCCGTTAAAAATGCTGATTTATGGCAAAAGTTAGACCTTTTGGTCGCAAATTCGGGGCATCAAATTGATTGGCGATGGGTCAAGGGGCACGCCGGCGACCCTGGCAATGAAAGGGCGGATGCCCTGGCCAACTTAGGTGTCGACAAAGCCCTGGGCAGGATCTAGTTAGAGAAACCCAACAACTGTTACATTTCCAACTGTTTTGGGTACTCTTCGGAATCATTGATGTTTTTCAAAAAACCTTATCTTCTTTTTGCGCTCGTTGGGCTGGCCCTTGCTTTGGGTGCAGCATGGTGGCTTCAAAATAAACCTGCAGCACCTAAGGCAGAGCTTGCTGCTTCTGGCAGCGCTCCAAATAGCGCTGCTCAGCCCGCGCCCGCTTCGGGAGCGCCTCAAAGACCACCTGCCGTAGAGGTTGCCAAGGTTGAAAAAGCCATGCTGGTGGACGAGACCCAATCGGTCGGCAGTTTGCGTTCATTCCAAGGTGTGGTTTTGCGACCCGAGGTGGGCGGCCGAGTCAGTCAGGTGCTGTTCCAAGACGGACAAAAAGTTAAAAAGGGACAGATCTTGGTCCAGTTTGACGATCAATTGCCTGCTGCACAACTGGCTCAGTCCAAAGCTGAGTTGTCAATTGCACAAGCTAACCACACGCGCAATCAAGAGCTTGTCGCGCAAAACTTCATCAGCAAACGTTCTTTGGATGAATCCGATGCAGTTCTTCAAGTCGCACAAGCCAAATTGGCATTGGCCCAAGCCACCTTGCAACGCTTGAAAGTGCTTGCCCCATTCGATGGCACCGCAGGCTTTCGTCAAATTAACGTGGGTGATTATTTGAAAGATGGCGCCGACATGGTCAACGTCGAGGACATTGAAGCTGTTTTGCTGGATTTCCGTTTGCCAGAGCGTTTCCAAGCCAAAGTTAAACCTGGGCAAAAAGCTCAAGTGACCATGGATGCTTTGCCCGGCCGTAAATTTACGGCTTTCATTCAAGCCATTGATCCTTTGATTGATGCCAATGGCCGCTCTGTGGGTGTGCGTGGTTGTATCGACAACCGACAAATGCAATTGCGCCCTGGTATGTTTGCACGTGTCAATGCGGTGTTTGGTGAGCGAGATGACGCTATGGTCATACCCGAAGAAGCCATCGTGCCGCAAGGCGGTCGTTCAACTGTGGTGCGTGTCATTCCTGGACCCAATAAAGATGAACTGATTTCTGAAAGAGTCACCGTCAAGATTGGCATTCGCCAACCTGGACGTGTAGAGATTTTAGAAGGCTTGTCGATGGGCGATTCTGTGGTGGTCGCAGGGCAGCAGCGCTTGCAAAAAGAAGGCACCGTTCTGCGCATTGTGGATACTTCAAAAGCACAAGGTGGTGGCGCCAACACGGCTGCAGGTGCGAAGCCTGAGGCTGCAGGCAATGCAAAAAAACCCTCAGAAAAATCCGGCCCCAAGGGCGGCAATGCAGGACCAGCAAAGGACGGTAAAGGTCAAGCGGTCGCTGGCGAGAATCCATGCACACGAGGTCTGAATGCAACTCGCTGAAACATCCATTCGAAGGCCGGTCTTTGCGACCGTTTTATCGCTGCTCATTCTCCTGATTGGCGCTGTCAGCTTCAACCGCCTTTCCTTGCGTGAGTATCCCAAGATTGACGAGCCCACTGTCACGGTCAGTGTGAAATACCCCGGCGCATCGGCCGAAGTGATTGAGTCGCAAGTGACCAAACCTTTGGAAGATTCCATTGCTGGCATTGATGCCGTCGACGTCATCACTTCCATCAGCCGTGCTGATCAGTCTCAGATCACAGTTCGTTTTCGCTTAGAAAAAGACGCCGACACGGCCGCAGCAGAAGTTCGCGACAGAACCTCTCGAATTCGCGGACGTTTGCCTCAAGCCATTGAAGAACCCGTCATTGCCAAAGTGGAAGCGGATGCCTTTCCCGTCATTTGGTTGGCCTTCGCCAGCGAAACCTTGTCGCCTCTTGAAATCAATGATTTGATCAACCGAGTTGTAAAGCCGCGCCTGCAAACTGTGACGGGCGTCGCTGATGTCCGTATTTACGGAGAACGCAAATACGCCATGCGTGTTTGGTTGGACGCTGAGCGCATGGCGGCTTACCGCCTGACATCTCAGGACGTTGAAGATGCCATACGGCGCAGCAATTTGGAGTTGCCAGCAGGACGCATTGAGTCGCAACTGCGCGAGTTCAGTGTCACATCCCAAACTGACCTGATCAAAGCGGGGCAGTTTGGTGACATCACGATTCGCAATGTCAATGGCTTTCCCATCAAGATCCGTGACGTGGCCAGAGTTGAGGAGGGGGCTGCTGATGACCGAAGCCGAGTCCGTCTGAATGGCATGCCCTCTATCTCCGCTGGCGTCATTCGGCAAGCTACAGCCAACCCTCTGGAATTGTCCAAAGGCGTTCGCGAAATGATTCCAAAACTGCAGCAAGATTTGCCGGGTGACATTGTGATCAATGTGGCTAACGACAACTCTGTGTTCATTGACAAATCCATTAAGAGTGTTTTTAAAACCATTGTTGAAGCTGTCATTTTGGTGGCGGTTGTGATTTTTGTTTTCCTGCGAACCGTTCGCGCGTCCATCATTCCCATCATCACCATTCCAGTCAGTTTGGTGGGCACATTCGCCATGATGGCGCTGGCTGGATTCACCATCAATACCTTGACCTTGCTGGCCTTGGTGTTGGCCATCGGCCTGGTGGTGGACGATGCCATTGTGATGCTAGAGAACATTTACCGTCACATTGAAGAGGGGCTAGATCCTTTTTCTGCGGCCATCAAGGGTGCCAAAGAAATTAGCTTTGCCATTTTGGCCATGTCACTCACTTTGACGGCTGTGTTTGCACCTTTGGCGTTCACGCCAGGACGAACCGGTAAATTGTTCAGTGAATTTGCGCTGGCCTTGGCCGGCGCTGTGCTGGTCTCTTGCTTGGTGGCGCTCACCCTGTCGCCCATGATGAGTTCTTTGCTGCTGCGACACAACCCGAACCCGAATTTCTTTGACAGGTTCATGGAAAAAATCCTAACCGGTTTGTCAAATGGCTATGCAAAGTTGCTCACCCTGGTCTTGAAAAAAGCGCGCTGGCTGGTGGTCTTGATCATGACCTCTTGTGGCGTTGGCATTGTGTTGGTTTATCCCACCATGAAGCAAGAACTCTCGCCATTGGAAGATCGTGGCACCATTTTGGCAACGGTCACTGCACCCGATGGTTCCACATTGGACTACACCGATAAATACGCCAAGGCCCTTGAAAAAATTGGCAGTACTTATCCAGAATTTGATCGAATTTTTGCCAACTTAGGCAATCCAACCGTTGCACAGGGCAGTGTGATCTACCGAGCGGTGGACTGGGATAAGCGCAAGCGAACAACGCTTGAAATTGCCCGCGAGATGCAGGGTAAATTCAACGGCATTGCTGGCGTCAACGCTTTTCCCATCACCCCCCCCTCCCTTGGCCAAGGTTTCCGAGAGCGTCCCGTTAATTTCGTCATTCAAACCTCTGACAGCTATCAGAATTTGAACGCAGTCACGCGTCAAATGTTGGATGAGATTGCCAAGAATCCTGGCTTCATTGCAACTGACGTCGATTTGCGCTTGAACAAGCCTGAGCTGCGAATTGATGTCGATCGAATCAAAGCCACTGAGTTGGGCGTGAGCGTCGATGTGGTTGCGCGGGCCATTGAAACCATGTTGGGTGGCCGCGTCGTGACGCGATACAAACGCGATGCAGAGCAATACGATGTAATTGTGCAAACGCAAATGAGTGGCCGTAACACGCCGGATGACATTGACAACATTTACGTCCGTGGCCGAAATGACACGGTGATTCCGCTGAATGCCTTGGTCAAAGTTAGAGAGAGTGTGTCACCCCGCGAATTGAATCACTTTGGGCAGCGTCGATCGGTCTCGATCACAGCCAACTTAGCGCCCGACTATGCACTTGGTGACGCGCTGAAATTCTTAGACAAAACAGCCGCAGGCATTTTAAAGACCGGCTACACCACAGAACTGAATGGCACGTCGCGTGAATTTAGAAATTCACAAGGCGCTCTGGTCATTGTGTTTGTGTTGGCTTTGTTCTTTATCTTTTTGGTCTTGGCTGCTCAATTTGAAAGCTTCATTGATCCCTTGGTCATCATGTTGTCGGTGCCCTTGTCCATGTTTGGGGCCCTTATGACGCTGAAGTTGACAGGGGGCACACTCAATGTTTATTCTCAAATTGGCTTGATCACATTGGTTGGCTTGATCACCAAGCACGGCATTTTGATTGTGGAGTTTACAAATCAGTTGCGAGCGCAGGGCGTCGAAACCTTCGATGCCATTGTGAAAGCTTCAGGCCAACGTTTGCGCCCCATTTTGATGACCACTGGCGCCATGGTGTTGGGTGCGCTGCCATTGGCCCTTGCCACTGGCGCAGGCTCTGAGAGCCGTATTCAAATTGGTTGGGTCATTGTGGGCGGCATGAGCTTCGGAACCCTGCTAACGGTCTTTGTGGTGCCCACCATGTACTCGCTGTTTGCGCGCAAAAAGATTCCTGGACCCAACAAAGCCGATGCGGTCGAGCAGCCTGCAGATTCAGTGCATGCGCACTGAATCTGCCGTTTAAAGCACCAACACGTCCACCCAGTCACCCAACTGGGCTGTGTCTTGTTGGTGTGACAAAACAATCAAACCATTGGCTTGCACCATGGAACTCAAGACACCGGAGCCTTGATTACCGGTGGTGATCACTTGAAGTTCTCCTTGCGCATTGCGAGAAAAAATGCCGCGTTGGTATTCTGTTCGGCCCGGTTTTTTGCGCAATACTTCCTGCGTTCTGGCCCTTAGCATCGGCAGGGGCGTGGCCGTGCTGCCCATCATTTTCAGCAAGGCTGGTTTTACAAAAGCCAAAAATGTGACCATGACGGCAACAGGATTGCCTGGCAGTCCAAATAAAACAGCAGAACGCTGGCCTTTTTGAATTCGGCCGACGGCCATCGGCCGACCTGGGCGCATGGCGATTTTCCAAAACACCACATCACCCAACTTCTTCATCATGGCCTTGGTGAAATCGGCTTCGCCCACACTTACACCGCCGCTGGTGATGATGGCATCAGCTTGCTCTGTGGCCTTGTTAAAAGCTTGCTCTAACAATTCAGGATTGTCTTTGACAACGCCCATGTCAATCATCTCGCAGCCTAATGCTTGAAGCATGCCATGCACCGTGTAGCGGTTGCTGTCATAGACAGCGCCTTCGCGAGGCGCTTGACCCAAACTCAAAATTTCATCGCCCGTTGAGAAATAAGCCACCCGCAAGCGCCGCACCACCGAGACATTGGGGACACCCAAGCTGGCAAGCAGTCCTGCTGCTGCAGGCGTGATCCAGGCACCCTTGAGAAGGGCAGCTTGCCCCTGCATGATGTCTTCGCCGCACAAGCGAAGGTTGTCACCTGCCTTGAGCAGGCCGGCAGGAATTTCAACGACGTCGCTTGCCGTCATGGAGCAAAGTTCTTGCGGCACCACCGTGTTCAGGCCTTTGGGCATGATGGCACCGGTCATGATCTTCACGCATTCGCCAGCGTTCACAGATCCTTCCCATCCTTTGCCCGCGAGTGCGGTGCCAACCACCTTGAGTGACAAGGCCTGTGATGCACTCAAAGGGGCGCCATCGAAGGCAAAGCCATCCATGGCGGAGTTATCGTGTGGTGGCACATTGATGGGGCTGATCACGTCTTGCGCAGTGACTCTGCCCAGTGCTGCGAAGATGTCGACTAATTCTGAGTCTTGTACTGGCGTCACCAAGTGATCTAGAAAATTCAAGACCTCATTGGCCGGAAGTGCCTGCGGGTCATAAGCTTCAAGTTGTGCGGCAATGTCAGCCAGTGACGGTGGGTGTGTCATGTGGTTTGTTCGAGGCGGTGCAGTTCTTCGAGCGTGTTGGCATTGAAGAAGGCACGGGGGTCGACATCGGCTGTGTCAAACGGCACCAACACGGTTTTGTGAAGGGCTGTCCAAGCATCAATTTTGCGCCCACCCGATTGCATGAACTTGACCAAACTTTCTAACAAGTTCACCCGCATCAAACAAAACACGGGTTGCGCGCGCACAGTGCCGTCTTCTTCTTTGGCGGCGGCCACTGCGATGTCGGCTTCTTCAAAAATTAAGGTGTCCAACAAGCGCTGCGCCAGATTGAAAGGAAACAAGGGGCTGTCGCAAGGTACGGTGAGCAGCAAGTCTGTTTCACAGCGTTCAAGGCCTGTTAAAAATCCGGCAAGTGGGCCCGCAAAACCATCGGTGCTGTCGGGCCATACTTGCACCCCAAATGATTCATAGGCCGACAAGTTTCGGTTGGCCACCACCATGATTTGGGACAAGGGCTCAGACGCTTGCATTTGCAGCCGCATGAGTGTGTGAAGGGTGAGTGGGGTGCCATTGAAATTTTGCAAACCTTTGTCAACGCCGCCCATGCGCGCACCTCGACCTCCAGCCAAAATTAAGCCTGTCATGCTCAGATCGTTCATGTAGAAAATTGTTCCATGGATGTCGATTGAATGAGATTAGCCACCGATGTAGCTCATCTCAACCTTGCGTTTGGCGCCGCTTGGCGTTGAACCGTTTTCCAATGCAGGCTCTGAGACTCGAAGTTCAGAGTACCGGTCATCTCGTTGGGACCAAATGGCGGCAATGGCCTGCGTGAGGGCGCTTTGATCCAACTCGCTTCGCACCAAAGGTTTGAGGTCATAGCCTTGCGAGGCAAACAAACACAGATAGAGTTGACCTTCGGTGGTCAAGCGCGCGCGGTTGCAATCGCTGCAAAATGCTTTTGTCACGCTGCTGATGAAACCAATTTCGCCCAAGCTCGCATCGTGAATGCCTTGTTCGTTCAGATAACCCCAACGCTCTGCTGTTTCGCCGGCCTGGCTGGCTTGAAGCGGTGTCAATGACATCTCGGTTTGCAGCAAATGCAAAATGTCAGCGCTGGGCATCACTTCATTCATGCGCCAGCCATTGGTGGCGCCCACATCCATGTACTCAATGAATCTAAGTGCAATGCCTTTGCCTTTGAAATACCGCGCCATGGGCAATATTTCTTGTTCGTTGGTGCCACGCTTGACCACCATGTTGACCTTGATGGGCCCTAAGCCGGCAGCTTGTGCGGCTTGAATGCCCTCAAGCACGTCGCTGACCGGAAAGTCAACGTCGTTCATTTGCTTGAAGACCTCGTCGTCAAGTCCATCTAGGCTGACCGTCACTCGTTTTAAGCCGGCACTTTTGAGGGCCTGGGCTTTTCTTGCCAAAAGAGAACCATTGGTTGTGAGGGTGATGTCCAAGTCTTGACCGGCCAAAGTTTTCAAGGCTGCCAATTGAGCAATAAGAATTTCTAGATTTTTTCGCAGCAGGGGCTCGCCGCCTGTTAGTCGAAGTTTTTCAACACCCAAGGCAATGAAGCTCTGGGCCGTGCGCGTAATTTCCTCGAAGCTGAGCAACGCACTGTGAGGCAAATAGACGTAGTCGTTGTTGAAGATCTCTTTGGGCATGCAGTAACTGCACCGAAAATTACAACGGTCTGTGACACTGATTCGCAAATCGCGCAAAGGCCGCTTTCTTTGATCAAGCAGTTGCTGTCCTGGCGCCCAAGCCTGAGCTTGTGAATGCTCAGGAATGGGCAGATTCCCCAGGGGCTGACTGAGGATGGGAATCACGCGTTCAGACACAACGTGCGCCGTCTACTTCAATGCAAACACCACTGATGAATGAGCCTTCGTCGCTGGCCAAATACAAGGCAGCATTGGCAACATCCAGGGCCGTCGAAAAACGACCCAGCGGAATGGAGGCCATGAACTTGGCGCGTTTTTCATCGTCCACCGGGCCGCCTGCAAATTCTGCCGACAAACCGGTGTCGGGGTTGAACACAGGATTGATGCAATTGACACGGATATTTTCGGGGCCGAGTTCGGCCGCCAAAGATTTGCTGGTGGTAATGACAGCGCCTTTAGAGCCGTTGTACCAAGTCAGGCCTGGGCGTGGCCGAATGCCAGCAGTAGACGCAATGTTAATAAAGGCGCCGCCACCATTTTTTCGAAACTCTGGCACCGCGTGAATGGTGGCTAAATAAATGCTTTTCATATTCACCGCATAGCACCGGTCAAACTCATCTTCGCTGACTTCTAGCGCAGGGCGATTGCGGTGAGTCCATCCCGCGTTATTGATCATCACATCCAAATGACCCCACAATTTCACAGCTTCGTGCACCAAAGCTTTGACATCGTCTGAGCGTGTCACGTCTGCGGCAAAGAAGGCCGCAGTGCCGCCTGCTGCTTGAATGTCTTGGACCACTTTTTGACCCGCAGCGGCTTGAATGTCGTTCACCAAAACCTTGGCGCCATGAGTCGCAAAATGTTTGGCAATGCCTTCGCCAATACCACCACCGGAACCCGTCACGATGACCACTTTTTGATTGATGTTCATTTGAAATCCTAAAAATGAAATGGCTGCAAAGACAATTCAGCGCACAAGAAAATTAACCATGGTGAATGGCCACAGTCTTCAAGGTGGTGAAACCATACAGGGCTTCGAAACCTTTTTCACGGCCATGCCCAGAAGACTTTACGCCGCCAAAGGGCAATTCAACCCCACCGCCTGCGCCGTAGTTGTTGACAAACACTTGGCCGCTTCTAAGGCGTTTGGCAATTCTAAATTGACGCCCGCCATCGCGAGTCCACACACCTGCCACCAGCCCAAAAGAGGTGGCGTTGGCAAGTTGCATGGCCTGATCTTCGCCATCAAAACTCATGGCTGACAGCACGGGGCCAAACACCTCTTCTTGTGCCACACGGTGATTAACCGGCACATCTCTTAATAAAACAGGCGCTTGGTAAAAACCAGACTCTGGCGCATCAGAAACCACCACGCCTTGCGCCACAGTGGCAATGCCGTCAGCTTGCGCGTCTGCCAAGAAACCCTGAACGCGTTGCTTTTGGCTGGCGCGAATCAGGGGGCCTAAATTCAAATCTGCCTTGGCAGGGCCAACACGCAACTTAGAAAAGGCCTCGCCCAAACGCGCCAGCAAGGGCTCGTAAATGCTTGTCTCAATCAAGACGCGAGAACCTGCACTGCAAGTCTGTCCGGCGTTTTGAACGATGGCGTTGATGACCACCGGAATGGCTGCGTCGAAGTCGGCATCAGCAAAAATAATTTGCGGACTTTTGCCGCCCAACTCAAGGGTGACGGGGCAATGCCTAACAGCTGCTGCTTGCTGTATCAAGGTGCCTACCGTAGGGCTGCCAGTGAAGCTGATGTGATCAATGCCAGGATGTTTGGCCAGGGCATCGCCCACCTCATGACCATAGCCAGTCACGATGTTGATGGCGCCTGCAGGAAAGCCAACTTCAGCCGCCAATTGGGCCACGCGAATTAAACTCAAGCAGGCATCTTCAGCCGGTTTGACAACGCAGACATTGCCTGCCGCCAAAGCGCCACCAACGCAGCGGCCAAAAATTTGCATGGGGTAGTTCCACGGCACGATGTGACCCGTGACGCCGTGGGGCTCGCGCCATGTGAGAACGCTGTAGCCATTTTGGTAGGGAATGGTTTCGCCATGAAACTTATCGCAAGCGCCGGCGTAGTATTCAAAGTAACGAACCAAGGCGCGGGCGTCTGCCATGGCTTGTTGTGTGGGCTTGCCGCAGTCACGTTGCTCAAGCTGCATCAACTCGTCTGTGTGCTCAGCCACTTTGCGAGAAAGGGCCATGAGCAAACGACCGCGCTCAGCGGCATTGATCTTGGCCCAAGGGCCCTCAAAGCATTGCCTAGACGACTGCACAGCTTGGTCAATGTCAGCGGCCGTACTGCGCTGAATGTGATCAAAAATTTGGCCATCGGAAGGGTCAAGCATGGGGATGGTTTGCCCCGCCTGACTGGCCGCCGATTGGTTGTGAATGAAGTTGAGTTGCATGCCTGTATTTTGCGCGTAAAAAAGCCCGATCATGTTGCCATGAGCGGGCTTTGTTTTGAAGGGCTTTAGTTAACCGTGGAATTGCATCATCAAAGGCACAATGAGCAGGGCCACAATGTTGATGATCTTGATCAACGGGTTGATGGCAGGGCCGGCTGTGTCTTTGTAGGGGTCGCCCACGGTGTCACCGGTGACAGCGGCTTTGTGCGCCTCTGAGCCTTTGCCGCCATGATGGCCGTCTTCGATGTACTTCTTGGCGTTGTCCCATGCACCGCCGCCGGTACACATGGAAATGGCCAAAAACAAGCCAGTCACAATGGTGCCCATAAGCAGGCCGCCCAGAGCTTTGGGGCCAAGAATCAAGCCCACCACAACGGGCACCACCACAGGCAGCAAGCTAGGAATGATCATCTCCTTTATGGCCGCAGTGGTCAGCATGTCAACAGCGCGGCCATATTCTGGCTTGGCAGTCCCTTCCATGATGCCCTTGATTTCCTTGAATTGACGGCGAACCTCAACCACCACAGCACCCGCAGCGCGGCCAACAGCCTCCATGGCCATGGCGCCGAACAAGTAGGGAATTAAGCCGCCGATGAACAAGCCCACAATGACCATGGGGTCGGACAAGTCAAAGGAAATGGCTTTGCCATAGGTTTCGAGTTTGTGGGTGTAGTCGGCAAACAAAACCAAGGAAGCCAAGCCAGCAGAACCAATGGCATAGCCTTTGGTCACTGCTTTGGTGGTGTTGCCCACAGCGTCCAATGGGTCTGTCACATCGCGCACGCTGCTAGGCAGTTCTGCCATTTCGGCAATACCGCCAGCGTTGTCGGTAATGGGGCCGTAGGCGTCCAAAGCCACCACAATGCCGGCCATGGAAAGCATGGACATGGCCGCCACGGCAATGCCGTACAAGCCAGCCAATTTGTAGGACGCCAAAATGGCAATGCACACAAAAATCACGGGCCAAGCTGTGGAGCGCATTGAAACGCCTAAGCCAGCAATGATGTTGGTGCCGTGGCCAGTTGTAGAAGCTTGCGCGATGTGTTGCACGGGGCTGTATTGGGTGCCGGTGTAAAACTCAGTAATCCAAACCAGTGCAGCCGTTAAGGCCAAACCTACAGCGCAAGCGCCAAACAGCTTCATTTGACTACCGCTGGCCGAAATGGCGTTGTCGGGCATGATCCATATCGTGACGAAATAGAAGGCAACCAAGGACAGGCCACCTGCAATCGCCAAACCTTTGTACAAGGCGGGCATGACATTGACCATGCCGGGTGTCGCTTTGACAAAGAAGCAACCAACGATGGAAGCCAAAATGGACACGGCGCCTAATGCGAGGGGGTACATGACCGCATTGCCCGGCGCGCCCGCAATGAGGAGTGAGCCCAAGACCATGGTGGCAATCAAGGTGACCGCATAGGTTTCAAACAAATCGGCGGCCATACCCGCGCAGTCGCCCACGTTGTCGCCCACATTGTCGGCAATCACGGCGGGGTTGCGAGGGTCGTCCTCTGGAATGCCGGCTTCAACCTTACCGACCAAGTCGGCACCCACGTCGGCACCTTTGGTAAAGATGCCACCGCCCAAACGGGCGAAGATGGAAATCAGGGAAGAGCCAAAGGCAAAGCCAATGAGGGGGTTCAAGATGACAGACAACTTGACGTCGGGGGTGAGGTTGCCATTGCCAGCCAAGAACCAGTAAAAACCTGTGACACCCAAAAGACCTAAGCCCACCACCAGCATGCCGGTAATGGCACCGCCGCGGAAGGCAACGTCAAGGGCAGGGCCAATGCCCTTGGTAGCCGCTTGCGCAGTGCGCACATTGGCTCGAACAGAGATGTTCATGCCAATGAAGCCGCAGGCGCCAGATAAAACGGCGCCAATGACGAAGCCGATGGCTGTTAAGCCGTCTAAGAAGACGCCCATGAGGATGGCCAAAACGACGCCGACGATGGCAATGGTTTTGTATTGTCTGGCCAAATAAGCCGCTGCACCTGCTTGAATAGCGGCTGCAATTTCTTGCATCCGATCATTGCCAGGGTCTTGGGCCAAAATCCACCCGCGTGCCCAAACGCCGTAAAACACGGCGATCAGACCGCACACGAGCGCCAAAACTAACGCTGAATTGCCTGTCATAAATCAATCTCCTAAATGGTTACTGCAGAAAGGAGGTGCAACGCTTGAGGAACACCTCCCGACGTTGCTTCCTCGCTCCCTTCAGGAGTCGATTGGCCAACTTGAGCATTAAATGGGCAATATTCCGAAGAAGCAAGCCCTGTGAAAGTAAAATCGGGGTTAATCCTAAGGTTCTTAGTTTTTTTATTCAACTTTTTATATTTTTTGAAAATGTCCCTAGACAACGTCACCCCCGGTAGCAAAGTTCCTGAAGAATTCAACGTCATCATCGAAATCCCGATGAATGCCGACCCCGTGAAATACGAAGTCGACAAAGCTACAGGCGCCATTTTTGTCGACCGCTTCATGAGCACGTCGATGCATTACCCCACCAACTACGGCTATGTGCCTAAAACCATCAGCGGTGATGGTGATCCTGTCGACGTGCTGGTGATTACCCCAGTGCCGCTTATTCCTGGCGTTGTCGTTCCCTGCCGTGCCATTGGAATTTTGAAAATGGAAGACGAAGCGGGCGAAGACGGCAAAGTGCTGGCCGTGCCCACAGATAAAATTTTGTCGATTTACACGCAATGGCAAAAGCCTGAAGACTTAAACCCAATGCGTTTGAAAACCATTGCACACTTCTTTGAGCACTACAAAGATTTGGAAGTGGGCAAGTGGGTCAAAATTTTGGGTTGGGAAGGCCCAGAATCCGCCAAGAAAGAAATCTTGGACGGTATTGCCAACTACCAAAAAGAAAACGCCTAAACAAACCAAAAAGCCGATCACTTCGCTTTGAGGGGCGATCGGCCTTCCAAGTTTTCCAAATAGGCCGCGACGCCGTGGCCTTCTTTTTCCAAATACTTTTCGACCGCATCGGCAAAGCCAGGATGGGCCAGCCAATGCGCGCTGTTGGCCTTGACAGGCAGCAGTGCGCGAGCCATTTTGTGCTCGCCTTGCGCACCGCCTTCAAACCGCGCTACACCCTTGGCAATGCACCACGCAATGGGTTGGTAGTAGCAGGCCTCAAAGTGCAAACAATCGACGCGTTCTAACGCGCCCCAATATCGACCATAGGCCACGTTGTTGCCCAGGCCAATCAGGCTGCAGGCCATGCGCTGGCCATTTTTTTCTGCAATGAAAAGCACCCAGTTAGCGGGCATGGTGTCTTGCATTCGCTGAAAAAAATCACGGTTTAAATAGGGTGCGTTGCCATGCTCGAAATAGGTTTGGGCATAACATTGGTAAAAGAAATCCCAGTCGGCGCTTTGAATTTGAACGCCCTCAAAGGCTTTGAAAACCACACCCGCCTCAGCCACTTTGCGTCGCTCTTGTTTTATTTTTTTGCGTTTTTCCTGATTCAAAGCCCTTAGAAAATCCTCAAAGTCGTCGTAAGTCGCGTTGTGCCAATGAAATTGAACGGTGTGACGGTTTAGCCAGCCTGCCGTTTCAGTCACTTGAAGGTCATCGTTCGACAAAAACAACAAGTGCAAAGAGGACCAATCTTCATTTTGGGCCAGCTCAACCATGGCCGACAGAAGTGCAGATTGGCTTTGGCTTGAGTCGGCCAACAAGCGGGAGCCAGGAACTGGCGTGAACGGCACAGCAGACACAGCTTTGGGGAAGTAGTTCAAACCATGCCTTTGGTAGGCATCCGCCCAAGCCCAATCGAACACATATTCCCCATAAGAATGGGGCTTAATGTACAAAACAGCAGCACCAGCCAATTGGTCTGCCTTCATTGGCAAGGCATGGCGAAGGGTGACAAGCTGCAATTTCCAACCCGTTTCAGCTGAGGCTGAGCCACTTTCTTCCATGGCGCTCAGATAGGCGTGGCGCATGAAGGGAGTGGGCTCGGTTTGGGCATCTAGCAACGCATCCCAGTCCTGCGCCGAAACATCGCGCATCGAACTCTTCACCTCAATGACATAATTGTTGGAATTGAATTCCTTCACCTGTATGACCCTTCAACTTTGTATAGCCCAACTGAACTTCGTCGTCGGCGATATGCCTGGCAACGCCCGCAGAATAATCGAAGCTGCTCGCACAGCTTATGACCAAGGCGCAAAGGTCTTGATCACCCCTGAGCTGGCCATTTGTGGCTATGCCGCAGAAGACCTTCTGCTTCGACCTGCTTTCATGGATGCCTGCGATGATGCCCTGAAAACAGTGGCCCGCGAGTTGGCTGGGTTAAAAGGTTTGCACGTGGTGGTGGGGCATCCTGAAGGCGGCGGCATTCAAAGCCGCAGCGTCTCCGTCACAAAGCGCTTCAACCAGGCCAGTGTCTTGTGCGAGGGGCAGGTCATTGCTTCTTACGCCAAACAAGAATTGCCCAATTACCAAGTGTTTGACGAGCGTCGATATTTCACATCGGGACACGAGCCCTGTGTGTTTGAAGTCGACGGCGTGAAAATGGGCTTGTTGATCTGTGAGGATGCATGGTTTGAAGCGCCTGCTCAAAGTGCACGCAATGCAGGGGCACAGTTGTTGTTGGTGTTAAATGCGTCCCCCTTCCATGTGGGCAAGGGGCTCGAGCGTGAGGTTCAAATGGGCCAACGTGTGCAAGAGTGCGGATTGCCATTGGTCTATGCGCATTTGGTGGGTGGGCAAGATGAAGTCATTTTTGAAGGTCGGTCCTTTGCGCTCAATGCCAAGGCAGAAGTTGTCGCCAGAGCGCCCGCATTTCAAGAGTGCTTGCAAACCATCAGCGTTCAAAATAATCAAGGTCCTGAGGGCCTGCAAATTTCAGGCACCGAGGTGTCTGCAAGCAACTCTTGGGAAGAAGACCTTTGGCACGCATTGGTCTTGGGCATTCGCGACTATTTAGGCAAGAACGGTTTTCCTGGCGCCATCTTGGGACTTTCTGGTGGCATCGATTCCGCCTTGGTGCTGGCGCTGGCCGTTGACGCCTTGGGCGCAGACAACATTCATGCGGTCATGATGCCGTCTCCCTATACCGCTGACATCAGTTGGATAGATTCGCGAGAGATGGTTAAACGCCTTGGTGTGCGTTACGACGAAATCGCGATTGCGCCATTGTTTGAGAGCTTCAAATTGGCTTTGGCAGACCAATTCAAAGGTTTGGCAGAAGACACCACCGAAGAAAATATTCAGGCGCGTGTTCGCGGTACGCTGCTCATGGCCATGTCCAATAAAACGGGCGCCATTGTGCTGACAACGGGTAATAAGAGTGAAATGGCCACAGGGTATTGCACCTTGTATGGCGACATGGCTGGAGGTTTTGCGGCCATCAAGGATGTTGTCAAAACACAAGTCTTCAAGTTGGCCGAGTGGCGCAATCAAAATGATCCTTATGGCACTGGCTGCAATCCCATACCCGAGAGAATCATCAGCCGCCCGCCCAGCGCTGAATTGAGGGCGGACCAAAAAGACCAAGACAGTTTGCCGCCTTATGAAGTCTTAGATGCCATTGTTCAAAGGTACATGGAGAACGACGAAGGCATTCAAGCGCTGGTGGCAGATGGTTTTGATCGCTCAGACGTTGAAAAAGTTACCCGGCTGATTAAACTCAACGAGTACAAGCGCCGACAATCTCCTGTGGGAATTCGTGTCACACACCGCAGTTTTGGCAAAGATTGGCGTTATCCTATTACCAATCGATTTCGAGCTTAATTTTTTCAGACTGGACCTGACTCATGAAACAAATCACAGCCATCATCAAACCCTTCAAACTCGAAGAAGTGCGTGAAGCACTTGCTGAATGTGGCGTGACAGGACTCACTGTGACGGAAGTCAAGGGATTCGGTCGTCAAAAAGGCCACACAGAGCTTTACCGCGGTGCCGAGTATGTGGTCGATTTTTTACCCAAAGTGAAGGTTGAAGTTGCGGTGAAAGATGCTGACGTAGAAAGCTGCGTTGACGCCATTGTGAAAACCGCACGCACAGGCAAAATTGGAGATGGCAAAATCTTCATCACTTCAGTCGAGCGAGTCGTTCGCATTCGCACAGGCGAAGTTGACGACGACGCTGTTTAAGCGCTGATGTTCTAAATGGCCTGGCTCAAGAACGGTGTAGGCATACCCGCAGCTTGAATCAAACTGGGCAACAATTTAAGAGCGTCGCTGTCTGTTTGGATTAAATCCATTTGCCATGGCCCTATGAATTGGTGCTGCACCACGCTGCTTAAAAAAGCCAGCATAGGGTTGTAGAAGCCATTCAGGTTAAGCAGGCCAATGGGCTTGTTGTGGTAGCCCAACTGGCGCCAGGTCCAAACTTCATAAAACTCTTCAAAGGTGCCGATGCCACCAGGCAATGCAATGAATGCATCGGCGCGTTCTGCCATCATTCTTTTGCGATCGTGCATGGTTTCCACCACATGCAATTCGGTGCAGCCCGTGTGGGCCCATTCATTTTCAACCAGGGCGCGCGGTATGACGCCTACAACGCGGCCACCTGCAGCAAGGGTGGCATCGGCAACGATGCCCATCAGCCCATTTCTGCCACCACCATACACAAGCTGCCCGCCGTGTTGCGCAATCCATTGCCCCACTTGTTGGGCAGATTCAGCAAAGGCGGGTTTATCGCCAGGCTTGGAGCCGCAGTAAACACAAATTGAAAAAAGAGGATCAGCCATGGATGTATCTCCAAATGGCGGCAGACCAAATGCCTAAGCAGAGAAAAAGGCTGAGCAGCACAGCAGCACTGCCCATGTCCTTGGCTCGCTTGGACAGCGCATGCCATTCAGTGCCGATTCGGTCGATGGCCGTTTCAATGCCGGTGTTTAACAGCTCGACCACCATGACAAAAATAACGGAGCCACACAACAAGGAAACTTCAACCCAAGTCTGACCTAGCCAAAAGGCGGTAGGAATGAGAAAGATGGCGAGCAAGGCCTCTTGGCGAAATGCGGTTTCGCCCCATCCCGCTTTGAGCCCAGCAATGGAATAGCCACCAGCATGGAAAATGCGCGACAGGCCCTTTCGAGCCTTTTGGGGATTCACATGGTCAATGGTCATGAAACTAGGATGGCGATGAATTTCAGGGTTTCTTTTGAACATCCACCAGCTGCGTTCCAGCCCAGACGTCATGCCAATATTGTCCACGCAATTGGAATCGGCTTGAGATGGCCCAAACAAAAACCCAAACAAGGACCAGCAGCCCAACGACTGGCGCAGGCAATTGAAAGGGCATGGCCGCAACAATGGGCGGTAAAAACCAAACCCAACTCAGCAAGTATCTGAGCAATGCCCGAGGCTGAGTGAGTGGTTGACCAGAAGCATCTAACACTTTGATATGCCAAGTCTTCATGGCAAGTGTTTGACCCTTGGACCATAGCCAAGTGAAGTAAATGGCAAAAACAAGAAATAAGAAAGCTTGTAGGCCATGGCGGTTGTCTAAGGCGTGCTTTGTTTGGCTGAGTGTGCCAAACAAATAGCCAGCAAGAAAAACGACGCCAAACAGCAACATGCCCTCATAAAACCAGCAGGCCATGCGGCGTGCCAGGGATGGCGTGGTGAAAATGAGCTTGGTATCAGTGCTTGAATCGACAGAATCTTCAGGCATTAAAGGTGAATCACTCAACTCAAGTACCTTCAGGGATGGCCACAATGGTGGGCAATAAGGTTTTCTTGTCGATCACAATGCCGGTGGTGGATTTGTTCGCCGCTTCAGCCGGTATGGATTTGCCTGGCAAAGGAATGATTTTGCGGGGTGATGTGGCCTGAGACGCTGTGGCTGCGCCTTGAATGCCCGTGGTTTGCTGGGCCGCCAGTTTTTTCTTATCTTCAGGGCTGAGAGCTTGATAGGCCTCCCAATGCGTCTTTTTGGCGTCGGCGTCTAGGGTTTTGGTCTGATTGAAATTTAGCCTGGCTTGTGCCCTTTGCTGGGGGCTGAGAGATGCCCACTCTGCCATTCTTTCGTGCAGGATGGCTTGTTCTTTGTTGGACAAATTGTCAAAGTTGTTTGACATGGCCAGCCATTTGTTTCTTTGGGCAGGGCTCAGTTGCGCCCAATGAGGAGCCAAAGGTGCCAAGGCTTTTTTTTGCGAGCCCTTTAAACTTTGCCACGATGAATTTGAAGCGGAAGCGGGTGCCGCCGAGGGTCCGGCTGTAGGATGAATGGCGTTAGCCTGAGGAGTTTGCGCAAACGCGCCTGTGACTGCCGTGCATAAAACGACAGCGATAAAGCTGGCCATCAAACTCGAATAAATCAATCGGGCGCCTTTGATTCGAGGGGGTTGGACTTCAAAAAGATCAAGAACCCGGGGTCGGTATAAGCTGCTGGGGGCAGGTCGTCAATGAGAAGTTCGGCATCTAGCTGTGCCATCTCATTGACGCGGTGCTCGTTTTGAAAAATATGAATGGTGGCCAAGCCAAACAGCAAAACAATCAAGGGCAGGGCAGACGCCAAACGGCTCCAGAGGTTTAAACTTTCGTCGGAATTGCCCATGCCAAGTCCGCCGGCTGTGCCCAACTGCGGCAAAAAAATGCGAATGGGCTCGGGTTTGCGCTGAGCAAGGGCCTGCATTCGGGCCACACGCAAGCGCTCTGTAATGTCGTGGGGCAGGTCTGTGGCATGCTCATTTAAGCGGCGCGAGATAACCCGGCCCACTTGGTCAATTCTGTGCATGTCTGGTTTGGCGTTCGTTTTCATGTGTTAAATCCTTTGGCGCGAAGTGCTTTACTCAGCGCCTGAACAGCCCGAGAACAGTGAGTTTTGACGCTGCCTTCCGTGCAGCCCATGGCAACTGCCGTCTCAGAAAGGTTCATCTCCTCCCAATAACGCAGCAGGAAGGCTTCGCGTTGACGAGGCGGCAATTCTTGTATTTCTGCCTCAATTTGGTGAAATATTTGTTTACGTTGGGTTAAATCTTCTGCACTTTCACCCAAACCGGGTTCGCTCAGCCCCCCTAAGTTTTCCAAAAAGTCCAAATCTTCACCGTCAGCATCGGTGCCAAAGTCGCTCATGTTGGAAAAAAGGGCGTTGCGGGTTTTTTGTCTTCTGAACCAATCTAGGGTGGTGTTGGACAAAATACGCTGGAACAGCAAAGGCAGTTCGGCTTGGGGTTTGTCGCCGTAGTGGGTGGACAGCTTGATCATGCTGTCTTGCACAATGTCCAAGGCAGAGTCCTCGTTGCGCACGTGGTACAGCGTGCGTTTGAAGGCACGCTTCTCCGTGTTTTTAAGGAAATCTGAGAGTTCTTGTTCTGTGGCCAAAGTAAGGAACCAAATACGGCACTCAATTTTGTTCGTTTGGATTATGGCATTCTGGCCTCTATAATGCTGGGTTGCAATTGAAAAAACGCAAACGGATCACCATCCGGTCAAAGTGCTCACATGCACAGACTTATGTTGGTGGTCTTAAGTTCTGATGCGACTTCAAAAGAGTCCCGCAAAAGAGCACCCAAGGTTTTTCGTTAGAGAAATTCACAAAGGTTGAATATGGAAATCTCCAAAGCTGAAATGGCCAGTGCCGCCACAGCTGCCAACAGTGCAGCTTCCTATTCGTCGTCCGTCGATTTGCGCGGTGGCGAAATTCTTGTTAAAGCCCTTCAAGCCGAGAACGTCAAGTACATCTGGGGTTACCCAGGTGGTGCTGTATTGCATATCTATGACGCTTTCTTCAAGCAAGACACCATTCAGCACGTCTTGGTTCGTCACGAGCAGGCTGCTGTGCATGCGGCCGACGGCTATGCCCGCGCCACGGGCGATGTTGGTGTTGCTTTGGTCACATCAGGCCCAGGCCTCACCAATGCAGTTACCGGCATTGCAACGGCCTACATGGACAGCATTCCCATGGTGATCATCAGTGGGCAAGTGCCCACTGCCGCCATCGGTCTCGATGCCTTTCAAGAGTGCGACACCGTGGGCATTACGCGCCCTATCGTGAAGCACAACTTCCTTGTCAAAGATGCCCGCGACATGGCCTTGATCATGAAAAAAGCATTCCACATTGCACGCAGTGGCCGGCCTGGCCCGGTGGTGGTCGATGTTCCCAAAGATGTTTCATTCAACAAAGTGCCCTACCATGGGTACCCCGAAACAGTTGAAATGCGCTCCTACAACCCTGTGCGCAAAGGCCACAGTGGACAAATTCGCAAGGCGCTTCAATTGTTGATGGCAGCCAAGCGTCCCTACATTTACACAGGCGGCGGCGTGCTTTTAAGCAATGCCTCAGCAGAGTTGCGCCAGTTGGTCGACATGTTGGGTTACCCCGTGACCAACACCCTCATGGGCTTGGGCGCCTATCCCGCTACCGATCCAAAGTTCCTAGGCATGCTCGGCATGCACGGCACATGGGAAGCCAACAACGCCATGCAGCACTCTGATGTGTTGCTGGCTGTGGGCGCGCGCTTTGACGACCGCGTCATTGGCAATCCCAAACATTTTGCACAAAACGAGCGCAAGATCATTCACATTGACATTGACCCTTCCAGCATTTCCAAGCGTGTGAAGGTCGATGTACCTATTGTGGGCGATGTCAAAGATGTTCTGACCGAACTCATTGCCATGATCAAAGAGTCGGGCCTCAAACCCGATAGCAATGCACTGGGTGCTTGGTGGTCCACCATTGACGGTTGGCGCAAACGCGATTGCATGAAGTACGACAGCGAAAACACCGAGGTCATCAAGCCGCAAAAGGTCATTCAGACTTTGTACAACATGACCAAAGATGCTGATACTTACATCACATCTGATGTGGGCCAGCACCAAATGTGGGCCGCTCAGTATTACAAATTTAACGAACCTCGCCGTTGGATCAATTCAGGTGGCTTGGGCACCATGGGTGTTGGCATTCCCTATGCCATGGGCATTAAATTGGCCAAGCCCGACTCAGAAGTGTTTTGCGTCACTGGTGAAGGCTCGGTGCAAATGTGCATACAAGAGCTTTCCACATGTTTGCAATACAACACACCCATCAAAATTGTATCTTTGAACAACCGCTACTTGGGCATGGTTCGTCAGTGGCAAGAAATTGAATATTCAGGCCGTTACAGCCACAGCTACATGGATGCCTTGCCCGATTTTGTGAAGTTGGCCGAAGCCTATGGTCACGTGGGCATGCTCATCGAGCGCCCCGAAGATGTCGAGCCCGCATTGCGCGAGGCCCGCAAACTGAAAGATCGCACGGTGTTCATGGACTTCCGCACCGACCCCACCGAAAACGTGTTCCCCATGGTTCAAGCAGGCAAGGGCATTACAGAAATGCTTCTAAGCCCTGAAGACCTCTAAGAACATTTTTGAAATCAATTTGAACCTTTAAGAAGAATCTATTGACAGCCAAGCTTGCACATTACCGTGTGCAGGGGAGGGCGTCAAAAAGAGGAATCGCACATGAAACACATCATCGCAGTCTTACTTGAAAACGAACCCGGCGCCTTGTCGCGCGTGGTGGGTTTGTTCTCTGCCCGTGGTTACAACATTGAGTCACTCAGTGTGGCGCCCACCGAAGACCCCAGTTTGTCGCGCATGACCATCCAAACGGCTGGCTCTGATGACGTCATTGAACAAATTACCAAGCACCTGAACCGCCTCATTGAGGTGGTCAAAGTGGTTGACCTCACAGAAGGCGCCTACACCGAGCGTGAACTCATGCTGGTCAAGGTGCGCGCTGTGGGCAAAGAACGTGAAGAGATGAAGCGCATGGCCGACATCTTCCGTGGTCGCGTGATTGATGTCACCGACAAAAGCTACACCGTGGAACTGACGGGCGACCAATCCAAAAACGATGCGTTTTTGGAAGCCCTTGACCGCAGCGCCATTCTTGAAACAGTCCGTACTGGTGCCTGCGGCATTGGACGGGGTGAGCGCATTTTGCGCGCCTAAACCCAAAATTTTTTGAACGATTTTTGAAGGAGAAAACCCATGAAAGTGTTTTACGACAAAGACTGTGACCTCAGCGTCATCAAAGGCAAAACAGTGGCCATCATTGGCTACGGCTCACAAGGCCACGCACACGCCCAAAACTTAAACGACAGCGGTGTGAAAGTGGTTGTGGGTTTGCGCAAAAACGGCGCAAGCTGGCCCAAGGTTGAAAAAGCCGGCCTCAACGTCATGGAAGTGGCCGATGCGGTTAAAGCGGCCGACGTGGTCATGATTTTGTTGCCCGACGAACAAATTGCCGAGGTGTACCGAAACGATGTAGAGCCCAACATCAAAAAGGGTGCTTCTTTGGCATTCGCACACGGCTTCAACGTTCATTACAACCAAGTGATTCCCCGTGAAGACCTTGACGTTTGGATGGTCGCCCCTAAGGCTCCAGGCCACACAGTGCGCAACACCTACACACAAGGCGGCGGCGTGCCTCACCTGGTGGCAGTGCACCAAGACAAGAGCGGCAAAGCCATTGCTTTGGCACTCAGCTACGCCATGGCCAACGGTGGCGGCAAAGCCGGCATCATTGAAACCAACTTCAAAGAAGAAACAGAAACCGACTTGTTCGGCGAGCAAGCTGTGTTGTGCGGCGGCGCCGTGGAACTCATCAAGATGGGTTATGAAACTTTGGTCGAAGCCGGTTATGCGCCTGAGATGGCGTACTTTGAGTGCCTGCACGAGTTGAAGCTCATTGTTGACCTCATTTACGAAGGCGGCATCGGCAACATGAACTACTCCATCTCTAACAATGCAGAGTATGGCGAGTACGTTACGGGCCCCGAAGTGATCAACGAGCAATCACGCGAAGCCATGCGCAACGCCCTGAAACGCATTCAAACTGGTGAGTACGCCAAGATGTTCATCTTGGAAGGCCGTACCAACTACCCAAGCATGACCGCACGTCGTCGTTTGACCTCTGAGCACTCCATTGAAGTTGTAGGCGCACAATTGCGCTCTATGATGCCTTGGATTGCCAAAAACAAGTTGGTTGACAAAACACGCAACTGATTTCGGCATCTGCTTCAACTGAAAGAAATCCCGCATGCACGATGGTTCAGAAAATTCCGACGACGTCGGGTTGAGCACTCAACCGCGTAAGCCCCGAAAGGGTATTTACGTGTTGCCTAATCTCTTCACGTTGGCGGCCTTGTTCGGTGGCTTTTACGCCATCGTGATGGCCATGAACGGCCGTTTTGACATGGCCGCCATTGGCGTGTTCTGTGCCATGGTGCTCGACAGCTTAGACGGCCGTGTGGCGCGCATGACCAACACCCAAAGTGCCTTCGGAGAACAGATGGACTCTTTGTCCGACATGGTCTCCTTTGGTGCAGCGCCCGCCCTTATTGCCTACGAATGGTCGCTCAAAGGCCTGGGTCGTTGGGGTTGGATAGCCGCTTTTGTTTACTGTGCTTGCGCAGCTTTGCGCTTGGCTCGTTTCAATGTCAACACCGCGGTGGTTGACAAGCGGTTTTTCCAAGGTTTGCCTTCCCCTGCGGCGGCGGCCTTGGTCATGGGCTTCATTTCCATCATGACCGATGCTGAAATTTCGCCAACCTCCATGGCTTGGCCCATGTTTGTGGTCGCTCTGTTTTCCGGCCTGACCATGGTCACCAATGCGCCTTTCTACAGCTTCAAAGACATCAGCATGAAGAAAAGTGTGCCGTTTGTGGTCATTGTGCTGATTGCCTTGGGCATTGCCGTGGTCAACATACACCCGCCTATCGTCTTGTTCAGTTTGTTTGTGATCTATGGCATGAGTGGTTATGCCATGTACATTTGGCGCCGATTCAAGGGTGAGCCCACCAGCGTCATTAGCACCTCTACCGAAGACCCTGATGAGCGTGGGCTTCACCGGTAATGACCTTTTCTAAAAGTTGTGATACAGTATTTCTATGAAAACGAATTTGCTAGCCCTACTACTGACGCCCCACGGGCGGGATGTATAGCGCACGCTGTTCAGTTTCCCAACAAGCCCGTATGCCAAACGCAGCGGGCTTTTTTTTATTTCAGAGCCGCTTTTTTGAAGATTTAAAACCAGGAGTGAAACATGGCCGATAAATTGATTATTTTTGACACGACATTGCGTGATGGTGAGCAGTCGCCCGGCGCCTCCATGAACCGTGACGAAAAGCTGCGCATTGCGCGTCAATTAGAGCGATTGCGCGTTGACGTGATCGAAGCTGGTTTTGCAGCCAGCTCCAATGGTGACTTTGAAGCTGTGCAGGCCATTGCCAATGCCATCAAAGATTCCACCATCTGCTCATTGTCGCGCGCCAACGACCGCGATATTTCACGTGCGGCAGAAGCCTTGAAGGGTGCCAACAATGGCCGCATCCACACCTTCATTGCAACCTCTGAATTGCACATGGAAAAGAAACTCCGCATGACGCCCGATCAGGTTTTCGAGCAGGCCAAACAATCCGTCAGGTTTGCACGCAATTTGGTCGCAGACGTCGAGTTCAGCCCTGAAGATGGCTACCGAAGTGACATGGATTTCTTGTGCAAAATTTTGGAAGCTGTCATTGCTGAAGGCGCAACTACCATCAACGTGCCCGACACCGTTGGATACGCTGTGCCAGAGTTGTATGGTCAGTTCATCAAAACACTTCGCGAAAGAATTCCAAACTCCGACAAAGCCATTTGGTCTGTCCATTGCCACAACGACTTGGGCATGGCGGTGGCCAACAGTTTGGCTGGTGTGAAGTTGGGCGGTGCACGTCAGGTTGAATGCACCATCAATGGCTTGGGTGAGCGGGCAGGCAATTGTTCTTTGGAAGAAATTGTCATGGCCGTCAGAACGCGCAAAGACTACTTTGGTTTAGAGATGAACATCGACCCCATCCACATCTTGGCGGCGAGTCGCATGGTGAGCCAGACCACAGGCTTTGTCGTTCAGCCTAACAAGGCAGTGGTGGGTGCCAATGCCTTCGCGCATGCCTCAGGTATTCACCAAGATGGCGTGCTTAAAGCGCGCGACACTTACGAAATCATGCGTGCAGAAGATGTGGGTTGGTCAGCCAACAAAATTGTGCTGGGTAAATTAAGTGGCCGCAACGCCTTCAAACAACGCATGCAAGAGCTGGGTGTGGTGCTCGAAAGTGAAACAGAGTTGAACTCGGCCTTTACGCGCTTCAAAGAATTGGCAGACCGCAAAAGCGAAATTTTTGACGAAGACATCTTGGCCTTGGTCAGCGAAGAAAGTGTCACCCAAGACAAAGAGCAATACGCATTTGTATCTTTGGCGCAACACAGTGAAACAGGCGAGCGACCCAGCGCCGCCATTGTTTTTACGGTCAGTGGCAAGGAGGTTCATGGCAAATCGGAGGGCAATGGTCCCGTAGATGCATCACTCAAAGCCATTGAATCGATCGTGGAAAGCGGTGCTGAAATGGTGCTTTATTCTGTGAACGCCATCAGCGGATCGACCGAAAGCCAAGGCGAAGTCACGGTTCGCTTGCAAAACAGCGGCCGCGTGGTCAATGGCGTAGGCTCTGACCCTGACATCATTGTGGCCTCGGCCAAGGCCTACTTGAGCGCTTTGAATAAACTTCAAAGCAAGGCAGACAGGGTGGCTGCTCAAGGCTAAGTGCTTCAGAGCTAAGACTGAGCAAGGTCTTCAAGAAGCTTGCGCAAGGTGTTGATCTTGCGAAACTTTTTTATTTAGGTACACTGTCTGAAGTTTGTATGACATCCGCCAAATTCCGAATGACTTTGAGCCTCGAAAGTATTGCTTTGAATCCACTAAATCGCCTGTTTTCCTGCCGTGTTTTCAAGCCTTGTTTGCCTTTGTGCATCATGGCCTTGATGTCACTTTCAACCAACGCGGCAGACAACGAGAACACGCGAAAACCTGTTGCAGATAAAAAACCGGCGGTTTCTGCACAAAACACAACCAAAGCTTCACCCAAAGCTTTAGCCAAAAATACTCAAAAACCCCGTAAATCCGTCAAGAAAAAGGCCACAGACACAAGACCTTCTTTTGGCCGCATTGCCGGTTTACACCAAGGCGCCGACATTCTCGATTTGCGCTCAAGCGTGGCACTTGTCATTGATCAAGATACACATGAAGTTTTAATTCGCAAGAACGACATGGCCGTCTTGCCCATCGCATCACTTACCAAACTCATGACAGGTTTGGTCATCAGCGATGCCAACTTGGTTCAAAGCGAAATGATCACCATCACGCAGGATGATGTGGACACCGAAAAGGGCAGCACCTCGCGTTTGGCTGTTGGTTCGGTACTTAGCCGCGGTGACTTGTTGCACCTGGCCTTGATGGCCAGTGAAAATCGCGCCGCACACGCACTGGGTAGAACTTATCCAGGAGGCATGCCCTTGTTTGTCAAAGCCATGAACGACCGCGCTAAAGGCCTTGGCATGGCGTCCACACATTACGTCGAACCTACTGGGCTTTCCAGCCGCAACCAATCCAGCGCCACAGATTTGGCCGTGCTGGTCGGTGCTGCTTACGATGTCCCCTTGCTGCGCGAACTCTCGACATCACCTGGTCGAGAGGTGGCCGTGGGTCGCAGAACTCTGCAATACAACACAACCAACAGACTGGTTAAAAGTCCCAACTGGGACATCGGTTTGCAAAAGACGGGCTACATCTCTGAAGCTGGCCAATGCTTGGTCATGCAGACCAAGGTGGCGGGTCGCAAAATCATCATGGTGTTTTTAGACTCTGCTGGCAAAGTAAGCCGAATTGCAGATGCTGAGCGAGTTCGACGCTGGGTCGAAAATCAAAATGCGCGCAGTCATGTTGCTTCAGCCGATACGGCTGGCTAAAGCCTCAATCTTTGTAGCCTAGGGCTTGAGAAATTCCCTCGGCAGTTGCTTGCAATTTGGCTGACCAAGCTTCGTCAATTCGATCAGCGGGCGCTGATATGGAGAGGCCCGCAAGCAACTTGCCCTGGTCATCGTAAATGCCTGCTGCAATACAGCGCACGCCCAATTCCAATTCCTCGTTGTCGCGAGCAATGCCATATTGGCGAACCTTTGACAGTTCACGTTCTAGCACTTGCAGCTGCGTAATGCTATTTTTGGTCTGACCGTTTAAGCCTGTGCGCGTGGCGTAGCTTCGGACTTTCATGGGCTCATCCACAGACAAAAACAACTTGCCGACGGACGTCAGGTGCAAAGGCGCTCGGCCGCCAATGGCTCTGACAACTTGCATGCCCGAACGCTCGCTGAAGGCGCGTTCGATGTAAACAATTTCATCGCCCTGTCGCATGCTCAAGTTGACAGGTTGTTGAATCAGTTTGTGCAAATCTCGCATGGGCGCAAGCGCTGCATCGCGCACATTGAGGCGCGCCTTGACCAGGTTGCCCAGCTCTAACATGCGCATGCCCAATCTATAGCTGCCTGGTTCAGGACGATCCACAAAACGACCAATGGTCAAGTCGTTCAAGATTCGGTGTGCGGTGGACGGATGCAGGCCTGTTTTTTCACTGATCTCTTTCAGCGAAATGGCATCTTCTCTAGAAGCCAATACATCCATGAGTGAAAACAAGCGCTCGATGACTTGAATGGTCGGTGCTACTGGCGGGTGTGCTTCAGCTTTTCTCATGGGACTGAACCTGTGGCTGTTTGTGAAATCTTATTTTACAAGATGAAATTGGCTTTGTGTCATGCCAATTTGTCAGCGCGGAGAAGGGTGGGGCTTCCATAGGTCGTTTTGAAGACTCTCGCAGGGCGCAAAGCGTTCTTTGTATTGCATTTTGGGGCTGGCACCAATCCAGTAGCCCATGTAAACGAAAGGCAGCCCTAAGTCTTTGGCCTGTTGAATTTGCCAAAGCACGCCATAAGTGCCGTAGCTGGCATGCTCCTCTGGGGCATAAAAGGTGTACACCGCAGAAAGTCCTTGATTCAAGACATCGACAATGCAGACCATTTTGAGTTCACCCACCTCGCCAGTGGCACAGGCTTCCCTGAATTCAACCAACCTCGAATTGACTCGACTTTGAAGCAAAAACTGCTTGTACTGCTCAATGCTGTCTTGGTCCATACCGCCGCCCGAATGGCGGCTGTTTTGATAGCGCAAATACAAGTCGTAATGCTCACTTTCAAAACCCAATCTAGACACGCGCGCTACCAAATTTTGATGTTTTCTCAGTGCACGCTTTTGACTTTTGTTGGGCTTGAATTCATTGCACAGCACGCGCATTGGCACACATGCTTGGCAGCCATCGCAATAGGGCCGGTAGGTAAAGAGGCCGCTTCTGCGAAAGCCGCGCTCGACCAAGTCCGAATACACATCGGTTTGAATCAAATGGCTGGGTGTCGCCACCTGCGAGCGTGCTTCACGGCCATCTAGATAACTGCAAGGGTAGGCCGCAGTGGCATAAAACTGCAGCGTGCTGAAGGGCAGGTCCTTGAGGTGTGTCATGGTGCGCCCGTTCGCCAAACATCCCAATCTATTTGGGCGTTTTTCCAGTCGGGACTTGTGAACTGCAAGGCTGGCACACTTTGAGCTAAAAAGGCGGTGCGCGTCATTTCGCTGGCGCCCATCGAGGCCAAATGCGCCGTATTTTGCTGGCAATCGATGGCTTGAATACTGTGTTGATCGCAGACATGAACCAGTGCTGCAAGCGCCATTTTGGAGCCGTCACTGAGCGTGCTAAACATGGATTCGCCAAACACAGTTTTGCCAATGCAAACAAAGTAAAGGCCTGCCACCAAGTGGCCATCGAGCCATGTTTCGGCGCTGTGGGCATAGCCTGCGCGGTGCAAGGCTTTGTAGGCCTCCACCATGGGCGGCACGATCCAGGTTCCTTTTTGTCCCTGTCTGGGGCTTTGCGCGCACGCTTCTATCACGTCGTCAAAAGCGCGGTCAAAACACAATTCAAATTGAGGATGTACCGAATACCGAGCCAGCGTTTTTCGCAAAGATCGGTGAAGCTTGAAGTGTTTGATTTGCAGCACCATGCGGGGATCGGGGCTCCACCACAGCACAGGCTGGTCCGAATTGAACCAAGGAAACACGCCTTTGGCATAGGCTTCTAAGAGCCGCTCAACCCCTAAATCTGAGCCTGCTGCCAGCAAACCTGGCGCCTCGGTGTCTTCGCCCCATGCGTTTTCCACAGGGGGCAGCGGTAAATGGCTTTCAATCCATGGAAGATGAGGTTGGAGGGTGTGGGCGGACATGTTTCCAGTTTATGCTAATGCCTATGAAACTTTACAACTACTTCCGTTCCTCAGCGTCGTTTCGAGTTCGAATTGCACTGCACTTGAAGGGCTTGCCCTATGAATATATCGCAGTTCACATTGGCAAGGGCGAACACAAGGAAGCAGCCTACAGCTTGGTGGCTGCTGACAATCTGGTGCCTAACTTGGTTGTGGATGGAGAGCACCTGAGCCAGTCCATGGCCATCATTGAATACCTGGATGAAACCCACCCAGAGCCTGCATTGTTGCCAAAGGATGCATTGGGCCGAGCGCGTGTTCGCGCTTTGGCGCAATCGATTGCTTGTGAAATTCACCCGATCAACAACCTTCGTGTTCTCAAGTACCTGAGCGTCACACTGGGTTTGAACGAAGACCAGAAAAACACGTGGTACCGCCATTGGGTGAGAGATGGACTGGAGGCGTTTGAACGCCAGTTGGCCCAAGGCCCTCAATCGACCTATTGTTTTGGCAACACGCCCACCTTGGCCGATTGCTGCTTGGTCCCCCAAATTTTCAATGGCAAAAGGTTTGAGGTCAGCTTTGATGGCTTGCCTCTGACCATGGCGGCCTTCGATGCTTGCATGAAATTGGAGGCCTTCCAAAAAGCCCAACCCTCTGACTGCCCCGACGCAGCCTAAAGGCTTGATCGGATTTCAACCCGAATGGCCCGCGCCGCACTTTGTGCGGGCCCTCATGACCACCCGAGAAGGCGGTGTTTCAAGCGAGCCATGGTCATCTCTTAACCTTGGCCTTATGTCGGGTGATGAGCCTGGCCAAGTCCTAGTCAACCGCGGCTTGGTTGAAAGTGCCATGGGTGTGCCGGCGGTTTATCTCAAACAAGTGCATGGTGTCAAGGCGGTGGCCATTGAGGCGCAGACGCCTTCAGGTCTTGAGGGCGATGTGGCTTGGACTACGCAAAGCGGTATTGCGTGCGCCATGATGGCTGCCGATTGTTTGCCCATTTTGGTGTGCCACCCCAAGGCCAAGTGGGTTGCTGCGGCACATGCTGGATGGCGCGGTCTTGCGGGTGCCAACGGTCATGGTGTAGTGGAGACGCTGACCCAAGGTGCAACAGCGCATGGGTTTTCCACACAAGACTGTATGGTTTGGTTGGGGCCCTGTATTGGGCCGACTGCTTTTGAAGTGGGGCAGGATGTGCTTGACGCCTTCATTTCACAGCAACAGCCAGCGCTTGAAACAATGCGGCCCGAAGACTTTTTTGTGGCGCAGGGTGCAGGTAAGTATTTGGCCGATTTGGCAGGGCTTGCACGATGGCGGCTAACAGCGGCAGGCTTTCAAGTCATTTGCGGTAACGACAGTTCCTTCGCTTGGTGCACCTATCGCCAAGAATCCAAATACCACTCTCACAGGCGCGATGCTGTGCGCAAAGGTGGCTCAGGGCGCATGGCTGCTTACATCTGGCTTACAAATTAGTGTCTGATGTGGCTGAAGGCTTAGGCGTATCTGCCTGAGTTTCGTTTCCTTTTTGTGACGTGGCCAGCTCTGAAGCTTCAAGCTCACGTGCCAATCTGACCCTCTTGCGACGGGGTGCGTCCATGATGTAAATAATTATGGCAGTTGGAAGGATCCCGTAAAGAATGAAGGTGACAATGCCTCCAAGGACGGTTCCATTTGTGTTAGTGGCCTCTGCAACGCTCATCATGAGCGCGACGTAAATCCAAGCAATTGCAACGATGTACATGGGTATTTATTTGAACAATGACAGGAGATGAGCACATGACAAATTCTCAAAACGAATTTTGGTCACGCGCTGGGGAAGAGTTTCAGCAAAACCTGGCTAAAAGCTGGGGTCAGGCCATGCAAACTTTTCAAACCATGGACCTTGGCGGTATTGTGCCCCCTGCACAAGATGCTGCGCCGCAACTTACTTTTTCTCAGGAAAAGTTAAAGGAATTGCAGGCCGCCTATTTAGAAGAAGCCACGGCGCTCTGGAATCATGGCCTTGAATCTAAGCATGAAATAAAGGACCGCCGTTTTTCAAGCGAGGCATGGACTGCCAATCCCATGGCAGCTTTCACGGCGGGCTCTTATTTGCTCAATGCCAAAACACTCATGGGTTTGGCTGATGCGGTTGAGGCCGACGAACACACCCAAAACAAAATCAAATTTGCAGTCGAGCAATGGGTTGCGGCTTCTGCACCCAGCAACTTCTTGGCCTTCAATGCAGAAGCGCAAAAGAAAGCCATTGACACTCAAGGTGAGAGTCTTGCCAAGGGTATTCAAAACTTGCTGCATGACATGCAGCAGGGTCATGTGTCCATGACCGACGAAAGCAAGTTTGTGGTGGGTGAGAACGTGGCCACCACCGAAGGCGCTGTGGTTTTTGAAAATGAATACTTTCAATTGATTGAGTACAAACCGCTTACGGCCAAGATTTACGAAAAACCATTTTTGTTGTTGCCGCCTTGTATCAACAAGTTTTACATTCTTGACCTGCAGCCCAACAACTCCTTCATTCGTTATGCAGTGAGCCAGGGTCACCGTACCTTTGTGGTCAGCTGGCGCAATCCCGATGAAAGCATGGCGCAAAAGTCTTGGGATGACTACATTGAAAATGCCGCCATCAAAGCCATCAGCCAAGTTCAGCACATCACGGGTGCCAAGCAAATCAATGCTTTGGGCTTCTGCGTTGGCGGTACCATTTTGAGCAATGCCTTGGCTGTCTTGGCATCCCGCGGTGAAAAACCTGTGGCCAGTGCCACATTTCTGACCACGCTCATTGACTTTACCGACACAGGCATCCTAGATGTTTTCATTGACGAAAACTTTGTCAAGTTCCGTGAAATGCAAATGGGGCAGGGTGGTTTGCTCAAAGGCCAAGATTTGGCCTCTACCTTTAGCTTCTTGCGCCCCAACGACTTGGTGTGGAACTATGTGGTTGGTAATTATTTGAAAGGCGAATCACCACCGCCGTTTGACTTGCTTTACTGGAACAGCGACTCCACCAATTTGCCTGGTCCTTTTTACGCCTGGTACTTGCGCAATACCTATTTGGAAAATAAATTTATCAGCCCTGGTGCTGTCACGGTGTGTGGCGAACAAATTGATCTTGGCAAGCTAGACATGCCTGTGTACATCTATGGTTCAAGAGAAGACCACATTGTGCCCATTGGTGGTGCATACGCATCGACTCAGCACCTTCCTGGGAAAAAACGATTCGTCATGGGTGCATCGGGGCACATTGCTGGTGTGATCAATCCACCCACAGCCAACAAGCGCAGCCACTGGTTGCGTGAAGATGGCAAATTCCCGGCTTCTGCCGACCAATGGGTTGCTGGCGCTAAAGAATTGCCTGGCAGTTGGTGGACCGATTGGTCCGATTGGCTGCGTAAGCATGCTGGCAAGCAAATTGCTGCACCCAAGCATTATGGAAAAGATGCCAAATTCAAAGTCATTGAAGCGGCGCCAGGTCGCTACGTCAAGGCGCGTGCCTAATTCGAAATTTAAATTCAGTTCGTAAATTAAAAAAAGGAAGACTAATGGAAGACATCGTCATTGTTTCAGCTGCACGCACGGCTGTTGGTAAGTTTGGGGGCTCCTTGGCCAAAATTGCAGCGCCAGAGTTGGGCAGCATTGCCATTCGCGAAGCCATTGCTCGCGCTGGCCTTAGCATGGATCAAATTGGTGAAGTCATCATGGGCCAAGTTTTGACGGCTGGCGCAGGACAAAACCCGGCACGCCAAGCCATGATGAAAGCCGGCGTTGCCAAAGAAACACCCGCCCTCACCATCAACGCGGTGTGTGGTTCTGGTTTGAAAGCAGTTATGTTGGCAGCACAAGCTGTGGCATGGGGCGATAGCGACATTGTGGTGGCAGGCGGTCAGGAAAACATGAGCGCTTCACCACACGCATTGATGGGCTCACGTGACGGCCAGCGCATGGGCAACTGGAACATGGTTGACACCATGATTGTCGATGGCTTGTGGGATGTGTACAACCAGTACCACATGGGCA
>SHXD01000065.1 GCA_009693505.1 Limnohabitans sp.
TCAACCACTGCCTGATTGCCGCCGATGTGGTCATGGTGTTCGTGCGTGTTGAGGATTTGTGTGATCTCCCAGCCAGCATCTTTTGCAACTTGCAGACATTTGGTACTGTCTAAAGGATCAATTGCTAGCGCTTCACCGGTTTCGCTGCAAACAACCAAATAGTTGAAGTTACGATAAGGGTTGGCGGTCCATATTTGTTTGACGATCATACTCATAAATACTAGACAACTATCGAGGTGCGTTTAAATTATTGCTTGGCTGAATGCAGATGCTTCAAACCCAAGCTTGCAATACGTAGTCATAGGCCGCTTGCCCGTTGGTCATGTCTACTCGTTGTAATTTGATTTTTAAATCACTGCCTTGCTTTACCAAGGTATGACGGTAACTTCCAGCAAAATGGCGGATGTCATCACGACGCATCTCCATCATATGGAAGCGAGAGTAAACCTCAACTGTGGTTGCGCTGACTGCTTCAATTACAATGTTTCCAACGATGTGATTGGTTCCCCAATGTGCAGCTTGTGACCACGCGTTTGGATGCAGCAGTCTGCTCGTGCGAACCTCCATTAGCAATTTGTCTTCCGCAAAAATGGAGGGCTCTCGACGCCAGTCGGTTTGAGTGGGTGTGGAAGGCATCCAGTAAACGCCGTCATCGCTGAACAATTTGCCAAACTCGCCCCAAGCTTTATTGTCTAGTAAGGCGGCTTGATTAAACAGCAATTCCTCCACTTGGCGCTGCAAGGTTGCTTCCACTTTTATGGCTTTGGGAATGTAGCCTTGGCTGGGCTGTCGACCACGGCCCATGTGATCCGGCTCTATGGAGTCCGCGCCAGACATTGATTGAATGGCTTCGATCACGACACCTGTGCCTAGTGCTTCTTTAACTTCATTGGTTTTCATGAGGGTTAACTCCTGTTTAGGCTTGTGCAGAAGGTTGAATTGCGGCGCGGATATACGATTCCCAGGCCTTGAACTGATTGCGCATCACTACTTCGCTGGTGCCATTGTTTGAATACAGAACGCCGTCTTTTTCGGTATCGCCACCAAAGTTACGATGGAAGCTGACCCATTCGCCACCTTTGGATGCCAGACCCAGTTGGCCTTTGGTCCAGTTTTCCAAATCATCTGCATTGATCATGGTGGCGGGTGAGTTCACTAGATTGAAATACCACAGTGATCTTTCGTAGATGGCTTCAGGTACCCCTTTGAGGCGGAAGTGCCAAATTTCAGACAGCGTTTTATTGGGTGCCATGGGACGCAGGCAGCGCAGCTGTTGTAATGGTGATTGAACTGACAGGTAAGGATAGATGAGCACATGGTGAATACTTCGTGCCAAATATTCCTCACCTTTTTCTTCGCCATAAGCTTTTTTGATCAAAGCTTCATATTCCACGGTGTCTGGGTCAGTAGGGCGCAAGCCCATATAGGCTTTTAAAATGCCGTGCCCATACTTGAAGTTGACGGTTTGAACCGAGTCCCATTGATCAAAGCTGGAAGCAAAAGTGGAGAGGTAATGGAAAAACAAAGGCGCTTCGCCTTTTTCTTTCTTCAAGCGTTGTTCCACCTTGCGAGCAGACACACCAGTAGATTGGTGCGTTACAGAGGGGTGAAGTGAGTCTAGCTGGTTCTCCATGAAGAACTTCCAATTGGAGTGCTGTAGGACCCGGTGACACACAGGCACAGCCTCTACTTCTCCCAAGGGCGAGCGGTCGCACATGTCGTCAAAGGCCACTTTGGCTTCACCCAAGAATTCAACCAGATCTGGCCCTTCTTTGGACAAGCTGGCAAACACAAAGCCTCGGTAACTGTCGACTCGGGCTGCAGCCACCATGTTGCAATCTGGGCTATCAGGGGTCATGCGTGTGCCGTCGTAGCCTTTGACCAAGGGGATGGCCTTGACTTTGCCATTCAAATGAAAGCTCCATGCATGGTAGGAACACACAAAGCCCCTGCCTGTGTTGCCGCTTTGGTTGCCACATAACTCAACACCGCGATGGGGGCAACGGTTATAAAGAACTTTCACGCTTTTATCGACGTCTCTGACCATGACCATCGGTTGACGTCCAATTTGCATGGTGAAGTAGTCGCCAACCTCTTTCACTTGAGACTCATGGCCGCAATAGACCCAGGCCTTTTCAAAGATGTGCTCCATTTCTAGATCAAACAGTTGTTGATCGGTGTAGACGCTCTTGTGAACGCGGTCTGGCTGAACCAGGTGGCCTAGATCTATTTTTGTCATGAAATCTCCATTTTGGGGCTTGAGATGAACACGAAACCACGTCGTTGAAAAGGTACGCTCAGTCCCGCCAGTAAATTATTGATGCAAGCAGTGAAGTCTGTCGCGTAAGCGTTTTAAAATCAAACGCCCAAATAGCGCGTCCACAATTGGCGGTCTTCTCGCAGCGCGTCAGAATTGCCTTTCCAAGCCACCTGTCCTCGTTCAATGATCAGATGATGTGAGGCAATATCTATCAATCGATTCACATATTTGTCGACAACGATCAAGGTTTGCCCCTCGTTGCAGAGCAGTCGCAAACATCGCCAAATTTCTTCTCGAATGAGAGGCGCCAAGCCCTCTGTGGCTTCGTCCAAGATGATCAGGCGTGGGTTGGCTACCAATGCGCGACCGATGGCCAGCATTTGTTGCTCACCCCCAGAAAGCTGAGAACCCAAATTGGATTTTCTCTCGGCCAGACGTGGAAACAATTCGTAGACACGCGCGGGCGTCCAAAGGGTTTTGCTGTGATGCCGATTGCTCAAAAAGGCGGTGAGGTGTTCGTCAACTGACAAGTTCGGGAAAATCTGTCGGCCCTCAGGTACCACCGCAATGCCCAAGCGTGCAATTTTGTCGGCCGGTTGATGGGTGATGTCTTGACCGTCAAATAAAACTTGACCGCCATGAACGGATTTGAGGCCCAGAATGCTGCGAATCAAAGTCGTTTTACCCATGCCATTGCGTCCTAGTAATCCCATCGATTCACCCGCATTCAGGCTGAAATCGATACCAAACAAGACCTGACTTTCTTGGTAAGCCGATTCCAAGTTGATCACTTGCAGCAAGCTCATGCGTTTTCTTCTCCCAAATAAGCGGCAATAACCTGGGGGTGGTGCCTGATTTCTTGGGGGGTACCCGTTGCAATGACGGCGCCGCTGACCATCACAGAAATTCTGTCGGCCAATCTGAACACCGCGTCCATGTCATGTTCGATGAGCAAAATCGCAGATTGCTCGCGCAATTTAAGGATGAGATCCAAAATCCGCTCAGATTCAACGGGACCAGCACCTGCCATTGGTTCATCGAGTAACAGCAACTTGGGTTGTGTGGCGACCGCCAGACCCAGCTCCAAAATACGTTGCTCACCATGAGCGAGTTCACTGGCGTGATGATGGGCGCGGGGTGCCAATCCCAATTCATTCAGCAGGCTCATGGCCTTGCCTGTGAGTTCAGCTTCTTGTTTGACTGGTCGCCAAAACGAAAAACTGTTGCCAGTTCGAGCTTGGATGGAAAGCGCTACATTTTCTAAGACGGTGAACGATTTAAAAAGGCGTGTAATTTGAAATGAGCGAGCCAAGCCCAATTGGACACGCTTATGTGTGGCGGTGGTGGTGATATCTTGACCTTGAAACAGGATGTGACCGCTGTCACTGGAAAGCAAGCCAGACAATTGCGCCACGAGACTGGTTTTGCCAGCGCCATTGGGGCCAATCAGCGCATGAATTTCATTCGGTAGCACTTGCAGACTGACATGGTCTGTGGCCAGCACAGCGCCAAAGCTTTTGACCAAATTTTGAATATCGAGCAAAGGCTGCTGGCTCATGCATGGCCCTTTGTTTCAAGCTTTTTAGCTCGGTTAAAGAAGCTCGACAAACCACGTGGCGCCAACAGAACTACTGCCAACAAGAACCATCCGATGTAGAACTGCCAATACACGGTGTATTCGGCGATCAGATCTTCCAAAATGAGCAAAACCAAGGCGCCCCATATGCCACCCGATAATGTGCCAACGCCGCCTAGAATCACCATGACCATCAAGGTGCCAGATTGTGTCCAGTGCATCAGGTTGGGGCTGACATAGTTTTGATGGTTAACCATCAAGGCACCCGCCAAACCACCCAATGTTCCCGCAATGATGAACAAAACCCATTTGTAGGTGTACGCCGGAAAGCCAATGGCGTCCACACGCGTGTCATCGTCACGAATGGCCAGAATAACCCGGCCGAAACGCGATTTCATCATGCGTGAAATGATGACCAAGGTGAGCACCAAAATCAAGAGCACGACAAAGTAAAAAGTCAGATCATTTTTTAAATCAAGCCCCATGCCAAAGTTAGACCGCGATTTGATGTTCAAACCTTCGTCGCCACCATAGGCTTTGATGGAGTTCACCAGGTAGTAAATCATTTGCGCAAAAGCCAAAGTGATCATGATGAAGTAGACACCGCGGGTTCTCAAAGAGATGGCGCCAATGAGAGCGGCGGCCAGCGCTGAGACACCCATGGCCACGGCAAAGTTAAGCCAACCGCTGGTCACACCCTCTGTGATCATAATGCCCACAGCATATGCACCAATGCCTACAAAGGCCGCGTGACCAAAAGACACCAATCCACCAAAACCCAAAATGAGGTTCAAACTACACGCCGCAATACCGTAAATCATCATGCGGCTGATCATGCTGATGTAATAGTCTTGCCCACGCGCATGTAACACCAAAGGCAGTGCAATAGCGAGTGCCAGCAATAAGGTCCAAAGCCAAGGAGGAGTTTCGCGATTCATCTTGACCTTGCGTTAAGAGCGACCTGAGAACAGCCCTTGTGGGCGAACAAAGAGCACAACGGCCATCAAGAGATAGACCAAAATAGAAGCCACAGCAGGGCCCGCTGCGCTCGCGAACTGTGGCGAGAAAATTTCCCGAAATAAATGTGGCAAAAGTGTGCGGCCCAAGGTGTCAACAAACCCCACCAAAATGGCACCCACAAAAGCCCCCCAGACAGATCCTATCCCTCCAATCACAATGACCACAAACGCCAAAATGAGGATGTTTTCACCCATGCCCACTTGAACGGCAAGCAAAGGGCCCAGCATGGCACCCGCCACAGCGCAAAGTGCAGCGCCAATACCAAAGACACCTGTGAAAAGTGCTTTGATGTTGATGCCCATGGCCATTGCCATTTCACGATTGGATGCACCTGCACGAACCCATGCGCCCATGCGTGTTTTGGTCACCAACACAAACAACAGTAAAGCAATGGCTAAGCCCACCGCAATGATAAGCAAGCGATAGCTGGGGTATAACAAGCCAGGAAGCAATTGAACTGGCCCGGACAGGGCTTGAGGTGCTGAAAGGGCTAGATCAGAGCCCCAGATCATGCGAACTGAGTCATTGATGATGAGAATGAGTGCAAATGTAGCCAAGACTTGCGACAGGTGGTCGCGTGCGTAGAGTGTTCTGAGAAGTGTTGCTTCTAACAACATGCCTACCACTGCGGTGAGGCCCACTGCCAACAAGACCCCTAACAGGAATGACTGTGTCAGTTGAACCAGCCAAGCTGCTAGAAAGGCGCCCACCATGTAAAGGGCGCCATGGGCCAAATTGATCATGTCCATGATGCCAAAGACCAGCGTTAACCCAGACGCTAGCAAAAACAACATCAAGCCAAACTGCAGGCCATTCAAGGCCTGCTCCAACATCAAAATACTGCTCATGGGGAGATCTTAACCCCCCATTTACTTCATCGGGCAGTCTTTAACGTAGGCATCGCCGTGGTTTGTCAAGACGGGTTGTCCAACGATGCGGTTCACCAAACGACCTTGAGAGTCTTTTTGGATTTCACGCAAGTAGTAATTTTGAATGGGGTATTGATTGGTGTTGAAGCGGAAATCACCTCGCACAGAATTGAACTTCACAGTCTTCAGGGTTTTGATCAAGGCTTCTTTGTCTTCGATCTTGCCGTTGGCGGCACGAACGGCCGCATCAATCAGCAGTGCCGTGTCGTAGCCTTGCGCTGCGTATATAGTGGGCAGGCGCTTGTATTCTTTTTCAAATTCGGCTACGAATTTTTTGTTTGCTTCATTGGGCAAGTCAAGACCCCAGTGCGCTGTGTCAAAAATACCGAGCATGTCGTTGCCCACTGCACGAATCACGTCTTGGTCGGAACCAAAGCCGGGCTGAATGAGGCGGATATCTTTGTTCAAGCCTGCTGCCATGAACTGTTTGATGAAGTTGATGCCCATGCCACCCGGTAAGAAGGTGTAGACCACTTCAGGTTTCGCGGCTCGAATCTCTGCCAATTCCGCTGAATAGTCCAATTGTCCCAACTTGGTGTAAACCTCGCCAGTGACATTGCCTTTGAAAAAGCGTTTGAAACCTGCTAAAGAGTCTTTGCCAGCTTGGTAGTTAGGCGCAAGCAAATAGGCTGATTTCACTTTGAGGTTGGTGGCATATTGGCCAGCAGCCTCGTGGTAAGCATCATTGGGCCAGGACACTGCGAAGAAGTAGGGCGTGCATTGAGCGCCTGCAATCGGAGACGGTGCAGCATTGGGGCTGAGGTAAATTGTTTTGTTGTCTACCGCTTCAGGCAAAGCTGCCAACATGATGTTGGAGAAAACGACGCCTGTTAAGAAATCAACTTTGTCGCGTTTGACATAACGCTCGAACAATTGTTTGCCCACATCGGGCTTGAATTGGTCATCAGAGATGGAAACATCGGCAGGCAAACCGCCGAGCTTGCCGCCATTGAGTTTGACAGCCAGCAAGAAAGCATCCCGGATGTCCACGCCCAAAGCTGCAGAAGGGCCGGAAAGGGTGCTTACAAAGCCAATTTTTACTTTGTCTGCAGCCAAAACGGGTTGAATGGCCAAGGTGGCTGCTGCCGTAAGGGTGACAAGACTTTTAATTAGCGGAAAAGACATGATGAACTCCTGATGGGACCAATAAAAAAGAAAACGTGCAACCAAATGGCAACACGTCATTCTTTGCCGAAACCATTGATGTTAGAAATCAGGGTTTTCCCGTTTCATACCTTAATTAACTAGCCAATCCAGCCTGGCAGCCACGTGGCGATCGCAGGCATAAAAAATACCGCCATTAACAATATCAAACTCATGACCACATAAGGGCCCACGGCCAAGAAAATATGTGTCATGGTGACCGAGGGAGGTGCGACACCGCGCATGGTCATCAGCAGCAAACCATGTGGGGGTAGCAACAAGCCCAATTGCATGCAAATAAGGAACATCACACCAAACCAAATGGGATCGATTCCTAAAGAGGTGACGATGGGCATGAAGATGGGTAAGGTGATCATCATCATGCTCACTTGGTCCACAAAGATACCCAAGAAAATTAGCATGAGCATCATGCCAACCACAATCCAAGAGGTCGACAAGCCTTGGCCTGTGATGAATTGCACCAAACCTGTACTTGCACCGGAGAAGGAAAGTATTTGGGCAAAGGTGGTGGCGCCTAGAATAATGAATAAAATCATGCCGGAGATGCCGGCTGTACCCTTAAGCGATTTCAGCACCGCATCCCACTTCAATACCCTGTAGCAAGCGGCTAACACCATGGTGGCAAAAGCGCCCAGTGCGGCACATTCTGTGGGTGTTGCCCAACCCGCAGCCAACGCGCCCACCACCACGCCAAAAATAGACAGGGTGGGCAATACGTAGGCAAAGAAAGGCTGCCAGCGGTCCCAGCCTTTGTGTTCAATCAAATTCGTTTCATTCGGTGCCAAATCGGGGCTGATGCGCACGCGAATGATGATCCAGGCGACAAAACAAATTGACAGCAACAAACCGGGCACAACACCGCCAATGAGCAGCTTGGAAATTGAAATGCCAGACAAAGAACCCAATAAAACGGTTAAAGCCGAGGGCGGGATGAGCATGTCGACCGCACCAATGGCCATGATGGGGCCCGTGGCAATGGTGGGGTGATAGCCTCTGGCCAACATGACCGGAAGCATGAGTGAGCCCAGCATGGCCGTTGTGGCAATGGTTGAGCCCGAAATGGCTGAAAAAACCGTGCCTGCCACCACAGCCACGACGGCCAAGCGGCCTGGCACCCGCATGATGAGTCGTTCGACACCTTCAATGACTTTGAAAGCCAAACCTGTGTGAAACAGAATTTCACCCATGAGCACAAAGAGGGGAATGGGTGTCAGAGAGAAGGCCATGACAGAGCTGACACTGCTGCGAACCAACTGAACCATGCCTGGTTCGCCGCCCATATAAAGCCATGCGCCTACGATGTTGATGCTGATGAAGGTCAGTGCGACGGGCATGCCAATGAACAGCAAAACCGTCGAGCCGCCCAGCATGAGGCAAGCGGCAAATTGCCAACTGCTCATGCGGCGCTTACCGCATCGTTGCGCGGACCCCGCTCGGCCAACCAAAGTCGATGCATACGAAACAGCATTTCAATGCTGAGTAAGGAAAAAACCAGGGGAAGAGGTACCAAAGACCACCATTCCGGTGTGACCAGTGTTTTGATGTTCAGCGAGTTGGCGCTGTAACTGGCCCACGTGGCTTGAACACCGTAAAAACTTATAACCAGACAACAAGCCAGCCCCAGGATATCACCCACCCATTCGAGCCCCCAGGCCGCCCGTTTTGGAAGGGCTTGTAAAATAATGTCGACGCGGATGTGTTGACCTTGACGCAAAAGCCAAGGTGCAACACACAAAGTGACTGCGTACAAAATAAATTCTGAAACCTCGTTGCTCCAGCCAATGCCTTGTGGCCCTCCGCTGATGGCAAAGTTGCGCAAAGCGACATCGCTCACGATGAGGAGCATCATGAACAACAGCATCAGGCATCCGAGCAAAGCCAGGGCTGAAATAAATCGCCCATAGGCTTCAGAAAGTTTGGCGATCATTTACTGAACAAAGATTTGAAGCGAACTGCAATTTCAGGGCTCTGCTTTAAGGCAGAAGTCCATGCAATGTCATAGGCCTTTTCTTTGAAAGCCTTCGTTCCTGCGGCATCAAAGGCAATGGTTTGAATGCCAGCTTTTGCTTGGCGTGCTGTTTCCTCTGTGCCGTATTTCGCCCAGAATATGTTTTCAGCTTCTAAAGCAAGCAACTGTTTTTGCAAATAGTTGCGCTGTGAATCGGTGAGTTTTTTAAATGTAGGCAGGTTCATGACCAATGAGACTTCGGCATCATAGAAGCCGGGGTCAATGCGGAATTTTGTTTTTTCATGCCAATTAAAGTCAAAAATGCCACCAATGGGCCAGCCGTAGCCATCGACAACGCCACGCTCTAACGCGGTATAAACCTCGCCAGGTGGTGTGGTGATGACGTTGGCGTTAAGCGCTTGGAAAAAATCGCGGTATACCGGTGTAATGCGAATTTTCTGACCACTTAAATCGGCCTTGTCTACTTTTTTGTTGGTGTAAATGTGAAAAGGTTGGTTCTCAACCATGCGTGCTAAATACTGCATGTTCCCTTTTTCGTTCCACACCTTGTTGATGGCATCAAATGCACCATTTTTGCGTTGTTCAGCCACTGGAATTTGGGTTAGTTTCAAAAAGTCAGCTTCTGGCATCACATTGGTATAGAAGGCGCCTGTGCTCAAGGCCATGTCCACCACACCTGTCTTCACAGCATTGCCCACCTCAAAGGTGGGGATTGCTTTGGGGCCGCCGATAAAATTGATTTGCAAGACCCCTTTGCCTTCAGCATTGAACTTGCTAATCCATGGCAGCATGTGTTGGACATATATGCCGTTTTCAGCAAAGGCGCTGACCAAACGAAGCGTGACCTCCTGCGCCAATACAGTTGCACTGCTAGAGGCCGCAAGGGCCAATGCCAATGCTGATTTGATGAGTTTTGTTTTCATGGTGGGTGTCTCCTAGTTTAAGATTTCTGTCAAATGGACAAGTGCCTAAATTCAGTATCAGCTAGTTTGCAGTAAACCTTGAGCCTTCAAGCTTGTCAACAGTGCTTGCTCTGAGTCGTCGCTTAGGGCAATTTTTTGAAGTTGTTGCAGTTTGGTTGCCGCATCAGGTTCATTTTGAAGTTGTGGCAGGGCTTTCATTAAGCGCTGGAAATTACGCCAGCCCCGGCTGTGAGTTTCGCCATAGCCTTTGACCAACTGCTGCGCTCGAATCACTTGCAGTGCAAGCTTGTCATTAATTTGCAGTAGTCCTGTAATTAAGCTCAGCCAAGCGCTAATGCGCTCTTGTTCAATCGTATAACGCAAAGAGTAAGGTCGTGTGACGCGTAGCGAGGCAACAGCGTATAACAACAAATAACCCCTGAGGGAAGTGGTTTTGACAATCCGGCCCTGTTGTGTGAAATACCCTACCAGTTGCCGTGCCCATGTTGTACGAAGTAGCCATCGCCCTAAAGCGGCTGGTAATGTGTCTGCAATTTCTTGCATGCGCGGATGCAAAAATTCGTTAATGTCCAATTGTTGTTCTGCACTTTGCTTGACTTCATCACGAACCCTTTCAAATCGAGAGCGACGGGTTTTCAAATCGGCCACGCGAACCGTGTCCTCATAACTCATCCACAATGCCAAGTGTCTGGCTGATTCGTTCACGATGTCGTCGCCTAAATTGTTGGCAGGGGCCATTTGGTTCAATGGCCCCAGTCTGTCTAAATAAAGTGTGGCATAGAGTTCACTTTGATAGTCAGTTAAGCGCGCAATACCAGCCAAAAGCTTGGCATGAGCAGCAGGGCGAAATTCATTGTGAATTCTCTTTGCCATGTCTTTAAGACGTGGGCCTACCTCTTGTAGCTTTGTTTGAGAGATTGCATCAGACTGAGGCAAAGGGGGAGATGTTCCCGTCGCCAATTGACGTTCCGCTTCTTCGAAAGCAGCTGCAAACGCCTGAAGGCTAGATGCCACCCCAATCCCTCCGCGTTGAATTGCTTCTTCAAATTGTTCGCGGGCGAAGGGCAGTTGGCCAGACGCTGCCAACGCGCCATACAAAGCCGGTCCAATCAAGCTTCCAAAATTTTCTGCCATTGCCGAAAAGTCGGCTGCAATGAATTGTTTTGCAGCGGCTTTGGTACCGGCAAGTAACTTGTCGGAGTCCATTCGGCCATCCCCCATGGCAATGCGTTCAGTCATTGCATACACGCGGTGAGAGGACGTGATCAAGGTGGTGCGCTGTGGATTAACCAGTCCGCGCTGAAGTGCACGGCCCGCTTCCATCAACTCAGAGGCCAGCACGATATCGACATGACCAGGAAAGGGGCTTAGCGCGAAAACTGGTTGACGCCCTTCAGGAATACTGGTCTTGTCAAACATTTCAAGATAATAAACAGTGGCACCTGTTCGCTGTGCCACGCCTGGAACTGAAGTGGTTTGGGCCACAAAACCATTGTGTTCGGCCAAATCCACCAGCCAGTCTGCCAGCACACCACCGCCTTCACCCCCCATCGCCAAAATGGCAATGGTGATGGCGCGGGTTTGGGTTTTTGTCGTGGTCATTTGTTTCATTCAGCCCGCGACAGAGATCCCCTCAAGCCTGCGCTCGATCCGATTTTGTAATCGGCCAATGACCCAGTGGCGAATTTTTTCTTTGAACCTATCCCATTCGCTGGGGTTATTGATAATTTCCGCTCGATAAAAAGAGGGGCACAAAACTGCCGCATGGGCAACTTCTCCACATAAACCGCAGCCCACGCAGCTGTCGGCCACCGCCACAACGGGATCCGTTCGCAAGGGATCTGGATTGGTTTTGATGCTCAAAGAAGGGCAGCCCGACAAGCGAATGCAAGAGTGGTCACCGGTGCAGGTGTCTGGGTCAACGCCAAACTTTTCACGAACGATACGCTCGCCTTGTTTGATTCGTTGCTTAATTTGAGGCTTCACTCTGCGCTGGCGGTTCAGCATGCATTCACTTTGCGCCACGACCACCTTGGGGCCCTTGGTTTGAGTGGTCAAGGCATCACGAAGGGCGCCTCGCATTTGATCAAGGCTGTAGGTGTTCGTGACGGTTTTGACCCAGTCCACCCCGACACCTTTGACAGCTTTTTCAATCGGGTTGTTGGTGCTTCGAATGGGGTTAATGGCTTTGGAAGATAAAACGTCTTGACCGCCTGTTGCTGCTGAATAACCATTGTCAACCACCAATAAAACATTGTCAGTTTGATTGAAAACCGCATTGCCTACGCCGCTGGTCAGTCCGTTATGCCAAAAGCCACCATCTCCCATAATGGCCATGGTGCGGTGCTCTGTTTCCGGTGTATTGAAGGCGGAGGCGCCAGCCCAGCCCAGCCCGTAGCCCATGGTGGTGGCGCCGATGTTGAAGGGCGGCAAAATAGAAAAGAGGTGACAACCAATGTCGCAACTGATGTGTCGAGGCCCAAGTTCTTTTTCTAAGAGTTTGATGGCGGTGAAGATGGGGCGTTCAGGGCAACCAGTACAGAAAGAAGGAGGGCGCGGTAGAACCTGTGCTGTGGCATCTGCAACAGCCTGGATCATCAGGGCCGTACTTTGAACTGCTGGCACTGAATTCGATGACGCACTTAGCAATTCAGGTGCATAACGTTCAACGAAACTTTTCACACCTTGCAAAATGACGCCGCCCGTGTACTCGCCCGCCATGGGCAGAAACTCTTTGCCATGTACGCGTGTTTGCAAATCAGCTTTGCGCAAGATGGCGTGGATGTTTTGCTCGATGAAGTCAGGTTGTCCCTCTTCCACAATAAGCATCCCGCGTTTGCCTGTGCAAAAAGTTTTGAACTCAGCGTCCACAAGAGGGTAGGTCACATTCAAAACATAAAGTGGAATTTGGGATTCACCAAAGGCATCGGCCAAGCCCAATACTTCTAGCGCACGGAGTACACCGTTGTACATGCCGCCTTGCATGACAATGCCAAAGTCTTTGGCTGAGCTTGAAAAAAATTCATTAATCTGATGTTCTTGGATGAACTTGATGGCAGCTGGCCACCGATTTTTGATCTTTTCTTGTTCATGCAGGTAGCTAGAGGGTGGCAGCACAATCCGATTCACATCTCGCTTAGGATGTTCAATGGCATCCTTCAACGTGAAGGCAGGGCGCACATTGTCTTTCGTTGGAAAGTGCCCATGCACATGACAGGCGCGAATTCGGAGTTCCAACATCACAGGTGTATTGCTTGCCTCAGACAACTCAAAGCCTTTTTCCACGGCGTTCACAATGCTGGGCAAATTGGGCCTGGGGTCTAACAACCAAACTTGAGATTTCATGGCGAAAGCATGTGAACGCTCCTGCATGATGCTAGAGCCTTCACCATAGTCCTCGCCCACAATGAGCATGGCCCCTCCAATGACGCCCCCCGAAGCTAAATTGGCCAGCGCATCGGATGCGACGTTGGTGCCTACAGTTGATTTAAAGGTAACGGCGCCGCGAAGCGGGTAATTCACAGAGGCAGCCAAGGTGGCTGTGGCGGTGGCTTCAGAGGCGCTGTGTTCAAAATGAACGCCCAATTCAGACAAAATATCGTTAGCGTCGGTGAGTACGTCCATCAAATGTGAAATGGGCGCGCCTTGGTAGCCGGCGACGTAAGACACACCGGACTGCAGCAAAGCCTTGGTCACCGCCAAAATGCCTTCGCCGTGGAATTCATCCCCGGCACCTAGCTTGAGTTTTTCGACTTCTGCAAGGAATGAACGTTCAGCCATTTGTGTGTGTCTTTTTTCAACAAATTCAGATGTGAATTCATAATTTCAAACAATTTAGGCCAGTTTTCTATATTCGGCAAATAGATAAATCAAATGCTATGCATTGGTTTGGTGAATAATAGGGCCTAACCCTGAGGAGGTGAAAGGTATGAATTTTCGTCAACTTGATCTCAACCTTTTACGTGTGTTGGTGGCCATACACAGAACAGGCTCGGTCACTTTAGCGGGTAAGTCCTTGGCTTTGTCTCAGCCCGCCACTAGCAATGCGTTGGCTCGTTTGCGTGACTATTTTGAGGATGAGTTGTTTGTTCGGTCACCTACAGGACTCAAACCCACAAGACTGTGCGAGCAGTTGGCAACGGACGTGCATGAACAATTGCTGGCCATGGAGTCTATGTTGATAGGCCGACAAGAGTTTGAGCCTGTCAGCGCTGAGGTGCATTGGAAAATATCTTTGTCCGATCTGGGCGAAATGATGTTTTTGCCAAGACTGGCCGCTGCTTTGCGTTCTGATGCGCCTCACGCCCGCTTGTCAAATATCTCCGTCAATGCAGCACAGGTCACTGCGGCACTTGAATCTCGGGAGATTGATTTGGCTTTGGGTATCCTGGCGCCAGAACATCGCGGGATTCGTTCAGAGTTGTTATTCAATGAACGTTATATGGCAGTGACTTCATTGGATTGGAAACCGCTGAGCGGCAGAGCGGGTAAAACCTTGACTCTAGAACAGTTGCGACAATCTGGCTTCGCGGTAGCGTCACCTACTGCAACTTTTCATGGGAGCGTAGAAAAAATGCTGACAAAAATGAAGTTGGAAGAACGAATAGTCTTGCGATCAAGACACTTCAGTGCCATGCCCGATATTGCACGGCAAACCGATTTGATTGCTATTATTCCGGAGATGTTTGTGCGTGAGTTGCAGTTGCGCCAAGACCTTCGAATTTGGGACATCATCGATGCCCCAGTCTATGAGGTGCGAATGGTTTGGCACAAAAGTACGGACAATGATTCTCGTCACATTTGGATGCGACGTTTGGTTTGCAGTCTGTTTCAGCGCCATATCAAAGTACCTACAAAACGCTGACTAGGTTGACAAATTGACCATAGACCCAAGCTGCCTACCGCACCGTTGGAACTCCATCGACCGTGTAATATGCGTGCAATAACTCGATGAAAATTGAGATCAAAAAGTCACCCTGAAGCCCTCAGCGTAACAATTCTTTGCTTTAAAAAGCAAAAAGCACCGCGAAATGAACTGACCCCATTAAGTT
>SHXD01000013.1 GCA_009693505.1 Limnohabitans sp.
ATGAACTTCTTGAATGCTGGCATTCCCGTCAAGATGCTCGAAATGAAACAAGAAGCCCTTGACCGAGGCATTGCCACCATTCGCAAAAATTACGAATCGCAAGTTAAAAAAGGCAAGCTCAAGCAAGACAAGTATGAGCAGCGCATGGCCTTGCTCACCACCACATTAAGTTATGACGACATTGGCAGCGCCGACTTGGTCATTGAAGCGGTGTTCGAAGAGATGGGCGTGAAAGAAACTGTCTTTAAGAAACTTGACGAAGTCATGAAGCCAGGTGCCATCTTGGCTTCGAATACGTCCACTTTAGATGTCAACAAAATTGCGGCCTTTACCAAGCGCCCTGAAGACGTGGTGGGCATGCATTTTTTCAGTCCTGCCAACGTCATGAAGCTGTTGGAAGTTGTTCGAGGCGCTAAAACCAGCAAAGATGTTTTGGCCACTGTCATGGCATTGGGCAAGAAGATCAAGAAAACTTCAGTGGTTTCCGGCGTGTGCGATGGCTTCATTGGCAACCGCATGATTGAACAATACAGCCGTCAAGCAGGCTTCCTTATTGAAGAAGGTTGCACGCCAGCGCAAGTCGACAAGGCCGTTGAAAAATTTGGTTTTGCCATGGGCCCTTTCCGTATGGGCGATCTGGCAGGCAACGACATTGGTTGGGCCATTCGCAAACGTCGAAATGTCGAGCGCCCAGGCATGAAGTACAGCAAAACAGCCGACCTCTTGTGCGAGATGGGCCGCTATGGTCAAAAGACGGGTGCAGGTTGGTACGACTACCAGGCCGGCAAGCGTGACGCCATTCCGAGTGCCTTGGTGGTTGAAATGATTGAAAAACACCGCGCTGCGGAAGGCATTAGCACTCGCAAAATTTCTGATGAAGAAATTGTGCAACGCTTGGTGTTCGCTATGGTCAACGAAGCCGCTCATATTTTGGAAGAGGGCATTGCTGGCAAGGCCAGCGACATTGACATGGTCTACCTCACGGGTTATGGCTTCCCCATCTTCCGTGGTGGCCCCATGTTGTATGCAGACCAAGTGGGCCTGTTCAATGTGGCAGAAGCCATGAAACGCTTTGCTAAAAATCCTCACGACGATGCCGCATTTTGGCAACCCGCTCCTCTGCTAGCCCGCTTGGTGGCAGACGGCAAAACATTCAACTGATCAGAGGTATACAAAATGTCCAACGCCGTCATTGTTTCGACCGCACGCACGCCTCTGGCCAAAAGCTGGAAGGGCGCATTCAACATGACCCATGGTGCCACTTTGGGTGGCCATGCGGTACAGCACGCTATTCAACGCGCAGGCATCGACGCCGCAGAAGTTGAAGACGTCATCATGGGTTGCGCCACACCTGAAGGTGCCACAGGCGCCAACATTGCGCGTCAAATTGCATTGAAAGCAGGTCTGCCAATTTCTGTTTCCGGCATGACCGTCAATCGTTTTTGTTCATCTGGTTTGCAGACCATCGCATTGGCTGCGCAGCGCATCATTGCGGGTGAAGGCCAGGTCTATGTTGCCGGTGGTGTCGAAAGTATTTCTTGCGTGCAGCAAGAAGCCAATCAACACATGCTGCAAGATTTGGCGCTGGCCAAAATGAAGCCCGAGATCTACTGGAACATGTTGCAAACAGCAGAACAAGTTGCCAAGCGTTACAAAATTTCACGTGATCGCATGGACGAATACGGTGCTGGCAGCCAACAAAAAGCATGCGCCGCACAAGCCGCTGGCCTATTCAATGACGAAATTGCCCCTATCACCGTGTCCTCAGGTGTTATCGATAAAGTCATGGGCCTCATGACCAAGCAAGTCACCGTCAGCGTAGACGAAGGTTTGCGTGAAGGCACCACCATCGAAGCTATTTCTGGCTTGCGATCTGCACTGCCAGGTGGTTTGGTCACCGCGGGCAATGCCAGTCAGTTCTCTGACGGCGCTGGTGCTTGCGTCCTGATGGACGAAAAATTGGCAGAGCAACGTGGTTTGAAACCTCTTGGCCGTTTCTTGGGCTTTGCGGTTGCTGGTTGCGAACCCGATGAAATGGGCATTGGCCCTGTGTATGCAGTGCCAAAGGCTTTGGCACGCTTGGGACTCAAGGTTTCCGACATTGACTTGTGGGAGCTGAACGAAGCCTTCGCAGTTCAAGTCTTGTATTGCCGCGATACCCTGGGCATTCCACCCGATCGCCTCAACGTCAATGGCGGCGCCATTGCGGTGGGTCACCCCTACGGTGTCAGCGGTCAGCGTTTAACCGGACATGCTTTGATTGAAGGCAAACGCCGTGGCGCCAAGCGTGTGGCTGTCACCATGTGCATTGGCGGCGGCATGGGTGCTTGCGGCATTTTCGAAGTACTCTGAACTTTAATTTCATTGGCAACGGGCGTCCCGCAAATCATGCAGGTCGCCCGTTTTAATTAGGACATCCACTGACATGAGCCTTCGGTCAACTTTAGATTTTTTGCTGTACGAATGGTTGGACGTAACCAGCCTGCAGCAACGCGAACGATTTTCCGACCACAGCCGAGAAACTTTTGACGCCGTTCTTGACACCTGCGAGCGCATCGCAAAAGAAAAATACGCGCCCTTCAATCGTTTGGTGGATACCGAAGAACCGCGCTTCGATGGTGAGAAAGTCATTCTTCCTCAAGCTACGCACGATGCACAAAAAGCCTATGCAGAATCTGGCATGCTCAGTGCAGCGCAAGATTACGACATCGGTGGCATGCAATTGCCCTATACGCTGGAGGCAGCAGCCAACTCATTTTTTGCCATGGCTTCAGTCAGCATGGGCTCCGGCTTATTGACAGTTGGCAATGCCAATTTGCTCATGGCGCATGGGACTGATTTACAGCGCCAAGTGTTTGCATTGAATGAGTTCTCTGGCAGATGGTCTGGGACCATGTGTTTGTCTGAACCACAAGCGGGTTCGTCACTCAGTGATGTCATGACCCGAGCCACACCAGACGGTGATGCCTATGCTTTAGACCCCTTAGGCGCACGTTATCGTCTGAGGGGCAACAAAATGTGGATTTCTGCTGGCGATCACGAACTGACTGAAAACATCATTCATTTGGTATTGGCCAAGATACCCGATGCCGATGGCAAATTAATTCCTGGCGTACGAGGTATTTCTCTTTTCATTGTGCCCAAGAAAATGGTCAACACCCAAGCAGAGCTTTCGGGTGAGCGCAACGATGTTGCCTTAGCAGGCTTGAATCACAAGTGCGGATGGCGCGGCACGACCAACACCTTGCTCAATTTTGGCGAAGGCAAGTTCCGAGTTAAAACAGACAACACAGCCAGTGATGGATCAGGTGCCGTCGGTTATTTGGTAGGTGAGCCAGGCCGCGGTTTAAGTTACATGTTCCACATGATGAACGAAGCGCGCATTGGCGTTGGCATGGCAGCCACCATGTTGGGCATGGCAGGCTACGAAGCCAGTTTGGAATATGCCAAAAATCGACCCCAAGGTCGTCCGGTTGCGGGCGGTAGTCATAAGGTCGTGAAAGATGCCGCACAGGCACAGGTTCGTATCATTGAGCATGCCGACATCAAGCGCATGTTGCTGGCCCAAAAGTCCTACAGCGAAGGCGCCTTGGCGCTTGAGTTGTATTGCGCAAAATTGGTAGATGAACAACACACCGGTAGCGCCAACGTTGCCGATGAAGCCAGACTGTTATTGGAGGTTTTGACACCCATCGCTAAAAGCTGGCCCAGCGAATGGTGTCTTGAGGCCAATAGCTTGGCCATTCAAATTCATGGTGGCTATGGTTACACCCGCGATTTCCCCGTTGAGCAGTACTGGCGCGACAACCGCTTGAACATGATTCATGAAGGCACGCATGGCATTCAGGGCATGGACTTGCTGGGACGCAAAGTTTTGATGGAAGAGGGCAGGGGCGTGCATTTACTCGGGGCTCGAATGAGAGAGACAGCGGACAAAGCCATGGTGTTCGCAGATTTGGCCGCAGATGCCAAGGCCCTCAACACAGCTTTACAAAAAGTCATTGCAGCCACGCAAATGGCCTGGTCTTCTGGCCAACCTCAAGAAGCTTTGGCCAATGCAGTGCCGTACCTACAAGCTTTTGGCCATTTGGTATTGGCATGGATTTGGTTGGATGTCAGTGCTTCATGCAGGGGCGCACAGACGCCTGCCCAAACTGGTCGTCAGGCTGCTGCCAAGTATTTCTATCATTACGAACTGCCCAAAATTGATGCATGGTTGCAAGTTGTCAGCAACCGCGACATGACTTGTGCCAATTTGGCAGAGGATGCTTTCTAATTTTCGAATCTACTTTTTACAAAGGACAAAACATGACTCGCACCGTCAAACAACTATTCGACTTAACAGGTCAAACTGCGCTGGTCACGGGTGGCTCTCGGGGTCTTGGGCTTCAAATGGCCCATGCACTCGGTGAAGCCGGCGCACGATTGATGTTGAGTTCGCGCAAGGCTGCAGATTTAGAAGAGGCTGTGGCCGAGCTCAAAGCGGCGGGCATAGAGGCTGACTACATTGCCGCCGATTGTGGGCAAGAAGAAGACATTCGCCGCTTGGCCCATGAAACAGTTCAAAAATTAGGCCGCATTGACATTTTGCTGAACAACGCCGGCGCTTCTTGGGGTGCTGCAGCCGAAGTTCATCCTGTGTCAGCTTGGGACAAAGTCATGAATTTGAATGTTCGTGGCTATTTCATTTTGGCCCAAGAAGTTGCCAACCTGTCTATGATTCCCAACAGACATGGCCGAATTTTGAACGTTGCTTCCATTGCTGGTTTGGCAGGCAATCCGCCTGAGATGCAAACCATTGCCTACAACACGTCCAAGGGTGCTGTGGTGAATTTCACCAAGGCCTTGGCAGGCGAGTGGGGTAAATACGGCATCACGGTCAACGCCATTTGTCCTGGCTTTTTTCCCAGCAAAATGACTTACGGTTTGCTCGAAAAAATGGGTGTAGAGAACATGGCCAGCCATGCGCCTCTTTTGCGTTTGGGCGACGATGAAGACCTGAAGGGTCTTACCCTGCTGTATGCAAGCGAAGCTGGAAAACACATCACGGGTCAGTGGTTGGCGGTTGACGGTGGCGTTAGTGCCATCATTGGCGGGTAAGATTCTGCATGAGCATTCCATTTGGCGTCCACATTCCATTTGTAGACAACCTCGGCTTCACACTTGAGAAGTTTGAAAACGGTCACTCTGAGTTGCATTTCAGACCTCGATCCGAGCATCTCAACTCATATGACGTCACACATGGCGGCGCGGTCATGACACTGCTTGATGTTGTGATGGCCACCGCCGCCCGAAGTGTTGAGCAAGACATGGGCGTGGTCACCATTGAGATGAAGACGAGTTTCATGCGACCTGCCAAGGTCACCAATGACGAACACTTAGTGGCCAAAGGATTGCTGCTGCTCAGAACCAAAACCATGATCTTTACCGAAGGCAAGGTCTATGATGCAGCCGGACAGCTGTGTGCTCACGCTACAGGCACTTTCAAATATGTGAAGCGAACGCCTTCGGTCACATCGCCCATTTCAACCGATTAGAAAGAAACCAACATGCCTACCAATCACGCCATCGTTTTAGACAACCGCCCTGAAGCTGAAGTCTCAACTTCCAACTTCAAAATGATCACGGCAGAAACGCCTGCATTGCAAGATGGGCAAGTCTTGGTCAAACACCATTACCTCAGCCTCGACCCCTACATGCGCGGCCGCATGAATGCCGGTAAAAATTATGCCCAACCTCAGCCTCTGGGTGAACCCATGATAGGCGGCACTGTGGGCGAAGTTGCTGAAAGTAAAAATGCAAAGTTCACGGTGGGTCAAACAGTCCAATGTATGGGCGGCTGGCAAGCATACAGCGTGATCAACGCAGACGCGCCCGGCGCACTCAAGCATGTCAACGCTGAAAAAATCTCGATGAGCCATTATCTTGGCGCAGTGGGCATGCCCGGTGTCACAGCTTGGTATGGGCTGAACAAAATCATTCAAGCCAAACCAGGTGCCACTGTGACTGTCAGTGCTGCCAGCGGTGCGGTGGGCAGTGCCTATGGTGCATTGGCCAAAGCGCGTGGTTTTCGCGTGGTGGGCATTGCCGGTGGCAAGGCCAAATGCGAGTACGTCGTCAATGAATTGGGCTTTGATGCTTGCGTTGATTACAAAGCACACACTGATTACATCTCCTTGTCGAAAGCCTTGCGCGATGCATGCCCCAATGGCATTGACGGTCATTTTGAAAATGTAGGCGGCATGGTGTTAGATGCCGTCATGTTGCGTGCCAATGATTTTTCGCGCATTGCTGTGTGCGGCATGATTGCTGGCTACAACGGTGAGCCCCTGGCCATGACCAACCCCACCGTGATTTTGAAGAGCCGCATGACTATTGAGGGCTTCATTGTGAGTGAGCACATGGAAGTTTGGCCTGAAGCTTTGGCTGAATTGGCTGAGCTGATTGCCAGCGGTAAGTTCAATCCTAGACAAACCATTGCTCAAGGTTTAGCGTCTGCACCTGAAGCTTTCATGGGCTTGCTCAAAGGCCATAACTTTGGCAAGCAAGTGGTCAAGTTGATTTAACTTTGCGAGCCATTTGAATAGGAATTGCCATGAGCCAACTGATCTTGCACCATTATCCAACTTCGCCTTTTGCTGAAAAAATTCGTCTGATTTTGGGCTACAAGAAGTTGGCTTGGCAAAGTGTGATCATTCCCAGAATCATGCCTAAACCAGACCTCACGGCACTCACCGGCGGTTATCGCCGTACTCCCGTTATGCAAATTGGCGCAGATATTTATTGCGATACTGCCTTGATTGCCGATGTGCTAGAAAAGATAGCACCCGCACCCAGTCTGTATCCATCGCCGGTCAATGGCGCTTCTAGAATTGTGGCGCAGTGGGCAGACAGCCAAGTTTTCTCTGCTGCCATGGCCTACAACTTTCAGCCAGCTGGCATTGCGGATGTGTTTGCGGGTGTGCCTGAAGAAGGCATTCAAGCCTTTGTGGCAGACCGCGCTGCCATGCGAGGGGGTGCTCCGCGCATGGCCATTGGAGAAGGTACAAGTACATACAAGAGTCAGTTACGCCGACTGTCTGACATGCTCACTGAGCATGCTTATTTGCTGGGCAATGTACCCAGCACTGCCGATTTTTCTGCTTACCACCCTATGTGGTTTACCTTAGAACGTGCGCCCAGTTTGTCTGGTATTTTGGATGCTACGCCTTTGCTGAAAGATTGGATGACACGCATGAAAGCCATCGGTCATGGCGTTCATGAAAAGATGACATCTGAGCAAGCCTTAGGAGTGGCAAATCAAGCGACACCCATCGATGTCACTCAAATGCCCTTTGTCAATGAGCATGGCATTGATTTGGGGTCGGAAGTCACCGTCACCGCTGACAATTTTGGACTAGAGCCTACTCAAGGCTTCTTGGTGGCTGCTACCAAAACACGGCTCACACTGCGCCGCGAAGACAATCGCACTGGCACAGTTCATGTTCATTTTCCACGCAATGGATTTATTTTGAAGAAGGTCAAATCATGATTCGCAATTTTGAAAATAAAACGGCTGTTTTAACGGGCGGCGGTTCTGGTTTTGGTTTGGAATGTGCTCGCATTGCAGCCAGGCTCAAAATGAATGTGGTCTTGGTCGATGTGCAACAAGACGCGCTCGACAAAGCCGAAGCTGAAATCAAAGCCTTGGGTGTCAAAGTGTTTGCTAAACGCGTTGACGTTTCCAATGCTGAGCAAATGGAAGCTTTGGCCAAAGACGTTGTTGCGCATTTTGGTGTGCCGCATTTTGTCTTCAACAATGCAGGTGTAGGTTCAGGCGGTTTGGTTTGGGAAAACTCTGTGGCCGATTGGCAGTGGGTTTTGGGTGTCAATGTTTGGGGTGTGGTGCATGGGGTGCGCTTGTTCACGCCCATGATGTTGGATGCCGCTAAAAAAGACCCTCATTACCAAGGTCACATCGTCAATACAGCCAGCATGGCCGGCTTGCTGACTGCGCCCAACATGGGCGTCTACAACGTCAGCAAACATGCCGTGGTAGCTTTGACTGAAACCTTGTACCAAGATTTGAAATTGGTCTCTGATCGGGTCAGTGCCAGCGTTTTGTGTCCTTACTTTGTGCCCACTGGCATCAGTCAGAGCCATCGCAACCGTCCTGCCGATTTGCCCCATCAAAAGGCCACCAAGAGCCAATTGATTGGTCAAGCCATGAGCAACAAAGCTGTTAGCAGTGGCAAGGTTTCTGCGGCTCAAATGGCAGAATTGGTGTTTGAGGCCGTTGCCAACGATCAGTTTTATATTTACAGCCATCCACAGGCTTTGGGTAACGTCCAAACTCGCATGGAAGCCATTGTTCAGCAGCAAAATCCGCCCAATCCTTTTGCATCCCGCCCCGATATTGGTGAAAAACTCAAGGCCGAGCTGCGGGGTTAAAAATAGAAAATATCCTTCGAGATGCAGAAAATATTGGGCCAACTGGCCATTGAAATCAAAATTCGCCCTGAGCAGGTTCAGGCGGCTGTGAGTTTGCTCGATGGTGGTGCCACCGTGCCCTTCATTGCACGTTACCGCAAAGAAGCCACTGGCGGCTTAGACGATATTCAGTTGCGTGAACTTGAATACCGTTTGGGCTATTTGCGCGAAATGCAAGAGCGTCGCGCAACCATCCTCAAAAGCATTACCGAGCAAGGCAAACTCACACCCGATTTGCAATTGGCCATCGATCAAGCGGCTACCAAGCAAGACTTGGAAGATTTGTATTTGCCCTACAAGCCCAAGCGCAGAACCAAAGGCATGATTGCCAAAGAGGCTGGCATTGAGCCGTTGGCAGATGCTTTGTGGGGCAATCCTTCTCTCAATCCGCAAGACGAAGCTCAAGCTTTTTTGAAACCTGCGGATGCCATTGAAGGCGCAGACTTTTCAACGGTCATTGCTGTGCTGGATGGCGTGCGCGATATTTTGTCGGAGCGTTGGGCAGAAGACGCGTCACTCATTCAAGCCTTGCGAGAGTGGCTTTGGCAGGAGGGCTTGTTGACCAGCCAACTGACCTCGGGCAAAGATGAAAATCAGCCGGAAGTTGCTAAGTTCAGAGATTATTTTGATTACAGCGAGCCCATTGGCCGTGTGCCTTCTCACCGCGCTTTGGCAGTATTCAGAGGCCGTGCTTTGGCGGTCTTGGATGCCAAACTTAGCTTGCCAGAACCAGAAGCACTCAGTGCATCTGTTGCACCCATTACCGCAACCGCCGCAGCCCAAGCAGCAAGTGCTTTGGCCGAAGGGCGTATTGCTTTGCACCTCAAATGGTCGCACAGTGCCAGACCGTCTGACGACCTCATTCGCAAAACAGTTTTATGGACTTGGCGCGTCAAACTGAGCTTGTCTTTAGAGCGTGATCTTTTTACCCGATTGCGCGAAGATGCAGAGAAGGTGGCCATCAAAGTCTTTGCAGACAATTTGCGTGATTTATTGCTAGCAGCACCTGCAGGCCCTCGTGTGGTTTTGGGACTTGACCCTGGTATTCGCACAGGCGTGAAAGTGGCTGTGGTGGATGCCACTGGCAAACTGGTTGAAACTGCCACGGTTTATCCCCATGAGCCAAGACGTGACTGGGACGGTTCCTTGCACACATTGCTCAAGCTGAGTCAAAAACATGGCGTCAATTTGATCGCCATTGGCAATGGCACAGCCAGCCGAGAAACTGACAAGTTGGCTGCCGACCTCATCAAGCAACTCACTTCTCCTGACGGTTCTGAAATTCAGAAAGTGGTGGTGAGCGAGGCGGGTGCCTCTGTTTATTCTGCCAGTGAATTTGCCAGCCAAGAAATGCCCGATGTCGACGTCAGCTTGCGCGGCGCCGCCAGCATTGCGCGGCGCTTGCAAGATCCTTTGGCGGAACTTGTCAAAATTGATCCTAAATCTATAGGCGTGGGTCAATACCAACACGATGTCAATCAAACCGAGTTGGCGCGCACCTTAGAAGCCGTGGTGGAAGACTGCGTGAATGCGGTGGGTGTCGATCTGAACACGGCCAGCGTTCCCTTGTTGTCGCGTGTTTCTGGTTTGTCGGGTGGCGTGGCCAAGTCAGTGGTGCGCTGGCGTGAGGCCAATGGTGCTTTTAAGAGCCGTCAAGATTTGTTGAAAGTCACGGGCCTTGGCGCTAAAACTTTTGAGCAAAGCGCTGGTTTTTTGCGCATCCGCGGTGGCAACAACCCGCTCGACATGACGGGCGTTCACCCTGAAACTTACCCTGTGGTTGAGGCCATCATGGCCAAAGTGGCGCAGCCTGTAGAGAACGTCATGGGCCGTGCTGACATGCTCAAAACATTGCGCCCTGAATTGTTTGCCAACGAGAAGTTTGGTGTCATTACCGTCAAAGACATTCTGATTGAACTTGAAAAACCTGGCCGCGATCCTCGTCCAGATTTCAAGGTGGCTAGGTTCAACGATGGCGTCGATGACATCCGTGACTTGAAGGAAGGCATGATCCTTGAAGGCACTGTCAGCAACGTGGCTGCCTTTGGTGCCTTTGTTGATTTGGGTGTTCACCAAGATGGCTTGGTTCACGTCAGCCAGCTCAGCAACAAATTCATCACGGATGCGCGTGAAGTCGTGAAGACCGGCGACATTGTGAAAGTCAAAGTGACCGAAGTAGATGTGGCACGCAAGCGCATTGGCCTCACCATGAAACTGAACGATGCCGCACCTGCCAATGCGCATCGCACCAGAGAAAATCGTTTTGAGGGTGGCCCTCGTCAGGGGCAACACGTTCATCGCTCACAAGGGCCTGCACAAACGGTTAACAAAGGGCAAAGTGCCATGGCCTCTGCATTTGCCAAACTCCAAAACAAGGCTTAAGGTGTGAAAGCCCTTTGCATTTTCGCGGGTCCAGATGCAAAGCAACACCTGTCTCAGCATGGTTTGAGTGCTGCGGACATAGGCGTCATACCTGCTGCCGCGGGTGGGCCTAAAGGTTTAATTCTAGGCCCCCTAGACCGTTTTATATTCAACGAATGGTTGCCAACAAGTCATCAACCAGTCGATTTGGTAGGCGCTTCTATTGGCGCTTGGCGTATGGCCACGGCTTGCATGCCAGACAGTCAAGCAGGGCTGCTTAGACTTGAAAAAGATTACATTCAGCAACATTACGCTTTAAAGCCGGGTGAAAAATTTCCAAGCGCGCAACAAGTGAGCGATTCTTTTCGAGAGAACTTGGATGTGTTTTACGGTGGGAGCATTGAGTCCTTGTTGACGCATCCACGCTACCGACTTCATGTGCTCACATCTCGCGGCAAAGGCTTGCTGAAGCGCGAACACAGTGTGCTCAGTCCGCTGGGATATGGCGCCGCATTTTTAAGCAATGTCATCCATCGCAAAGCCATGGGCGCTTGGCTTGAGCGAGTTGTATTTTCTTCGTCAGGCGCTTTGCCCTTTGGCACGCAAGATTATCCAACCCGTCATTTGTCATTGACACCTGGCAATTTCATGGACGTCCTGCAAGCCAGCTGCGCCATTCCATTCGCATTGAAGTCGGTACACGACATTGAAGGCGCCCCATCAGGCGCTTATTGGGATGGCGGCATCACGGATTACCACTTGCACCTTGATTGGCAAGCCAGCGCTGCATCTGTCAAACAAAGCAGGCTTGTTTTGTACCCTCATTTTCAAAAATCTGTGGTACCGGGTTGGCTGGACAAACGATTGAAATGGCGTCACAAGGCCACGTCATTTTTAGACAACACGGTGGTGTTGGCACCCAATCCAGAATGGGTGAAAACATTGCCCAACGGCAAGCTGCCAGACCGAAAAGACTTTTCAACCTACGGCCAAGATTTGAAATCTCGTGTGAAAGTTTGGCAAGCTGCAGTGACGGCCAGTGAGCAAATGGCCGAAGAGTTTGCAGCTTGGCTTCGTCAGCCTCAGATGTCACAGGTTCAAGACCTCTGATTACATAGATGCCGTTAACATTTCTCTGTATTCCTCGGGAGTGGCAATGCGTGGATTGGTTTTGTGGCAATGGTCGGCCATGGCGCCATGGATGATGGCTTCAAACATAGACGTTGTGACCCCCATGGCCGCCAGACCGGTTGGCAATCCCAATCTGGCATTCATGTCTTGAATGGCTTGTGGAATGTCTGAACCAGAGCTTAGCCCCATCACTTGTGCCATGCGGTTTAAACGATTCTCTTTTTGAACCGATTCAGCGCTGGCATTGAACTGAACCACGGCTGGCAAGAACATGGCATTCAAAGTGCCATGGTGCAGCCTGGGATTGACGCCGCCTAAGCTGTGGCTCAGGGAGTGAACACACCCTAGACCTTTTTGAAAAGCCATGGCACCTTGCATGGAAGCGCTCATAAGATGCATGCGGGCTTCTTTGTCTTGGCCATTTAGAGTGGCGCGTTCGATGTGCGCCCATGCGCGTTGCAAGCCATCCAAGCCAATGCCATCGGCGGGAGGATTGAATGGGGCCGCCATGAAGGTTTCCATGCAATGGGCAATGGCGTCCATGCCGGTGGCCGCTGTGAGAAAGGGGGGCAAGCCGAATGTCAGCTCGGGATCGCAAATGGCTGCTTTGGGCACAATGAACCAAGAATGAAAGCCCAATTTGCGGCCATCGTCGACAATCAAAATGGCACCTCTGGCCACTTCACTGCCTGTGCCGCTGGTGGTAGGCACTGCAATGAGGGGGGCCACGCGGTCTGTGATTTTCAGTGAGCCGCCTTCAATGGTGGCGTAGGTTTTCAGTGGCCCTTCATGGGACACCGCAATGGATACGCATTTGGCGCAGTCGATGGAGGATCCACCGCCAACGGCAATCAAACCATCGCAGCCATGGGCCTTGTAAACCTCGGTGGCCGCCCTGACTGCCGCTTCTGTTGGGTTGGAGGGCGTTTGGTCAAACACCGCCACTTGAACACCTGGCAGCGCATCCAATGCTTTTTGCAAAACGCCTGCAGCCTTGACACCTTGGTCTGTGACGATGAGGGGTTTGTGAATACCGACCCGTTCGCACTCTTGCTTCAAGAGCTGAATGGCGCCGAAATCGATTTGAATTTGGGTGACGTAATTGATGAAGGCCATAGTGGTCTCTGGTGATGCGGTACGATTGAACTCAACTTTTTTATTTTACCCTTGTGAAACAGAAAGCCCAACCATGAAAAGAAGCGACTTCCGATTTTTTCACCGTCTGCGCGTGCGCTGGGCCGAAATCGACATGCAAAAAATTGTCTTCAATGGGCATTATTTATCCTACATCGACACAGCCGTCACAGCCTATTGGGGCCGTATCGCACTGCCTTACGAAACTGCTTTTCAATTGCTGGGCGGTGAGTTGTATGTGAAAAAAGCCACGCTTGAATACCATGCGTCTGCCGTCATGGACGACGATCTCAGCATCGGCATGAAATGCAGCAGGGTGGGCAATTCGTCCATGGTGTTTGTAGCGGGTATTTTCCGAGGTGACAAGTTGCTGGTGAGTGGCGAGTTAATTTACGTTTTTGCAGATCCCCAAACACAAACCTCTAAACCCATACCCGAAGCCCTGCGACATATTTTGCTCATTTATGAAGCTGGACAGTCTGTGGTTGATCTCAAAATGGGTTCATGGTCTGAAATGAAAACCATGGCCGCAGCTTTGCGGCATGAAGTTTTCGTGGACGAACAAGAAGTTCCGGTTGAACTTGAGTTGGACGAACTCGACGATCAAGCTTTGCACGCCGTGGTGCTCAACAAACTCGGCCAAGGCGTGGCAACAGGACGCCTGCTGCAGCCTCAAGCCCATGTGGCTCAAATTGGCAGAATGGCTGTTTCAAAGCCTCTGAGAGGTGGCAACCTAGGCCGTATGCTTGTAGAGGCTTTCATTGAAGCTGCACGCCAAAGAGGCGATCATGAGGTCATCTTGCATGCTCAATGCAGCGCAGAAGGTTTTTACCGCAAGCTAGGATTCAAAACACATGGCGAGGTCTTTCAAGACGCAGGCATTGATCACATTGAAATGACGCTTCAGATAAATTGATTGAGCTTAAAGATCTTCTAGCAAGGGGTAGGGGAGTGCCTTGAGCGTCAGGCTGGCGCCACCTGCTTGGCCCAATTGCAGCGCATGCTCTGTGGCACTGAGTTGCAGTGATGCGATGCCCCACCACTGCGGTGCTTGACCCTCAAGGGGTTCGAGCTTGCCTACACTCGAGACCATGCCGCAGGCTTGCTCGGCATCCTCAGAGGAGAAAATTTCTTGGCCTACATGCATGGGCGCGGGGCATGAAACGATGAATGCTCTGCGTTTTAAAGTACCGCGAAATTGACTTCTGGCCACAACTTCCTGGCCAGGGTAGCAGCCCTTCTTAAAGCTGACGCCGTCTACAGATTCGTAGTTCAACATTTGCGGCACAAAGGCCTCGGCGGTTGCCGTTTGAACCATGCTGATACCAGACAAGACTTCTGCAAGCTGCCACGCTTCCACGGTGATGTTGGGGTAGGGCTGGTTCAAGAATGCGGCGCTTGATGCTTCGCCTTTTAATCCGAGCCAAATAAGCCGTTGCACTTCAGTTCCGGCATTCAGTGCATTGTGTAATTTGACAAAGTAAGTTTCACCTTCTTGCGTTGCCTGCCACGGCGCTGCTTCTTTCAAAGCTGGGCAGGCAAGCAGAGCAGCTTCACCTAGCAGGCCGCGAATTTCGTAAAGCGCTGACGCATCGCTGATTTTCAACTTGGCACGCATCACAAACATCGACAAGCGCTTGACCATGGCTTGGAGCAAATCTTGGTGGCAAACCAAGAGGTACTTTTCTTTGCTGATCTTCAGCACCACAAAACTGCCCAACAAGCGGCCTTTGGCAGAGCAATATCCTGCAAAGCGAGCTTGTCCCTCTGGCAATAGCAAGACATCGTTGGTCAGTTGACCTTGTAAAAATGTGCCGGTATCAGGGCCTTCGGCCAAAATGAGCCCCCAATGCTGGGGCGTCAATAGGCCAGAAGGCGAGAATTTCAAATGGGGTTCAATCAGGTCCATGGCTGAATTATGATCTCCTCTGAGAAACCCAAAGGATCCAAGGTTTGAGTCGCCCCGCTTCTAAAGCTCAAAAAAGCATTACTTCACGAAAGAAAGCTTCGTGGGGCGTATTTCTGACCCTGTCGACTTTGATGCTGGTGGCTGTTTTGGCGGCTGCTCTGGCTTGGCTTCATTTGCCCATGGGTTTCAAACCCCAACTTTTAAGCACATCACCCAGCCCGCAGGCACTCGATTTGTCCATTGAGCTTGGAACCTCGCCCAAAGGCGTGGCACAAGCCATTGCGGATGCGGGCGCCGATGTTTCTCCCCCATTGCTTGTGCTGTGGTTTAGGCTGTCTGGGCAAGATCGTGCCATCAAAGCAGGCAGCTATGAAATCATGTCAGAGATGTCACCTCGCATGGTTTTGAACATGCTGGCCCGTGGCGAGGAAAGCCTGCGTTATGTGACCCTGGTGGAGGGTTGGACTTTCAAGCAGGTCAAGCAAGCCTTGGCTAAGGCTGAAACCCTGAAAGGCAGCACACAAGGCATGTCGGATGCTCAAATCATGGCGCAATTGGGTCGTCCCAATATGCACCCTGAAGGGCGCTTCTATCCCGACACCTACAGCTACTCAAAGGGCTCGAGCGACCTTGCTTTGATGAACCGCGCACTCAAAGCCATGGACCTTCAGTTGACCAAGGTTTGGGCGCAAAAGTCAGCCAATTTGCCCCTCGTCAGTCCAGATGAGCTTCTCAGTTTGGCCAGCATTGTTGAAAAAGAAACAGGCCGTGCCAGCGACCGTCCTTTCATTTCATCTGTGTTTCACAACCGACTCAAAATTGGCATGCGCCTGCAAACCGACCCCACCGTGATTTACGGTTTGGGCGATGCCTTTGATGGCAATTTAAGGCGCGTCGATTTGCGTACCGATACGCCTTACAACACCTACACGCGTGCAGGTTTGCCTCCCACGCCCATTGCCATGCCGGGTAAAGCGGCTTTGAAGGCTGCCTTGGAGCCTGCACCGTCCAACTTTCTTTATTTTGTGGCGAAAGGCGATGGCAGCAGCCATTTCAGCCAGTCGCTGAACGAGCACAATAACGCGGTGAACAAATACCAACGCGGAATTAACAAACAGGATCCCTGATTCATGCGCCAAGCCTGGTTTATCAGTTTTGAAGGCATTGATGGTGCCGGCAAGTCAACCCACATTGAGGGTTTGGCCCAGTGGTTCAAAAGCCGCGGTCATGTGGTCACGCTAACGCGTGAGCCTGGCGGCACGCCTTTGGCTGAAAAATTTCGAGCGCTGGCATTGCACGAATCGATGGACCCCTTAACCGAAGCCTTGCTCATGTTTGCAGCCAGACGTGAACATTTAATCAATGTCATCGAACCGGCACTGGCAAGAGGTGAAGTGGTTCTTTGCGATCGCTTTACCGATGCTACTTTTGCTTACCAAGGCGGCGGCCGCGGTTTCGATTGGGACGTTTTGAAATCACTCGAAAAGATGGTGCAACAGGTTCCAGCCAGCACATTGCGTCAACCCGATCTGACCATTTGGTTTGACCTACCGCCCTCGGTGGCAGCAGCGCGTTTAAGTGCCGCCCGTGTGCCTGATAAATTTGAATCTCAACCTCAATCTTTCTTTCAGTCTGTGAGGGAAGGCTATGCCAAAAGAATGCAAGAAGCGCCCTCGCGATTTGCGCAAATTCCTGCCGACCAATCGCGCGATGCAGTTTGGGCCGATGTTTTGAAGGCCGTTGAAACGGCCTATGCTAAATGATTGACTTAGCGCCCTGGATTCAAAAACAAACGCTGGCTTTGCTTTCGCAAAAAGGCCATGCGTGGCTGCTTCAAGGCCCTTCAGGTTTGGGTCAGTACGAATTGGCAACGGCCATTGTCAGTGCTTGGTTGTGCGAGTCTGACAATGCATTGCTGCAAGGCGCTTGTGGCCATTGCGGCAGCTGTCACGCGCTCAGTGTGCATACGCATGCCGACTTGTTTGTGCTCATGCCAGAAACTATATTGATCGATTTAGGTTGGCCCTTGAGCGAAAAAGCGCAGTCTGAAATTGACAATAAAACACGCAAACCCAGCAAAGAAATTCGCATTGACGCCATGCGAGATGCCATCGAGTTTTCACAGCGTACCAATGCGCGAGGCAAGGGCAAGGCAGTCTTGGTATTTCCGGCCGAGCGCATGAACCATGTCACCGCCAATGCCTTGCTGAAAACTTTAGAAGAGCCGCCAGGCGACGTGAAATTTGTTCTGGCCACAGAAGCTGCGCACCAATTGCTGCCCACCATTAGAAGCCGTTGCTTGAGTCACACCATGGCCTGGCCTTTAACGGCAGAAGCCGTGACTTGGCTACAAGGCCAAGGCCTGTCATCTGAAGATGCACAAGCCCTGCTCAAAGCAGCGGGTGGTCGGCCCGATGAAGTTTTGAAGCAACGTAATTTGGGTCAGACCATGCCGTGGTGGTCCAAGTTTCCTGAAGCCATGATGGCGGGTGACGCAAGCTATTGTTCCAATTTGCCGCCTTCAGAAGTGATTGATGCCTTGCAAAAGTTGTGTCACGATTTGCTCATGGTACAAACGCAGGCCAGCTTGCGCTATTTCAATGAAGCGGATCTGCCCAAATTGAAAGTTTCGTCTGTGCAACTGACGGCCTGGTTTAAACGTTTGTCTCAAGCGGCCAAAACTTCTGAGCATCCTTTCAATGCGGGCCTGATGCTTGAAGCGCTTTGCACTGAGGCACGCGAAGTCATGAACAGCACCACCTAATATGTACACCGATTCTCATTGTCATCTCTCATTTCCTGAACTGGTTGCGCAGTTGCCAGACATTCGCCAAAAAATGCAGGACGCACATGTCACGCGTGCTTTGTGCATTTGCACCACCATCGAAGAGTTTGACCAAGTGCACCACTTGGCAAAGACTTACGATAATTTTTGGAGTACTGTTGGCGTACACCCTGACAATGAAGATATTTACGAACCTACGGTTCAAGATTTGGTTGAGAAGGGCCAATTGCCCCGTGTCATTGCCATCGGAGAAACAGGGCTTGATTACTATCAGATGTCAGAACGCAAAGGGGGCCGCGCCATTGAAGACATGGAATGGCAGCGTGATCGATTTAGAAACCACATCAGGGCAGCACGCCAAATTCAGCTTCCCATGGTGATTCATACCCGAGCTTCTTCCGACGACACGATTCGAATTTTGAAAGAAGAGGGTGAAGCAGGGGACGCAATCAGTGCCGGTGGCGTGTTTCACTGCTTCACTGAAACCCAGGCAGTGGCCAAGGCCGCCCTGGATTTGGGCTTTTACATCTCTTTTTCGGGTATTTTGACCTTTAAAACAGCCCAAGAATTAAGGGATGTGGCGGCATGGATGCCCCTCGATCGAATGCTGATAGAGACTGACAGCCCTTATTTGGCGCCTGTTCCTTACCGTGGCAAGACCAACAACCCATCGTATGTTCCTTTTGTGGCCAAAATTTTGGCTGAGCTTAAAGGCATGACACCTGAACAAATAGGTGAGCTGACAAGCGCCAATTTCGATCGCCTTTTCCCTAAGTTACAGGCCTCTTAGCTATCAAATTCATGTTTATAATTTACTTTAAAAAACAATTTAAGTATTATGTTTATATTGGTTTTTTTATATATTCATCATTCAGCTTTGCGGGTTCGTATGAAGACTTTTTCATTGCCATCAAAAATGATGAAATTAAAGTCATTTCGAGCTTATTTGTGCGTGGCTTTGATCCCAACACAGTTGATTTAAATGCAGAACCAGCCATTCTTAACACCCTACGGCATGGCTCATTGAAATCATTTGAGTTGATTGCCAAGCACCCAAAGGTCAATTTAAATGTTCGAAACAGCCATGGCGAATCCGCCTTAATGCTGCTTTGCTTAAAAGGCGACCTCGAGCTCGCCAAAATGCTCATCACACGCGATGCAGACATCAACCATCCTGGTTGGACTGCATTGCATTACGCGGCAACGGGTGGTCACACGGCCATCATTCAGTTGTTATTGGAAGAAAGTGCCTACATTGATGCTGAATCTCCCAATGGCACCACGCCATTGATGATGGCCGCACGCTATGGCAATGAAAAAGCGGTGCAATTGTTGATCAATGAAGGCGCAGATCTGCAATTAAAGAATCAATTGGGATTGACTGCATTGGATTTTGCAGTTCAAGGACGACGGCTCGAATCGATTAAGTTGCTGCAATCTGTATCTAGACCAACGGAAGAAGCCAATAGCAAGCAGAAGTAAGTCGGCTTTAGAAGCTATTGTTTCGATAGGCTACAACCGAGCGGTCACGCTTAATTGACTCAAATACCCGTCTTATATACTTCATACGATGTATATTATGTTAAGTCAAGTTAAGGTCTATCAAACGACAATTTAAAACTCACCTTTCTCAGAAACGATGGCTCTAGTTAGGGTCATGGGCTTGTTAGGGGTTTAGTCTAAGGGTCTGAGTTGATCCGGTGGTAGACATCCTTAAAGGACGGTACTTGGTTTGACCCCATTCAGCCTTCATGTCTTGGTAGCGTGAAGAAAAAGGATGGCCACTTTGACCAGTTTGGTAAATGAAGACAGACTCGTCTAGGTTGGCCAAATCGTAGACAGCCCTCATAGAGGCCGCGTGACGCGTTGCGAAAGGCACCGTGGCGCTACTGGTCCAGTATTGACCGACGTTGACCGTGAAGTTATCACCACCGCTGGGACCAGTGACGTCAAAGTATGTCGCCAAAGCTTTGACGTTGCCAAAAGGCCTGTGTGCGCTAAGGGCTGGATGAGCACGACCCCAATTCCAATCGGACACGTTAGAGCCCTGCATGGCCAAAATTTTATCCAATGCTGTGTCGAGTGCCTTGTTCATCAGCGCCTGGCATCCGGCATCACCACACCAAGATTTATCTTGAGTGGCTAAAACACCTTCGATAGCAGGACGAAAAGCGCGTTTACCAAACAAAGCTTTAAAACGTGCTTCACCCAATTTGGGAATGAGAATGGCGCGTGTCACTTCGTCAATCCAAACGGCATAAATCAAAGCGCCGGCTGAATCACGGGTCATGTCACCCCTGAAAGATTTCAATAGAGGCAATGCCTCACCTGCCTTTGCATGCTGAGACGAAAGTGTTTGCAGATATGGCAACAAACGGTCTGCAGCCAATGAATGCACATCGGCTTGGATGGCCTTCATATTGTTGGCATCAAATTTAGAGCCGGCAGAAAGCAATTGTGAAATTCGGTCAAAGCGCTCTGGACCTGTCCAGTCATGGGTTAAAAACTGCGCATAGGCAGGCGGCAAAATCTTTTGATTGGCAGTGGCATGCCATCCGCGTTTTTCAATGTTCGCTTGTGTCACCTCAGGCGTTTGCTCAAAAGGAACCCAAGACTGCCAATCGTATTGGCTTAACCAACCCGGTGCAGGCACCATGCCTTGTAAATCGTGGGCCGCTGAGCGAATGGGTACTTTGCCGATTGCTTTGAAAAGGACATGGCCTTGTGTGTCGGCCATCACCGCACTTTGCATCGGTGAATGGTTTTTTGAAAATGCCTGACGCAACTCAGCGACAGAATTTGCAAAATTGGCATCCATGCCCGCCACAATGGTTTGGTTGTCAACATCCAGGGCTGTCCAGCGTAACGCAATGGCGTATTTGTCCATGTTCAAAAACTGGGCATAGGCAGGTTGTACATCCGAAATAACAGGGCCATGGCGAGTGCTTCGCACCTTGATGCTGACATCGCCCTGCCCCTTCACTTTGATCACTTCATTGCGTATTTCAAAAGCTTTTTGGCCCAGCGGTGTGCGGTAATTGTCTTTGCCTTCCAAGGCCTCCAAATACAAGTCTTGAACATCAGGGCCCGTGTTGGTAAAGCCCCATGCAGCCTTGTTGGTTCGACCCAAAACAACTAATGGCAAACCAGGCAAAGTGGCGCCCACCACATCCAAAGCAGCATGAGCCTTGCCATCAGCAAATTGGCCTGCAGGCGCATGTAACCCTGCAAAATACCAAACAGCAGGCGCACTTAAACCCAAATGCGGGTCGTTGGCCAACAACGGAAAACCGGATTGTGTGTTGCTTCCTGGCACCACCCAGTTGTTGCTGCCCTTGCCTTCTAACACGCCCACATCCAAAGTGGTGGAGGCCAATAGTTGTTGTGTGGCCAAAGCTTTGGCTTGTGGCGATGCCTCTTTGGCATATACCCCCAAATTTTGATAAAGGGCTGCAATGTCAACTTTGGAGCCGCGTGACTCACCTGGATACGGTGGAAAGAGCTTCCACAGATCCTCTGTGTTCAGAGCTTGTGCAGACATCAAGCGGGCAAATTCATTGCCCCAGTTGCCACCCAAATCCAGTGCCATCATCAATGCCCAGCCCACGCTGTCGACAGCAGTCCAAGGCTTCATGGTCTTAGAAGGATTGATCCCCAAAATGACAAACTCTGGCGCACGCCATTGCGCACTGGCATACCCAGCTTGAACGCCTTCTGCGTAGGCTTCAAGAGCCTTCTGTGTGTTGGGCGGTAACTTGTCAAACTGTGCTTGCGCAGACTTCATGATGCCCAATGTGCGCATCAATTTGTCTGTTTCTAAAGTAGTGGGGCCTAGCCACTCAGACAATTCGCCGTGCATCACTTGACGATTGAATGCCAACTGCCAACCTCGTTCTTGAGCATGTACATAACCAATGGCACGCCATGCATCCATCGGTGTCTTGGCATAGATATGCGTCACATCTGAAGCGTCGCGTTTAATCTCAACACCAGATGACAAGCCAGCCAGTTGAGCTTCACCTGACAGTGGCGCTATAGATTTGAGTAAATAAACTTGGAAAACGCCAAAGGCTGTTAAGGCCAGCAACACAAGGGCCAAAACGGCACGCAAAAACCAGAGGCCCCATCTAATTTTTTTGGATGGCATTAAATGTGTCCCCAAACTAAAAATGCGTCTCGACCTTCAGTGGCCAAATCTACTTTGGCGCCGATGGGCAAAAGTACTTTGGTTGAAACATGCCCAAATGGCAGTCCGGTCAAAACTGGAATTTTGAGCTGAGTCCGCAACCTGTTAATCACCGTCTTCAATTTGAAACCCTTGTCGTGAGACACCAATTGATAGGACGTGAATTGTCCAAACACAATAGCCTTTTGATTTTGCAAAACACCTGCGTTGAGCAATTGCGTCAACATGCGTTCAATTTTGTAAGGATGCTCACCCACATCTTCAAAAAATAAAACGCCCTTATTCATCAATGGAAAATAAGGGGTGCCCAGCAGAGAAGTGAGAACCGCTAAATTGCCGCCCCACAAAACAGCATTGTTCACCTTCACACTTTTTTGCAAAGACTCAACAGGCATGCGCCAACCTGTGCCCTCCCCTTGCTCCACACACAAATCATCAAAGCACGCTTGCATGATGTCATCGGGTTCATTTTCAGATCCAAAGTCTTCTCCAAGCGCAGGGCCTTGCCATGTGATGCGCTGAGTTTTAGCATAGACTGCCAATTGAAAAGCGGTGAAGTCACTTAAACCCACATATTGGGTGCCATTGTCGATCGATTTTGCAATGGCTTTGTACGGCAATTGTGTCAACAGACGCGTCAGTCCATAACCGCCCCTGGAAATCATGGCAATGTTGGCGCCACTGGCGGCAGCACGACCGATGGCGTTCAATCGGGTTTCATCATTCCCTGCAAACCGCATGTGACTGCTCAGTGCATCAGGGTCAACTTGGACTTCATGACCCAGTGCTTCAAGGCGTTTGATGCCGCGCTTAAAAGCAGCCTTGTCACGCACTGCACTGGAGGGAGAAAAGATGTAGATGTGGCTCATGAGGTGCTAACTTTGAAATACAGTACGGCTGATTCAGCAATGGATTGCCCGTGCTCTTGCACAAAATGGCCGGCCTGCGGCAACAGAATGGGTTCTGGGCAGCCTTTGATGTTTTGCTGCAGTTCACGCATCACAGGTTCTCCCAACACAGGGTCTTGAAGACCAATGGCCATCATGGTTTGGCCTTGCCACTGATCTCGCCAAAAGTGAAGGGCTTGTCTTGAAATTTCTGCGCCTGGGCTGTTTTCAAACTCTGGCACCATGGGTGGAAAAGCATGAAGCGCTGCGCGATGGCCACGGTCTTTGAAGGGGCTGTTGTAGGCTTGCGTTTCTGCATCAGACATGTGTTTGTTGCCCCGCGCAAAGAGCTTGGCCACATCAAAGTCGGGATTGGCTTGGCACCATTCACGCCAACTTAAAAAACCTTTTGACAAGGGCTGATTGCCTGTTGCCAACGCCGTGTTCATCACCAACAGACCTGCAAATCGATCGGGCATGTCCATCGGCAAGGTCAAACCCAATATGCCGCCCCAATCTTGCACAACCAAAACGATGCGTTTCAAATCTAAACGTTCAATGAAATCTAGCAAAACTTGGCGGTGGAATTCAAAGCTGTGTTGATTGGCTTTTTTAAACTTATCACTTTTCCCAAAACCTATGAGGTCTGGCGCCACGACACGGTGGTCATCGGCTGTGAAAGTAGGAATCATCTTTCGGAACAAATAACTCCATGCAGGATTGCCATGCAAACACAAAAAAGTGATCTGTTGGTGATTCAATGAATCTTGAATTTCATTCGGAATTTCACTGCGACCTTCATCCAAATAGTGCAAGCGCAGACCATTCAGCGATGGCAAATCTGACACATAGTGGGCAGCCCATGGATAATCAGGAATTTCATCAAACCATTCGTCTGGTGGCCTTAAGGCATCTTCGCGCAGTGGGTTCATATTGACACGCTTTGGTTTGAAAAATTGTTGCAAAAGTTGTCGGCAATCTTGGGCTAATACGTCGCCTTTCACTTCTGTTTGGTGGTTGATGTCTTGATTGGAAAACACATTCAAAACAGAACCCGCCGCACCAGTTCTGGGCTCTGACGCACCAAACACCAGCCGAGAAATACGTGAATTGAGAATGGCCCCAGCGCACATGGTGCAAGGCTCTAAAGTGACATACAGCGTACAGTTTTCAAGGCGGTAATTGCCAATTGTTTTAGCAGCATCACGCAAAGCCATGATTTCCGCATGGGCAGTTGGGTCTGTGGTGCCAACAGGACCATTTCGACCTCTGCCTACAAGGATGCCATCTCGAACAACCACGGCACCCACTGGAACTTCACCGGCCTGCCCCGCTTCTTTGGCCAATTCAATGGCTGCTTGCATCCACTGTAAATCAGTGTTCATGAAACCAATCCGAGACGCCGCATCCAAAGGGCCAAAGCTTTTTCAGATTCCTTGCCTGCATCATAGGCGGCATGCATGGCAGCATGAGCCTCGGGGCGATGCTGGTTGAGCTTGACCTTGGTCTGCACTTTCAATAACTTCATCTCAAAGGCCACGATGGCATTCATCATGGGATGCGTGTAGGTTTCTGGAAGGCCTCGCCATTGCTTCGCATAGGCCGGTTCGTGATCGGCAATCAATTGTTTCAACAGGGCATCTTTGGCCTCTTCGCCTTCTAAAATGCGAACTTCGGCTTTGACATGCACGGCCACATAACTCCATGTAGGCACCCTGATCAAATCAGGGTAGACGGCTGGCGACATGTAAGCCTGAGGTCCCATGAATGTCAAAAGGACTTCAGGCCGTTTGTACAACAAGCCAGCATGTGGATTGCCTTTGGCAACATGACCAAGCAAGATGTCTAGTTGCGCATCAGTTGCATGGGGCATCAACTTAATAGGGATGTGGCTGACGAATGGAAAACCTTCATCATCGTTCGAAATCAAACTGGCAAATGGATTTTCCAAAATGATGTTTCTGGCATGCTCAGGATGATTGAACTGTTGAGGTAAATACATAAAGTTTTTTTGACTTTCCAAGCTTAAATATAAGTACCTGCCAAGGTCAGCACCTTGCCACCTGTGCGCATCTTAAATCTAGCGACACCTGCACTTCGAATCGTATTGACCCCGCCCAAATCCAGTGTTCTAACGCCCCTTTCGCGCAGCTCTTCAATCGCACGCCACAAAATCAAGTGGTGTGCATTCAGCTCACGGCCTTGATCCGAGGTCCAGCCCACTTGGTAGGTGGCCGCTTCGCCATGAATCAAAAACATCATGGCAGCAATGCGCTCTCTGCCCAAATCGCTTCTGATCGTCAAAATATTTTTTGCGGGTTGTTTGCGCGATTGCACATAGAGGTCAAAAAAAGGCAACGGCAATCCTTCAAGATGCTTGTCAACCCTTTGTTGCTTTTCATTGTCGAGCAACCACCTGTACTGACCTTCGTTGGTGCCCACACGGTGAACCGTCATTGCGCTTGATTCAGCACTCACCAAGCTGGCTCGCCAGCGTCCTTCAAGATGCGTTCGCATCTCGGAAATAGGCTGACCGATGTCAAGCATGACAGTCGACATACCCGACATGATTCTGCGCATGGGGTGCAAGCCGTGTACTTGACCCTCTGGAACTTCTGGCGTGACGGCCATGAAACGAATACCCTTGAGTGGCAATGATTTCTTCAATGCTTTGTAAACGATGGATTCGACTTCAGGTGTTAAGGACTTAGACCAAATAGGGCCGCGAGTACAAAGGGCGACAGCACCTAATTTGCCCCACTTCCTGACAATGAACTGCGCTTGGGCAACTTGTTGCCCCTGATCCAAGACCCGAGCTCTTAGGACGGGCACCCCCAACAATTTCAAACTTGAGCCATAGTCCCACCCTTGCTGCAAAGCCCCAGCCGCCGCTGTGTGAACCGCATCCCACTCTACAAGGTCATGACCATCCCAATGCACTATCATTGGCACACCTTTTTGAAGATTGAAATTAAGCGCAATAGCATGCTGAAAAAATTCCTTGAAAAACGTCAGGCCCAAACAGTCATGGGCTACAAGCTCAAAGAGCCACGCCCAACCTGGTTGGCAGGATTTTGGGCTGCCGTGTATTTTGGGTTGCCATTTTTTCTTTTTACCGTACTGCTTGATGTTGCCATCGAATGGTTTTCAGGCAAGTGTTATGGATTGTGGTGCTATTTTCAATGAACTTTGTGTTTAAGCTTTGAAAATTCCATCCAGGCTGTCATCCCATCTAAAATCAGGAAACACGTCAGCAGCGCTTGCTTTTGTCAAACCTAAGCTCGCCACCAGAGCTTGCGCAAAAACCCCTCTAAAGTCGTGGTGCACGGGCAAATCTCTGCCCTCGTTCAGTTGATTTTGGGCCAGTCCGTTCCATCTTCCGTGCCATTTTCCACCCTGCACGCGATTGCCTAACAGCCACATCACATTGCCGTGACCGTGGTCGGTGCCGCGAGTGCCGTTTTCAGCGCAAGTTCGGCCAAATTCACTGGCCACAATCACCACATCATTGGGCTCATTGAAAGCCGCTCTGAGTTGAATGAGTGTGTTCGAAAGATTGTTCAAATTGTTGGCCAACAAGCCGGCCACATTGCCTTGATTGATGTGGGTATCCCAGCCCCCTGAAGACAAAAATCCAAGCCGAAGCTGTCGATTTTGTTGCATCAAGGTTCCAAGGTGTTTGGCATCTAAGGCCAGGCCCTGAGGAGAACCTGCACCATTGTTGGCAGCTTGTTGCTCGTTGCTTGAAGCCATGCTGGGCGCCTTGAGCATGGCCGCTGTAGACATGCGGTTGCTGGCACCCTCCAACATGGCGTTGGCCATCTTCTCGTTTCCCGCATACAACTGGAGGACTGCCTCTCGCGTTTTGCTTTCTGCAAGCGTTCCTGCTCTTGTAGCTGACAAGCCGTTTCCCACCAATTGAACGGGTCTGGGACCCGACAAAATACGGGGGCTGCTCTCCCCGACACCCAAGGCATGAAGGCCAACGCCATTGCCAACCATGCCCGAAAGCACATTGAGCCAGCCGGGTGATGGTGAGCTGGAACCCGGTTTACCTGTTTCCCAATGGTATTGCGCATCAAAATGAGAACGACTTACATCGGGTGAACCCGCACAGGGAATAGCAGCCAAAACACCTTGCTGCCAAAGCGGCAGCAAGGAAGCACAAGCGGGATGCAGGCCAAATGTTGCGTCAAGCGCTAAGGCCGTTTTTTGAGAACCATCCGGTTTTGGTATACCGATGTTGGGACGAATCTGCGAATACCTTTCATCGCCATGTGGAACCAACATCGAAAGGCCATCGTAGGCGCCGCGCAAAAATACCAGCACCATTCGACCAGAAGATAAGGGTACATTGGCGAATGCGGAAATAGCAGGCAAAGCAAACGCCCCCATGCTGAGTGTTTGAAAAATGGCCTGGCGGCGATTAGACAACATGTGTTCTGCTTTCATCGTGGTTACTTGAAAACCAATTCTGAACTCCCCAACACAAAGCCCATTCTTTGTAAGGGCGGCTGCTTCATGACAGCCTTGGTGGTGGTGTCGCTGAGGTAGGGATACAAATCGATTCGCTCTGGTGCGTTACGCGCAATGGTGAGTGCAAAGTCAATGCGCCGCGTTAAGGCCTCGGGCGTGAACCACGTATTGGCATTGAAGGCATAGCCATCGGGTGTTTGCCAATTTTGAATGCCATGTCCCGCAACAAATGAGTAACCAAAGGCTTGCAGCCACTTGTTGCGATCATGCGCCATGTTCAGAACACGCAAACTGGCACAAGCAAAATCGTAGGGTGTTCTAAACAGTTTGTTTTCAGGGTCCCAAAAGGCGGCACTGCTCAGCATCACTTGCATGACTTGATAAATGTCACCGCCTGTTGCTAAGAATGTCTTGGCCATTTGATCAACCAAAGCTTGAGGTGGCAAGTCAGCGACAAAATATTCTGCGAGTCTCAGAGAAATTCGTTGCGCTGTTGCAGGATGGTTGGCTAAGAAGCGTATGGCTTGCTCGCCTTCTTTCATGCCTGTGAATTGCGCAGAACTTGGAATGCTCTGTCCCATGATTGTTTTGTTGCCCGACTCGTGCAAGCGCATGACAAATTGAAAACCATCTTGAGAACGTGGGGCGACAGTCCATCCTGTGAGCACACGGGCCAATTCACGCACGTCTTCTTGGGTGTAACCGCCATGCACGCCCAATGTATGGAGTTCCATCAATTCTCGGGCGTAGTTTTCATTCAAACCGCGGGTGCTTTGCCCAGCTCGTCCTGGTTGCGGGCTGACACTGAGCCATTGGTCCAAGTAGTAAAGCATGGCGGGATGCTTGGCGCTGGCCAGCACCAGGTCTTCAAACTTGCCCAATGCATGAGCCCTGGCCACATTGATGGCATAGTGCCCTGTAAAAGGTCGCACGCTGCCCTTTTGTTGGTAAACATTGAAATGGTTGAACCAGAACTCTGTCATTCTGGCCAGTAAAGGCTGTTCAACATCGTCGCTACTGCAACTGGCCAAGCGCCAAGCAATGGCTTTGTTCACCTGGGTTCGGTTGTAAAACAAGGCTTCTGACTTTTCTTGAAAATTGAAACGCCTTTCGTTGGCCACTAATTCGTTGAGGCGCGTTCCCGCAGGTACGGCAGCGCGGGCTTCGCGTTCATTGCGAGCACCGTCAAAGATCAGAGGAAGGCTGTCGTTAATGGACGCTAAATCTGACGGAAGCTTGGGAGCCTCAAGGCTAGCTTTGCGCGCAGCATCCAACTGGTTCAAAGCCCAATCTTTTGGATGAGCTTTAGACTTGATGTCGGCAATCAAGGTGGGCGTTGGGCCATAACTCAGTCGGTTAATGGCGCGCCACTCTGCCGCGGGCCCCTGAGGTTCTATGTGAGTGACAGGCAATGATGCAGTCCGAAGTGACAATGGCGACTGAGCACAACCCCATAAACACAAAAACAAAAAAGACTCAAGGACAAGCCACAAAGGTCTGTTGCTCTTGAATCTTGGTGTTTGAATCATGTTCGCTATCGTAAGTCAGAATCTATTTTTTCAAGGTTTGACTGGCTCCAGCCTGAGCAAAGCCCCTTGAGCTTCGTCAGTCAGCAAGTAGACAAAACCGTCTGGCCCCATCCGCACATCGCGTAGCCGAGACCGTCCTTGAAGCAAACGCTCTTCGCCCAAGACTTTCTCGCCCTCGAGCGTCAGACGAACCAGCGTCTGCCCGCGCAAAGCGCCCACAAGCAAATTGCCCTGCCATTGGGGAAACTGTGAGCCGCTCACAAAAGCCATGCCCGATGGCGCAATCGAGGGCACCCACACGTGCAAGGGTTGCACCAAGCCAGCTTTGGCCTGGCCCTCACCAATTTTGGTACCCAAGCCGTAATTGACGCCGTAGGTGATAACGGGCCAGCCGTAGTTCAATCCTGAACGCATCACGTTAACCTCATCCCCACCCTGCGGCCCGTGTTCGTGTGTCCACAGTTCACCCGTTTGGGGATGCAGTGCAGCACCCTGCATGTTGCGATTTCCCAAGGTCCATTTTTCTGCCAAGGCCCCTGCACGGTTGACAAAAGGGTTGTTGGCTGGCACTCGGCCATCGTCGTGGAGGCGAATGACCGAACCCGCATGGTCGCTCAGTTTTTGGGCACGGTCTTTGTCGCCACGGTCACCCAAAGTCAGATAAAGCAAGCCAGCTTGGTCGAACACAATACGTCCGCCGAAATGATGGCCTGAACGCGTTTTAGGCTGCATGCTGAACAGCACCTGCACCTCGGTCATTCGGTGGTCTTGAAGTTTGCCTCTGGCCAAGGCCGTACCCCAACCGCCTGGCCCAGGTGCGTTGTAAGCCCAATAAATCCAGCCATTTTGAGCATATTGAGGGTGCAAGACCACATCAAACAAACCACCTTGGCCTTGTGGCACAACTTCAGGCAAACCATCAATCGGTTTGGGGTTCAGTTTGAAATCATGAGTCACTAAGCGTAAACGTCCCGCCCTTTCAGTGACCAGCATCCGGCCGTCAGGCAAAAAAGCAATGGACCATGGATTTTCAAGGCCCGTCACCAAAGTTACCAGACGGAACGCGTGTTTTTCTGATTTGAAGACCGGCGTCCCTTCCTGAGCCCAAGTGGGAAGACAGGCTGCCATGCACATCAGCAGGACATGAATTAATCGAACAAGTTGGACTCTCATGAGACCTCTATTTCCACTCAATAGTTACTCAGTTAAAAAACTTAAACAAAGCAAATAGTTAAGGTCACCAAAACGAGTGCGTGTAACTTGGTTGAGTTGGGACTGTTTTTAACAAAGCAAAATCCTATTCGTTTTTAATGCTCAATTTTAACGCTGTTAGAAAGGTTGCGGAACTTAAATTAAGCTACTTTTTAGCTTTACAAGTGCTCTTGAAAATCAACAAACACACGCTTTATATCTTCAACATTTCCAAGCTCTCGCTTAGCTTCTTGGGTCGTTAATTGGCAAGGGCCTGGTAGTCAGAAGACAACTCGGTCAAGGCAGTGTTGAGTGGCGCTGGAGTAATGACGCATCGGTGTAGCCGCTCATCTTACTTGCTGGCTTCAGTTTGATTCTTCAGTCCCAAGAAATGACATGGTGATGACAAGGGATCGACGCCGTTCGAATTCCGGATCTTGCGCTTGGGGATATTGGGGTCAACCCCTAGTCTCTGATTTTATTTTCCATGATTAAATAACCTGCGTTTGTAATTTCAACACTAGGAGTCATTCGATGACAGATACGTTAAAAACTCAACTGACAGAAGCCACGTCCATACCAAGTCGCCGCCGTTTTCTCGGTCGGGCTGTCGCTGGGGTTGCTGGTACCACCGCCCTGGCAGCACCGATGGTCTCAATTGCCCAGGCTCCCATCGTTCTGAAAATGCAGGGCTCTTGGGGTGCCAAGGACATCTTCAATGAGATGGCCGAAGAGTACGTGAAGCGAGTCAATGATATGGCCGGTGGTCGTTTGCGTATTGATTACCTGGTGGCAGGTGCTGTGGTCAAACCGTTCGAGGTGATGGATGCTGTGTCCAAGGGCGTGCTTGACGCAGGCCATACCGTTCCGGTGTATTGGTATGGCAAGAGCAAGGTTGCTTCGCTGTTTGGCTCCGGCCCGATCAATGGCTGCGATGCACCACAAACCTTGGCCTGGATTTACCGTGGCGGCGGATTGGCGCTCTATAACGAGTTACTTGCAAAACTCAATCTTGATGTGGTTGGCTTTTTTGCAATGCCAATGCCAACCCAACCCCTGGGTTGGTTCAAGAAGGAAATCAAACAGGCTTCTGAGCTCAAAGGCCTCAAATACCGAACCGTCGGTTTGGCAGCCGATCTGTTCCAGCAAATGGGGGCAAAAGTCACCCAGCTGCCTGGCGGCGAAATCATCCCCGCATTGGAAAAAGGCGTGATCGATGCCTTCGAGTTCAACAACCCGACCTCGGACATGCGTTTCGGTGCCCAAGACGTGATCAAGAACTACATGATGGGTAGCTTTCACCAGGCCATGGAATTCTTTGAGATTTCCTTCAACAAGAAAAAATGGGACACGATTCCGAAAGATCTTCAAGCCATCCTGCAATACTCAGTCGAAGCGGCCAGTGCGTCAAACTGGTGGACCGGTATGGACAATTATTCGCGTGACCTGGCAGTCCTCCAAGACAAGCATAAAGTCAAAGTCATTCGCACACCCAAAGCCGTCATGAAAGCGCAGCTGGTAGCCTGGGATGCCATCACTGACAAGCTCTCTGCAGAAGATCCATTCTTCAAGAAGGTGGTTGAATCTCAGCGTGCCTGGGCCAAGCGTGTGGCATACTACATGTTTGTCAATGAGGCTGATTTCGCCATGGGCTACGAGCACGTCTTTAAGACCAAGTTGCCCGCCTAAGCGCTTTTATTGAAGACCTCTGGGGGGCGTCCGAAAAGACGCCCCCCCTTTTTATTTTGTTATGACTGGATGCCTAGTGTGGACTATCTAATTAAAGCAATTGACCAATTCAGCAAGACTGTTGGTCATGCCTTTGCATGGTGCGTCGTCATCCTGACAATTGGCACTTGTTACGAGGTGTTTATCCGCTACATACTCAATGATCCCACCAGTTGGGCATTTGACCTCAGCTACTTGATGTATGGCGCAGTGTTTTATATGGCTGGCGCCTATACGTTGTCCCGCGGCGGCCATGTTCGGGCCGATATGTATTACCGAAATTGGCAGGAAACAACACAGGCCAAGGTGGAACTGACGCTCTACATTCTGTTCTTTTTCCCCGGCATTTTGGCCTTGGTGGTGGCCGGTAGTTCCTATGGTCTCGAGTCGATGCGAATTGGCGAGATGAGCATCAACAGCCCGGCTGGCATTCCGATCTGGCCTCTCAAAATGATGATCCCCGTTGGTGCCACCCTGATCGGCCTGCAAGGTTTTGCCGAAGTCTTGCGTTGCTTTGTTTGCCTGCGTGATGGCGCATGGCCGGAGCGCTTGCAAGACGTAGAAGAGCTTGAGAACCAGTTGATCGCGCAACACGCCAACAAAAACCCCACTGAAACACAAGGAGTTTCGCCATGAGCGATCCCTTAGTCGCCCTGGTCATGCTTGGCATCTTGGTATTCGTGATCTGTATTGGTTTTCCAGTCGCTTTCACCCTCATGGCTTTGGGAGTGGGTTTTGGTTTTTACGGCTACTTTCAGGCCGGCCAAGCTTTTTTTGATAACCGCGTTTTCTATCTTTTGACACAAAACACCTTCACGGTGTTGAACAATGACGCCCTCGTTTCGATTCCCCTGTTCCTGTTAATGGGTTACATGGTCGAGCGAGCTAACATTTTGGACAAACTGTTCCTGAGTCTGCAAGTGGCTCTGAAACACATTCCGGGCTCACTGGCAGTCGCTACCCTGCTGACCTGCGCCCTGTTTGCCACTGCCACCGGCATTGTGGGTGCTGTGGTGACTCTGATGGGCCTGTTGGCTTACCCACAGATGATCAAAGCAGGCTACGACAAACGACTGGCGGCTGGCGTGATTTGTGCCGGTGGTTGCCTGGGTATCTTGATCCCACCCTCGATCATGCTGATTGTTTATGGTGCCATGGCCGGCCAGTCAGTGGTCAAACTGTACGCTGCCGCATTCGTCCCCGGCTTCATGTTGGCTTTCATGTACATCGCTTATGTGATGATCATTACCACCCTGAAGCCCGAACTGGCTCCAAAACTTCCCAAGGAAGAGGGAGACTTCCCCCTGTCCGAAGTGGTCGTGATGGTGATGAAATCCTTTTTTCCGCTGTCGATGCTGATCCTCTCCGTGCTTGGCGCGATTATGTTTGGTTTGGCAACGCCGACCGAAGCCGCTTCGGTCGGTGCTCTAGGCGCCACGATTTTGGCCGCATGTTACCGGACCCTGACCTGGCAAGGCATTCGGGAGTCGGTTTTCCTGACGGCACGCACCTCAGCCATGGTGTGCTGGCTTTTCGTCGGATCTGCCACCTTCGCGTCGATCTTTGCTTACTTGGGCGGAAACCAAATCATCAAAGAGTTTGTGCTCGGTATGGACTTGTCCCCCCTCACCTTCATGCTGGTGGCTCAAGTCATCATTTTCCTCTTGGGTTGGCCGCTTGAGTGGACCGAGATCATTATCATCTTCGTGCCGATTTTCTTGCCTATGCTGGACAATTTCGGAATCCACCCCATTCTGTTTGGCGTCTTGATCGCGGTTAACCTACAGACCGCCTTCTTGTCGCCGCCGATGGCAATGGCGGCGTATTACCTCAAGGGGGTTAGTCCGCCATCGGTCAAGCTAAGCGAGATTTTCGCAGGGTGTATGCCGTTTGTTTATATCGTGCTGGTGACCATGCTCTTGATTTATGTCTTCCCCGGCATTGCCATGTGGTTACCTAACACCCTCTACTCAAATTAATGCATGAGTGTTGAACTCAGTCAGCTGAGCGCTACCCAAGCAGCGCAGGCTATCGCCGATGGGCTAATTAGTTCGGAACAACTGGTTCAAGCCTGCCTTGATCGGATTCGCGAGATCGAACCCCAAGTGCAGGCTTGGCAGTTTCTCGATGAGAAACTCGCATTGGCACAGGCTCGCGCCCGTGACCAGGACCGGGCTGAGGGAAGGGCCATTGGCGTGCTCCATGGCATTCCGATTGGCATCAAAGACATCATCGACACCGACGATATGCCGACCGAGGATGGAACGAGCTTGCATGCGGGCAGAACGCCGGCTAACGATGCCACCGTGGTAGCGTTGCTGCGTGCGGCCGGTGCGGTCATCATGGGGAAAACTGTCACCACCGAACTTGCCAACATGACCCCAGGCAAGACCCGTAACCCACAGAACCTGGAACGCAGCCCTGGCGGTTCATCCTCGGGTTCGGCCGCAGCAGTGGCTGCGGGCATGGTCCCGCTGGCGATCGGCACCCAAACCTCGGGCTCGGTCATCCGGCCCGCTGCCTATTGTGGCGTTTATGGTTTCAAGCCAACCCATGGCCTGATCTCGCGCCATGGCATCTTGAAACTGTCTCGCACCTTGGACACTGTGGGTCTGTTTGCCCGCAGTCTGGAAGACTTGGCACTGCTGGCCGAACCGCTGATCATGCATGATGAAAAGGACTTCGATACCCGGCCTCGTGCGCGCATGCAGTTTCCCGCCATGGTGAAATCAGAGCCACCGCTCCCGCCGAGTTTGGCTTTCGTCAAAACAGAGGTTTGGGATCGGGCCGACGAAACCACTCAGCAAGCCTTTGCCGAGTTGATTGAAGAGCTGGGCGAACGTTGCAAGATCATCGAACTACCCACGTCACTCAAAGTGGCCTGGGAATTTCAACGCATTATTGCTGAGGCTGAAACGGCCTTTAACCTCGATTTGGAATGGCAAAAAGGGCAATCTGTGTTGTCGCCTTCATTGCGTGAGCGCCTAGAACGCGGCCGCAGCACCTCGGCACTGAGTTACCAAAAAGCGGTGGCGGCCATCCCCAAACTGATTGCCGAGTTTGACGAGGTGTTTGATAGCTTTGATGCCATCATCACTCCGTCCACCACCGGTACGGCGCCGGGCCTAGATAGTACGGGCGATCCGGTGTTCTGCGTCCTGTGGTCCCTGCTCGGCATGCCTGCTGTCAATCTTCCTTTCATGACCGGTGTGGACAACATGCCTCTGGGTGTCCAGTTGGTGGGCGCCCGGTTAATGGACGCCCGCTTGTTGCGAACCGCCAAGTGGTTGCAACAACGCGTCTCGCCCTCTTAAAATTACCATTACCCTGATCTGGAGAACCCCTATGAACTTAAGATATATCTTCGCCGCTGTCGCCGTTGTCTTAATGCTGGGCTACCTCGCACCCATCGTCGTCAAACTGAAGGATGTTCCTTTGGGACTTGTGATCCTAGCCGGGCTGGGCATGATGGCGGTCGATATGTGGCAATCCCTCACAGGCAAAGAAGCTTAACAATCCGAACTGGCATTCGCCTAAAGGGTGATTGCCAGCGAACTCGCATTTGGCTCATCAGTGGTGCCAGGCCGGTTGAGACTGTATTGATCGATGTTCGAACCGACGCTGAACGTGAGTGGGTCGGCTTTATTCCCGGCGCAATCGACCACAGCCGTCAATTCAAGCGCTAACTCAGCCCTTTGTAGTTACGCAATTTGCGTAAGCGCCTAGAGTTAACAATCAATTAACGGGTCTGGTTAAAAGCACCAGGGCAACCAACACAATGCACACCAGTGCAACCACGTAAACGTAATTGCCATAGGTAATAAAGCCGAACTTGCGCAGGGTGTGGCTCAAGTAGGTATTCAAGCAATGGGGGCAACGAACCGTGAACTTACGGGCTCGCTTGACACTGGGCCACTCCAAGCTAATCAGCGACTTGGGAATCTCTAACAACGATTCACGCAGGATATGGCGCTGAGGTTCAAGTTCTTCGTTGCAGTGTGGGCAAGATTCCATTCAGAGACCTAACAAAAAAACAAACTAAGGGCGTTGAGTGTTTATCGCCGTTTGAGCGTTCACACTCGCTGTGAAAAGAAAAGCGCAGGAAACGATTAGACGTATTTAAAAATTATTTCGAGTAGTGTCGCTAGTGTGTAAGTTTATGTGTAACTTAAAACTCGCACAATCAATAAAATCAATGACTTAGTGATTTCTTAGATTGACACTTAAAAATAAAAGTCTTTACTGATCAATCACTTAAAAATTACTGTCATTCCCACTCAATGGTGGCGGGCGGTTTGCTGCTGACGTCATAGGTTACTCGGTTGATACCACGAACCTCATTGATGATGCGACCCGAAACTTTCTTAAGCAAGGCATAAGGCAGCTCGGCCGAATCAGCGGTCATGAAGTCAGATGTTTGTACAGCACGCAAAGCCACCACGTAATCGTAAGTGCGTCCATCGCCCATCACACCCACGCTTTTCACGGGTAAAAACACAGTGAAGGCTTGGCTGGTGAGGTCGTACCAAGATGTGCCTTTGTCGTCGGTGAAGTTGCGCAACTCTTCAATGAAAATGGCATCGGCCCGGCGAAGTAACTCGGCGTATTCTTTTTTAACTTCGCCCAATATACGCACACCCAAGCCCGGGCCTGGAAATGGATGGCGATAAACCATTTCGCGTGGCAACCCCAACGCCACACCCAATTCGCGCACTTCGTCTTTGAACAGTTCACGCAAAGGCTCTAACAATTTCAAGCCCAATTGTTCAGGCAAACCGCCTACATTGTGGTGGCTCTTGATGGTCACAGCCTTCTTGCTTTTAGCGCCGCCCGACTCAATGACGTCGGGGTAAATGGTGCCTTGTGCTAGGAAGCTTGCACCTTTGTGCCCACCCGTACCCGCTTTCAATTTGGCGGCTTCGTCTTTGAACACATCGACAAACAAACCGCCTATGATCTTGCGTTTTTGCTCGGGTTCGCTCACGCCTGCCAACTTGCCTAAGAACAAATCGCTGGCATTGACGCGTATCACGCGTGCATGCAATTTGCCTTCAAACATTTCCATCACCATGTCACCTTCGTTCAGGCGCAGCAGTCCATGGTCCACAAACACACAGGTGAGTTGATCGCCAATGGCGCGGTGAATCAAGGCTGCAGCCACGGATGAATCTACGCCACCCGACAAGCCCAAGATCACTTCTTCGTCGCCCACTTGTTCGCGAATCTTGGTAACGGCTTCTTCAATGTAGTCGCCCATGATCCAGTCAGGGCTGGCTTTGCAAATGTCCAAGACAAAGCGGTTGAGCAAGGCTTGGCCTTGAATGGTATGCGTTACCTCTGGGTGAAACTGAACCGCGTAAAAACGACGCGCTTCATCGGCCATGCCGGCAATGGGGCAAGCAGGCGTAGAGGCCATGACTTTGAAACCTTGGGGTAACTGCGTTACTTTGTCGCCATGGCTCATCCAGACTTTGAGCATGCCGTGGCCTTCTGCTGTGGCAAAGTCTTCAATGTCTTTGAGCAATTCGGTGTGGCCATGCGCTTGCACTTCGGCATAACCAAATTCACGTGTGGTGCCTGCTTCCACTTTGCCGCCCAATTGCTCGGCCATTGTTTGCATGCCGTAGCAAATACCTAAAACAGGAACTCCCAATTCAAACACAGCATCGGGCGCACGATCGTCGACTTCATAAACACTGGCGTGTGAGCCCGACAAAATAATGCCCTTCAGGCTTCCATCTTTGGCGTAATCACGCACCCAGTCGCTGCTCACATCGCACGGATGAACGTCACAAAACACATGGGCTTCACGAACTCGGCGCGCAATGAGTTGCGTCACTTGTGAGCCAAAGTCGAGGATCAGAATTTTGGAATGCTGCATGGAACGTTCAGAATCAAAAAAATAGTTTCAAAAAAGCGATGCACTGAATCAATCAGCGCGGTAGTTGGGTGCTTCTTTGGTAATTTGCACATCGTGCACGTGGCTTTCGCGAATACCGGCTGTCGTAATTTCAACAAACTCAGCTTTGTTGCGCATGTCCTCAATGGTGGGACAACCGCAGTAACCCATACTGGCGCGCAAACCGCCCGCCATTTGGTACAGGATGGCCACCACCGAACCTTTGTAAGGCACGCGGCCTTCAATGCCTTCGGGTACCAATTTGTCGGCATTCGGATTGCCCGTACTTGATTCTTGAAAGTAACGATCGGCACTGCCCTGCTGCATAGCGCCAATGCTGCCCATACCGCGGTAGCTTTTGTAGCTGCGACCTTGGAACAAAATAACTTCGCCTGGCGCTTCTTCAGTACCCGCAAACATGCCGCCCATCATGACGGTGTTAGCACCGGCAGCGATGGCTTTGGCAATGTCACCGCTGTAGCGAATGCCGCCGTCTGCAATCAGTGGCACGCCGGTGCCTTGCAGCGCTGTGGCCACATTGTCGATGGCCATCACTTGCGGCACACCGACGCCCGCAACAATTCGGGTAGTGCAAATGGAACCTGGGCCAATGCCCACTTTGACGGCGTCTGCACCCGCCTCGGCCAAAGCCAAAGCCGCAGCACCAGTGGCGATATTGCCTCCAATGACTTCGATGTGCGGGTAGTTTTTCTTGACCCAACGCACGCGATCAATCACGCCTTGACTGTGACCGTGGGCCGTATCAACCACAATGGCATCAACACCCGCCCTTACCAAAGCTTCAACCCGCTCTTCTGTGCCCTCACCCACGCCCACTGCCGCGCCGACCAATAAACGGCCTGATGCATCACGGGCCGCTAACGGGAAATTAAGCTGTTTGGTAATGTCTTTGACGGTGATCAAACCCTTCAACTCGAACGCATCGTTGACCACCAATAAGCGTTCCAATTTGTATTTGTTCAACAGGGCCTTAGCCTCCTCGGGCGTGGTGCCTTCGGGCACAGTAATCAAACGCTCGCGGGGCGTCATGATTTCGCTCACGGGCTGGTCATAGCGCATTTCAAAACGCATGTCGCGTCCGGTCACAATGCCAACCACTTTGCCGCCATCGACCACCGGAAAGCCGGAAACGCCCAGCTCATCTGACAATGCCATCACAGCGCGAACTTTGGTATCGGGAGTGATGAAAACGGGGTCGCGCAATACGCCTGATTCGTAGCGCTTGACTTTCAAGACCTGCGCCGCCTGCTCTTGAGGTGTGAGGTTTTTGTGAACAATGCCAATGCCACCTTCTTGGGCAATGGCGATGGCCAAGCGCGATTCTGTGACGGTATCCATGGCCGCAGAAACCAGGGGCAAATTCAATCGAAGTTTCCGTGTGAATTGCGTGGAAAGGGACGTGTCCTTGGGTAGAACTTGAGAGTAGGCTGGCACCAACAACACATCGTCGAAAGTGAGGGCTTTGCCGAGCAGGCGCATAAGGGATGGCTCCAAAAAAAGGATTGTACCCTCGTCAATGTCTTGGAGAGCACCACCCAAAAAGCCTAATAGCCGGCCGCAGCACCAAGTCTGCGTCTTGCAAAAAGACCCGTTCTGCCCTTGCCCTGCCCTTTAAATCTCTTTTTTCGAGCCATTTTGGGATCCACCAAAAGTGGGCGGTAAATTTCCAAACGATCCCCTGGCTTGAGGTCGGCAGTCAGTTGGACAATGCGGCCCCAAATCCCCAGCCCGCGCTCATCTTCAATCGCCGTCTCAAGGACTTTGAGATGGTCATGCAACTCAGGGCACAATTTCAAAGACTGAACGGCGTCAAAGACAGTGCAGCCTTCACGCAAGGTCAAGCTAAGGTCAATCAACTGTCTGGCTGCGGGACTGAAAAGGCATTGAATTTGCATCATGCTTTGTTGGCTCCGTAAACTTGTTCAGCGCGTTTGACAAAGGCATCTACCAAGCTGGCGGCTATTTTGTCAAATACGGGGCCCACCACAGCGGCCAAAGTGGCGCTCGCAAAACCATATTCAAGAGACAGGGTGATCTTGCAGGCTCGTTGGGTATTGTCACCCACGGGGTCAAAGGTCCAAGTGCCATCCAAATTAGAAAAAGGCCCTTTGACCAATTTCATTCGGACCTCATGGTTTTCAACGTGCGTATTGTGAGTGACAAAAACTTGGCTGAAACCGGCCAAGCCGATTCCTACCTCGGCATCCATCTCAAGTTCGCTGAATTGCAGCACTTTGGAGTGACTGCACCAAGGCAAAAACTGGACGTATTGGTCAACATCCGTCACAAGACGGTACATTTCCTCTGGGGTGTACCAGATGAGAACAGATTTGAGGAGTTTCTTCATACAATAAGACTTATTCTGCAGATTGTAATTTCTCAGAGGCCCCTCTTGCAAATACAACAAACATAAGCACTTCGCAAATTCTCGCACCATGGCTACGCCACCTCCCAAAAACAAAGGCCCTGGTAAATCTGGCCTCATCGCCGAAAACAAAAAAGCCGCCTTTGACTACTTTTTTGAGGAACGGCATGAGTGCGGCATGGTGCTTGAAGGTTGGGAAGTAAAGGCTGTCAGGGAAGGCAAGGTTCAACTGACAGATGGGTATGTGGTCATTCGCAACAAAGAGATGTACATCATCGGTTGTTTGATCAACCCCCTGAAAACCGCCTCAACGCATGTCAACCCGGAAGCAGCCCGAACCCGCAAGCTGCTTTTGAAGCGCGAGGAAATTGACCGCCTGACCAGCAAAGTCGAACAAAAGGGGTTTACGCTTGTTCCCATCAATCTTCATTGGAAGACAGGCTTCATCAAGTGCGAAGTTGCTCTTGCAAAAGGCAAGGCTGAACACGATAAACGCGACACCATCAAGGATCGCGAAGGCAAGCGCGAAGTGGAGCGGGCCATGAAAAGCCGCAACCGCTAAGCTGACTTCAGTTCAAATGGCGCAATGGATGCGTCTCTGGCGTCCAAGGACTTTCGAAAAAAACCAGCCATTCGTCTGGAACGACATCTGATAACTGCGCATGCGCCCAATTGGGGTGGTGGTCTTTGTCAATGGCCAATGCGCGAATGCCCTCCACCGTTTCACTCTTTTGGCGCAAGTGAAAACAATGGTGCACCATGTCGCGCTCCATGCGCAAATTGTCAGCCAAACCCATGGTACGCGCTTTGCGAATTTGGGCCAAGACCACATGCACCATTAAGGGCGAAGCCTTATTGAGACTCTCAAGTGTTTGGTTGGCCCAAGGCGTATTTTCCTGCTCTAAGGCGAGGCTGATTTCAAAGGGACTAGACATTGCAAAGCACTTATCGATGGCCGCTTTGTCAGGAAATTGTGCAGGTTCAAACTTCGTAAATTGGCTTTGCACCCATCGCTCCACTGCCTCACTACTTTCAAAGGGCGTGCTGAGCAATGTTTTCCATAAGAGCGGCAACCTCTGGGCCTCAATCAGGCCATCCGCAAGCCCTGCCAAGATGGCTTGATGACCATTGATTTTTTGCCCAGTGAGTCCTAAGTATTCACCCAGATGACCAGGGCATCGGCTGAGAAAATAACCACCACCAACATCTGGAAACAAACCAATGTGAGTTTCAGGCATGGCCATCTGCGTTCTGTCTGTAACGACGCGAATACTGGCGCCCTGGCTGATGCCCATGCCACCGCCTACTACAACACCATCCATAAAAGCAATGTAGGGTTTGGAGTAGGTGTGAATCAAATGGTTCAAAGCATATTCTTCTGTGAAGAAGTCACCTAAGCTGTCATCACCTGCCAAAGCAGCTTGGTGAAAAAACCGAATATCGCCACCAGCACAAAAATGTCCGAACGCTTCTTCTTTGCCCTGCCCCCGAACCAAGACAGCCAAGACCTGCGGGTTGTTCTGAAATTCCAACAAGGCATTGGTGAGCAAGCGCACCATGTCAAGCGAAAGCGCATTCAAGGCCTTGGGTCGATTCAAGGTAATGCAACCCACACGCCCCGACACTTCTTTCCTTACAAGGGCTTCAGGATTCATTGAAGGATTGATCACGTTCACATCAGACATTGCGTTGTCTCCATCCAAACCATTCATTGGCAAACAAGGCTGCAATGACCAGGCTACCACCGATTAAAACACTGAGCTGGGGCTCTTCGTTGGCGCCCCACCAAGCCAATGCAATACCGAAAATAACTTCCAGCAATGCCAACAAAGAAACTTCAGGCGCCTTTAACACCCTTGCACAGATGACTGACAGCGTACACGGAATTGCCAATTGCACAATGCCCAACAAGGCCAGCAAACTGATGTCGTGTGCGTTGGCTTGTAAGGGCCAAGCCATTGGCAGAGTCAGGATGCAAGAGATGATGGCACCCAATAGAACCGATGGAACCAAATCAATGGAAACGCCCGATTTTTGACTCTGTTGAGTCAGATTCCATTGAGTGGCACCCGCCAAAGGAACACACAAGGCGATGCTCACACCCAAAAGAAAATTAGGATCACCCAATTGCAATTGACTTACAAACATCATGGCAATGCCCGCACCAGCAACACCAATGGCAATCCAAGTTCGAAGGGGCAAACGGTGAGCGGTAAACAGCCAGGCGCCTAAAGCTGTTAGCAGAGGCCCACAGGCAAGGGTAATCAAGACATTGGCAACGGCTGTCAGCGTCAAAGCCATCATGAAAGCAGTAAACATGATGCACCAGCATAAACCTGACAGCCAAAAATAGTGGCTGCGCCAAGGAAGCCGCGTCCATACACGCCACCCTTGCCAAGCAGTCAGAATGATGATCAGACCCAGCGCAGTGAACGAGCTTCTCCAGAAGGTGACTTCAAAGCCTCTGGCTTGATCAAGATGTCTAGAAATCACACCTGCAATGGACCACAAAGCGGTTACCAGCACCATCAAGGCGACTGCATAACCGTGTTTGAGTTTCAGCACTTGGGTGCTTCAAAGTCTTGCCGACTCGATCGCAATTTAGGCGCGACCGGCGCGCTTGCGCTCGTGCTCTTTCAAGAAGCGCTTTCGCAAACGAACACTCTTAGGCGTAATTTCCACCAACTCGTCATCGTCAATGAATTCAACACCGTATTCAAGCGTGAGGTCAATTGGCGGTGTAATTTTGATGGCGTCTTCTTTGCCAGAAACACGGAAGTTGGTAAGCTGTTTGGTACGTGTTGCGTTGACCACCAAATCGTTGTCACGGCTGTGGATGCCCACAATCATGCCTTCGTACACAGGATCGTTGGCTTTGACAAACATGCGACCACGATCGTCCAATTTTCCCAACGCGTAGGTGAAAATTTCACCATCGTCCATGGAAATTAGAACGCCGTTTTTACGGCTGCCAATTTCACCCTTGTGCGCTTCATAGCTGTCAAAGATGTTGGAAATCAAACCAGAGCCACGCGTCAAGTTCAAGAACTCATTGGTAAAACCAATCAGACCACGCGCTGGAATACGGTATTCCAAACGAACACGACCGCGGCCATCGGGCTCCATGTTCACCAGTTCGCCTTTGCGCTCACCCAAGGCTTGCATCACGCCGCCTTGATGGGTTTCTTCGATATCTGCAGTGACCAATTCAATGGGTTCGTGACGCTCGCCATTGACATCGCGATAAACCACGCGTGGCTTGGAGACAGCCAATTCATAACCTTCACGGCGCATATTTTCAAGCAAGATGGTGAGGTGCAATTCACCACGACCTGCCACGTCAAAGATACCTTCTTCGTCAGTTTCTTTCACGCGCAAAGCCACGTTGTGTTGCAGTTCTTTTTGCAAACGGTCCCAAATTTGACGACTGGTGACGTACTTGCCTTCGCGTCCAGCCAAGGGGCTGGTGTTCACGCAGAAGTTCATGGTCAAAGTGGGCTCGTCAATATTGAGCATGGGCAATGGCGCAGGATTAATTGGGTCTGTGACTGTGATACCAATGTTCAAATCGGCAATGCCGTTGATGAGCACAATGTCGCCAGGACCGGCCTCGGTCACTTGAACGCGATCGAGTCCGCGAAAAGTCAAAACTTGGTTAACACGACCCTTAATGGCAGTGCCGTCAGGGCCTTCCATCATCAATACATCCATCATGGGCTTGATGGTGCCTTGGCTAATACGACCTACACCAATACGACCTACAAATGTAGAGAAATCGAGCGCTGAAATTTGCAGTTGCAGCGGTGCTTCTGGGTCACCTGCTTGCGGTGGCACATGCTTCAATACGGTGTTGAAAAGCGCCGACATATCGGGGCCCCACTGCTCACCAGGTGCGCCCTCTGTCAAGGAAGTCCAGCCATTGATGCCAGAGGCATAAACCACTGGGAAATCGAGCTGTTCGTCCGTAGCGCCCAATTTATCAAACAAGTCGAAGGCCTGATTCACCACTTTGTCGGGATTGGCACCAGGCTTGTCCACTTTATTGACAACAACGATAGGCTTGAGACCCAAAGCCAAAGCTTTCTTGGTCACAAAACGTGTTTGGGGCATAGGGCCCTCTTGCGCGTCAATGAGCAAAACCACACCGTCCACCATGGACAAGGCGCGTTCCACTTCGCCACCAAAGTCGGCGTGGCCTGGGGTGTCAACGATGTTGATGTGGGTGCCCTCCCAACTGACGGCGCAGTTCTTGGCCAAAATGGTAATACCGCGTTCACGTTCAATGGCGTTGTTGTCCATGACGGAGTCAACGATTTTTTCGTGAATGGCAAATGTACCGGACTGACGCAGTAACTGGTCAACCATGGTTGTTTTACCATGGTCAACGTGGGCGATGATGGCAATGTTGCGAATTTGTTTTGTCATGCTAAGGTCTTCTCCAAAATAGATTGAATTTCTAGGGGGCTTAACAAGCGCCCCGGAATGAGTTCACCGGCCTTCACGTGTGCAGAGCCCAAAAGCGCGCGTGGTGATTCGCCGTACACAGCGACATGCAGGTTGTCGGGCCAATCGCCACGACGGCGCACGCCGCTTAAGAATCTGCCCGCATCATCAGGGGGCAAGGTGACAGGGGTATGACCGTCGAGCAAGGCATCGACAGGCAACAATTGTATTTCGCGCTCTGCCTCAGTCAGAGCTTCTAACTCTTGAAGGCTGACGCATTGCTTGGCCATAAAGGGGCCAGTTTGAACACGCCGCAAAGCACTTAAGTGCGCGCAGGTGCCAAGAGCGATGGCGATGTCTTCACCCAAAGTTCGGATGTAGGTGCCTTTGCTACAAGTGACTGTGATTTTCAGACGACGTTGCTTGTTTTCAAGTGCAAGTTCTTCTAAAGCCAAGGCATGAATGACGATATGTCTTGTTTCCCGTTCGACTTCAATGCCGGCACGGGCATAGTCGTACAAGGCTTTACCGTCTTTTTTCAAGGCGCTGTACATGGGGGGAATTTGTTCTAGCGACCCAGTGAATTGAGTTTGAACTTCTTGCAATTGAGCAGACGTAAAGCTCACGGCCTTTTCTGCAATGACGTCACCTTCCAAATCACCCGTGCTGGTTTGGACACCCAAAACAGCAATGGCTTCGTAGATTTTGTCAGCGTCTAAATGCAACTGACTGAATTTGGTGGCAGCCCCAAAGCACAAAGGCAATACGCCTGTGGCCAACGGATCCAAAGTGCCCGTGTGCCCTGCCTTCTCGGCGCGCAAAAGCCACTTTGCTTTTTGCAAAGCATCGTTACTCGACAAGCCATATGGTTTGTCTAACAACAGCACCCCATGCACAGGGCGCCGCTGCACCCTGGTGCGTGGCGCGTTCATGTTAGACCTCGTCTTTGGAACGTGAAGCCACAGCCTTGGAGATCAAGGCATTCATGTCGGATGCGCGTTCGGTGGTGCGATCAAATATGAAATGGAGCGTGGGAACAGTGTGAATTTGCAAACGCTTGAACAAGCCATTTCGCAGAAAACCAGCAGCAGCATTTAAGCCTTCAGTGGCTTCCTCTGGCTTGCCAGTAATAAGGCTGAAAAAAACCTTGGCATGAGCGTAATCGGGAGTGACCTCGACTGCATTCAAAGTGACCATGCCCACACGGGGATCTTTGAGCTCGCGCGCAATCAGCTCCGACAGATCCCTTTGGATCTGGTCGGCCACGCGGAATCCGCGATGCGCTAAGCTAGTAGGTTTGCGAGCCATGGTGACTAAATTTGAACGAACTGAAAAAATTAAATCGTACGAGCGATCTCTTTGACTTCGAAGAATTCCAGTTGGTCGCCCACTGAAATGTCGTTGTAGTTTTTGAGTTTGATACCGCACTCGAAGCCTTCTTTGACTTCGCGAACGTCGTCTTTGAGGCGTTTGAGTGAATCGATGTCGCCGGTGTAAATCACCACGTTGTCGCGCAACAAACGGAACCTGGAAGAACGCGTAACTTGTCCGGTGGTAACCATACAACCCGCAACCGTACCAATTTTGGAAGCCACAAACACGGTCCGAATTTCGGCCATGCCAATGACTTCTTCTTTTTGTTCGGGCGCCAACATGCCTGACATGGCGGCTTTCAGTTCATCGACAGCGTCATAAATGATGTTGTAGTAATTGATGCTGACGCCATTGCTTTCGGCTTGTTTGCGCGCACCTGCATCGGCACGCACATTAAAGCCAATGACGACCGCTTTGGAAGCGATGGCCAAATTGATGTCGGACTCGCTAATGCCACCTACCGCGGCATAGACCAATTGAACTTTGATCTCATCGGTAGAAAGTTTGAGTAAAGAAGCGGCCAAGGCTTCTTGCGAACCTTGTACGTCTGCTTTAACAATGATGGGCAAGGTTTTGACTTCGCCAGCGCTCATGTCTGTGAACATGTTTTCCAACTTGGCGGCTTGCTGCTTGGCCAGTTTGGTGTTGCGGAATTTGCCAGCACGGTAAGTGGCAATTTCACGGGCGCGACGTTCGTCATTGAGCACCATGAATTCGTCACCAGCTTGCGGTACTTCCGTCAAACCTTGAATCTCAACAGGAATGGAGGGGCCTGCCGATTTGATGGCCTTGCCGTTTTCATCCAACATGGCTCGAACACGGCCAAATGTTTGACCCGCCAACACCACATCTCCCGTTGACAAAGTGCCCGACTGAACAAGAATGGTGGCCACAGGACCACGACCTTTGTCCAAACGCGCTTCAATGACCAAGCCTTTGGCAGCTGCGGCCACAGGCGCACGGAGCTCAAGTACTTCAGCTTGCAATAAAACTTGCTCTAGCAAAGCATCAATGCCCGCACCCGTTTTGGCGGAGACACCCACGAAAGGTGATTCACCACCGAACTCTTCAGGCACCACTTGTTCTGCTACCAACTCGCCTTTGACGCGGTCAAGGTTGGCATCGGGCTTGTCAATTTTGTTGATGGCCACAACGATAGGAACACCTGCTGCTTTGGCATGCTTGATGGCTTCTTTGGTTTGCGGCATCACACCGTCATCGGCGGCAACCACCAAGATGACGATGTCGGTAGCTTTTGCACCCCGTGCCCGCATGGCCGTAAACGCCTCGTGGCCTGGCGTGTCCAAGAAGGACACCATGCCACGTGCTGTTTCAACGTGATAGGCACCAATGTGCTGGGTAATACCACCGGCTTCGCCAGAGGCCACTTTGGCACGGCGAATGTAGTCGAGCAACGAAGTTTTGCCATGATCGACGTGACCCATGACGGTGACCACTGGCGCACGCGGCAACAATGGCGCATCACTTTGTGACACCTCTTCATCGGTAAAGGCTTCTGGATCGTCTAGCGCAGCAACGACGGCTTTGTGACCCAACTCTTCCACCAAAATCATTGCGGTGTCTTGGTCCAAAGGCTGATTGATGGTGACCATCTGACCCAATTTCATGAGCTGCTTGATGACCTCAGACGCCTTGATAGCCATCTTGTGAGCCAACTCGGCAACGGTGATGGTTTCTGGCACGTGAACTTCAATGACGCGTGTTTCCGCAGGTGCGGCTTGCACATGCTCTTCTCGATCACGCTCGTTGCCTTTGCGGTTTTTAGGACCACCGCGCCAGTTGTTTCTACCAACGCCACCACTGGTATCACCACGTGTTGGAATGGCTTTCTTTTTGGCAGGATCACCCGCCCAACTTGACGAAAGCTTGGCAGATTTAACTTCCTTGTTGCCGCCTGGTGCAGCATCCTTGGTCTCTGTGGTTGCGGCTGCTTTTTTAGAAACAGCACCTGGTACTTGGACTGGCTTGTGAAGTGTTCCTTTGGCGGTTTTAGGATCAACTTTAGGAACTTCTTTAGGCGGTGCCTTTTTAGCCGGACCACTCATCATGGCGCGAATGGCTTCTGCTTCAGCCAAAGCTTTATTGCGGCGTTGGTTCAGATCGCGTTCACGAACTGCTTCATCTTCAATAATGGCTTTTGCATCGGCATCAGCCTGATCTTCTGCAACTTTGTTCTTGGCAACCTTGTCAGCTTTGAACAAGGCTTCAGCATTCACGCGTTCGTTTTCGGCAGATTGGGAAATAGAGGGATCAGCAGGCTTAGAAGCAGCATTGATGCTGTCTGCCTCGTGCTGAGCAGCGGCGACTTTTGCGCTGCGAATGGCAGTGGCTTGGGCCACAAGCTCTTCGGGTGATTGCGCAGCTGCGACTTCATCAATGTCAGATGCCTTGGCTTTAGCCTCTTCGCGTTTGGCCAATTCCTTGGCTTCACGCTCACGGCGTTTTTCGGCCAACTCTTCTTCTTGACGCCTTAGTAACTCGGCTTGACTGCGGGCTTCCTCTTCGCGCCTTGCCAATTCAGCATGGTTGATGAGGGGCGCGGCGGGCTCGGCAGCCGGCGTCGATGTTGTTTCAGCTTCGTCGTCGCGTTTAATGAATGTGCGTTTTTTACGCACTTCAACTTGGATGGTTCTTGCTTTGCCTGTGGCATCGGCTTGTTTAATTTCGCTGGTAGATTTTTTCACCAACGTGATCTTTTTACGTTCGCCGGCGACGGTGCCATGACTGGCTTGCAAATAGCTTAAAAGCATTTGCTTGTCGTGTTCAGTCAGCGGGTCGGTGGCCGCTGATTTGTCGACACCCGCTGAGCGCAACTGCTCTAGCAAGGTATCAGGTGATTTTTTGAGTTCGCTGGCAAACTCGGCGACAGTATTACTGGACATATGGGGTTCTAGCCTCCTTGAGATTAGGCCTGACCAGCGAACCAATGTTCACGGGCTTTCATGATCAGGGCGGTGGCTTCACCATCGGTTTGTCCGGTGATGTCGGTGAGTTCGTCAGTGGCCAAGTCGGCCAGATCGTCGCGTGTAATGACACCCGCTTCAGCCAATTTGGCAATCAGTTCTGGGGTCAGGCCTTCAAGATCGCGAAGATCTTGAGAGACATCGTCAACACTTTCTTCCCGCACGATTTCTTGTGTGAGCAGGGCATCCTTGGCGCGAGTGCGCAGCTCGTTCACAGTATCTTCATCGAAGCTGTCGATCTCCAACATTTCTTGGATGGGCACATAAGCCACTTCTTCCAAGCTTGCGAAGCCTTCTTCAATCAGAATGTCTGCAATTTCTTGGTCAACATCCAATTTGTCCATGAACAATGCGCGAATACCGGTTGTTTCTTCAGCTTGCTTTTGAGCTGATTCGGCGGCATCCATGATGTTTATTTTCCAACCAGTCAGGTCAGAAGCCAAGCGAACATTTTGTCCGCCACGGCCAATGGCAATGGCCAAGTTTTCTTCATCAACCACCACGTCCATGGCGTGCTTTTCTTCGTCCACCACAATGGATTGAACGTTGGCAGGCGCCAAAGCGCCAATGACAAATTGAGCTGGATCTTCACTCCAGAGCACAATGTCAACACGCTCGCCAGCCAACTCATTTGTGACGCCATTGACGCGTGTACCACGAACACCCACGCAGGTGCCGATAGGATCAACGCGTTTGTCATGTGACAACACAGCAATCTTGGCACGTGAACCGGGGTCGCGTGCGCAAGATTTAATCTCCAACAAGCCTTGTTCAATTTCGGGAACTTCTTGGCTGAAAAGTTCAATCATGAATTCGGGTGAGGAACGAGACAAGATAATGGGCGCACCCCGCAAGGTGAGATCGACTTCCATGATCATGGCGCGAACGCGGTCACCATTGCGAAGGTTTTCTTTGGGAATCATTTCGCTGCGGCGAAGGCGACCTTCAACACGGCCAGATTCGACAATGATGTCGCCCTTGTCCATGCGCTTGACGGTACCAACCAAAATTTTCTCGCCGCGCGCCATGAACTCGTTGAGTAACATTTCGCGCTCGGCATCGCGAATCTTTTGCAAGATGACTTGTTTGGCCGCCATAGCGCCAATGCGGCCAATAGGCAATGATTCAACTGACTCTTCAATGTACTCGTCGACTTCAATGTCCGCAATCTGCTCGACAGCCTCAAACAGCAAGATTTCTTGGTCAGGCAATTGCAGGCCAGCTTCATCTGGCACCACATGCCAGCGGCGGAAAGTTTCGTAGTTACCGCTGTCACGGTCAATGGCCACGCGAATATCGACGTCGCCTTCGTAAAGCTTTTTGGTGGCTTGGGCTAAAGCAGATTCAACGGCACCAAAGACGATGTCACGTTCAACGTTCTTTTCACGTGAGATGGCTTCAACCAGCATCAACAGTTCGCGGTTCATGTTATTTCTCTCCTAAGTCTGTTTTGGGCTTACGGCCCTTGAAATCAACCACTGGCGCGAGACGCGCCTCTCTTAATTCATTCAAATAAAACCCAAGTACTTGCATGGGCACTGGCGGACGATTCTTGCTGACACGCGCACCAGGCTTTGGCTCTGGCGCATCTGACCAAACAATTTGCCATGTATTCTCGGCATCGGCTTTTTCAAGCGTTCCCCTGAACTTCTTGCGCGTTGCATTGACCAATCCAGCAGCAGCCTCTCCCATGGGGGCCTTCAGCGTGATATCAATTAACTCACCTTCAAAGCGGGCTAAGTCTTTTTCATTGCGCAGCGGACGATCAATGCCAGGCGATGACACTTCCAAACGTCGGTATTCAGCACCATCAACCTCAAGTGCAAACATCAATTGCCGATTGACCTTTTCACAATCTTCAACTGTGACCAAGGGTATTTCGAATCGGTCAACACTGTCTTGCCAAGGGTTGTCAATGGTGATGCGCACAAGACCACCGGCTGAGCGTTCAATCTCAACCAGTTCATAGCCCAAACCGGCTACGGTTTCTTCAACAATCTGCTGCAATGCCACGCGAAATGGATCTTTTTAAAAAGGATTAACTCAAAATTGCTTCATTTTTCAAAGGATTTTTAAGCGGTAAAAACCCTGCTCACTAATCGATCGACCAAAAAAAACGGGCGGTGAAAACCCGCCCGTTTGGTCGTGAACAAGCATTCTAATCCATAAATACTTGATTTGGAACGATTTTGTTAGAAAAAAGCGGCGACTTAGGCCAGTGTCTGGTTCAGTTGAGGCACGGCTGAAAGCAAGGTTTTTGTATAAATTGCCTGCGGACTGTTCAAAATTTGAGAAGCATCTCCAATTTCCACAATTTCCCCTTCATGCATGACAGCCACCTTGTCGGCCAAATAAGCAACAACACCGATGTTGTGGGTCACAAAAAGGAAGCTGACGTCTAGCGAATCTTGAAGTTCTTTGAGCAAGTTCAAAATTTGCGCTTGTACCGACACATCCAGTGCCGATGTGGGTTCATCGCAAACGATCAAACTTGGTTTCACGGCCAACGCTCTTGCAATGGCAATTCTCTGACGCTGACCGCCTGAAAATTCGTGTGGATATCTGTCAAGGGCATCCTTGCGCAGTCCCACTTGGTCCATCAAAACCTTCAAGTCAGCCTGACGTTGATCGGTCGACCACTCGGGGTGAAGGCTCTTCATGCCCTCTTCCAATATTTCCTGCACGCGCATGCGGGGATTCAAGGAGGCAAAAGGATTTTGGAAAATAATTTGCAATTGACGACGCGATGCCATCAGGTCGCGCCCCTTTAATTGGAACAAATTTTGTCCCTGAAAAACAGCAACGCCAGTGACTTGGGTTTGAGGGGTTAGCAATTGAAGCAGCGCTTTGCCGATGGTGGTTTTACCGCAACCTGACTCCCCAACCAAAGCCAATGTTTGGCCTTTTTGAATGTCAAAACTGACGTTCTTGACTGCCTTAAAGCTTTGACGTCGGCCCAAGACCCCGCCACCCATTGAATAGGTCACTGACAAGTTTTGTACAGAGAGCAAGACTGAATGATCATTGGACACAATGCTGGAACGATCGCGCAATGGTGGAAGAGACAAGGCTTGTAGTCCGGCATCATGAACCCTGACGCATCGAACATGGTGATCTTCTGCCAGGGCCGTCATGGACACAGATTTTTCAACACACGACTCCGTTTGATAGGGGCATCTTGGCGCAAATCGACAACCCTGAAAAACTTGCGTTAAAGCAGGCACCGTGCCATGAATGGCCGCCAATTGACGGTCCCGTAAGTCTTCTCCCGGCAATGCCTGAAGTAGCAACTTGGCATAAGGGTGCGACGGACGGAGAAAAAAATCTGCAGCCGAAGCAACTTCAACGATTTGGCCGGCATACATCAAGGCCACTTGGTCTGCCATGCCGCTCACAACAGCCAGATCATGGGTAATGAGAAGCATGGCCATGCCGCGCTCCTTCTGCAGGCTTTTCAACAAGTCCAAAATCTGCGCTTGAATGGTGACATCAAGGGCTGTTGTGGGCTCGTCTGCAATCAATAAATCTGGTTCGGCCGCCAAGGCGATGGCAATCATGACCCGTTGCAATTGTCCCCCGGACATTTCAAAAGGGTAACTGCCCATTCGCCTTGCAGGCTCTGGCAAGCCTACTTTGGTCAGCCATTCAAGAGCACGCCCACGAGCCGCCTCCCCCTTCAATGAAGTGTGCTGAGAGATGACTTCCAAAATTTGATCGCCCACCGTCATGACCGGATTGAGGCTGGTGGATGGCTCTTGAAAAATGATGGAGATGCGGCGCCCCCGAATAGATCGCATCTGATTTTCACTGAGCTGAAAAACATCGACATCCGATAATTTGACTTGGCCACTTTGAATCACAGCATTGTCAGGTAACAAGCGCAGCAAAGAGAGTGCGGTCATGGATTTGCCGCAACCGGATTCGCCGACCAATGCAAATGTTTGGCCTTTTTGAAGGGTCAAATTGAGTGCATCCACCGCGCGGGCCATGCCCGATTCAGTTTGCAAATCAACCACCAGATTCTTCACATTCAGTTGCTGGGTCATGCTGCCACCTCTTTCGTTGGGGCTGGTGTCGAACTTGCACTGCGAAGTCTGGTTCGAGGATCGAAAGCATCTCTGATGGCGTCAGCCAGTAAGTTGGCACTAAGGACAATCAGGAACATGAAACCGAAGGCCGTCGTCAGTGTCCACCAAACCAAAGGCGTTGCAGCCAGTTCAGCTCGTGCGGTGTTGATCATGACGCCAAAACTGGCGGTCTTTGGATCGACGCCCACCCCGACATAGGACAAAACAGCCTCAGCCAAGACAAAGCTAGAAAATTGCATCACGGTGTTAATAAGCACCAAGTGCATCAAATTCGGAATAATGTGGCGCCATAAAACGCGAGGTGTTGAGACACCAAAAGCTCGGGCAGATTGGATGTATTCCAATTCGCGCAACTTCAAAGTTTCACCGCGAACCAGCCGGCATAAACCCGTAAACGATGTAATACCTAAGATGAGGCATAAGAAAAACAAACGGGCATCAGCACGTTCTAAAGATGTTTCAAAAACACCTTGATTTTTATCGATGAAGACTTGAAGCAGTAATACCGAGGCTGCAATCAAAAGGACATCTGGAATCGATGAAAGGAGGGTGTAGATATATTGAATCACCTCATCCACCCAGCCACGCAAATAGCCCGCCGTGACGCCCAGCAGAAGTGCCAATGGCAATACCACCAAGGTTGTTAACCCACCAATGACCAAGGCGGTGCGAACACTCTTCATGGCAAAGACCAGCACAGAATTGCCTGTTCGATCAGTGCCAAACACATGGTAGCCCTGTGACAGGAATACCACCCAGCAGATGGCCAAGCTCATGAGTGTGAAAGTGATCGCCATCGAACGCCATGGCCATTCGGTCTTTCCGTTGACGAATTTCGAAACAACGATCGAAAAAGATTGCCGGCTTAAAAAACTGGCCACCACAAGCCCAAGCATCAGGACGACAACAACAAGGCAGGTACCCCCAGCAAGCGCAATCAACGTGCGCTTGGAGACATCGGCCGAAAGTTGAACCTCGGGGTTACCCAGATGTTTGCCGCCAAACTTCAAACGTGGATAGTCACGGACAGACACCCCATCTTGCTCAAAAGTTTCTTTTCGAAATGCGACAGCTGAAAGCGGCTCTGAATAACTGCGCTCTCTGGCTGAAGACAGTGGCTGCAATATTTGATCAAGAACTGAATTGGCCTCAGATGAATATTGCGTGGCCTGATCAGGTGCAGATGGCAAAACTTGTCTGTAATGAATGGAGTCTGAGAACGCCACCAACAAAAAGAAACCCAAGACCATGCTGCTGACCATGGCAACAGGCCGTTTCATGGCCAAGCGCCAATTTGCTCTGAGGTTGCGATCTGATCGAACTTGCCACATGTACCAAAGTACAAACAACAAGATGGCATAAACAAAAATGTCGGTTAACAGGAATACGGGTTGCATGGTGCGCTTACTGCAAACGAATGCGTGGATCAGCCAAGGTGTAGCTGATGTCGGTCAAAATCAAACCAAGAATGTACAGAAATGAGCCGATGAAAACCATCGCTCGAACGATGGCAAAGTCTTGACCTGCAATGGCTTCAATCAAATAACTGCCCAAGCCTGGAATAGCAAAAAATGATTCAGTGATCAAACTGCCCATGAACAGCAAAGGAATCACGGCCACAGAGGCACTCAAGATGGGGATAAGTGCATTTCGCAGAACATGAACCAAAAGGACCCTGCTTTCAGACAAGCCTTTGGATCTAGCGGTTCGAACATAGTCCTTGCCAATTTCTTCCATGAAAAGCGTTCTGTTAAATCGCACCTCGCCACCCAGTCTAGACAAGATACCCACAGCAATTGGCAGCACCAAGAAGCGCCAAGCATCCATCCCAGGCGCAAAGCCCGATACGGGCATGAGCTGCAACACACGCGAGAACATGAACTGCCCCATCACGATGAAAAACAGCGACGAAATGGACATGAACACCACGCACAAAACGGTGCCCCAAAAATCAAGGTAGGTGGCTCTAAAAAATGCCAAGCCCAAAGCCAACACAATCGACACGCCTAAGCCAACAACAAAGGTCGGTAAAGCCAACGCAATAGAAGGCCCAGCACGCCTCACAATTTCTGAAGCGATGTCCCGGCCACTGTCTGCACGACCAAAGTCAAAGGCAAACATTCGCAAAGAGCTGTCCATGAATAACGTATTGCTTAATTTTGCAATGCCCTGTTCTTGTTCATTGAAAAACAAAGGCCGGTCATAGCCCCGTTCGGCCTTCCATTTTTCGATGGCATCGGGTGTGACGCGCTTACCACCCAATTGCATGCGTGCCATGTCGTCTGGCGTATTCACTTTGAAAAAAAGGACAAAGGTGAGTAAGTTAATGCCAATCAAAATGGCCAATCCATAGGTCAACTTGCGTGTTAAAAATCGCAGCATCACAAACTCCTTGGTGTGGCAACGTCCGTTTGCACGGCACGCTGTGATTGACGCCTTCGCCAAGCTTGCCATGCAGGCCAAGCCACTGCAAGTAACAAGAGCGGCAGCACGGCAAGAGGCCACCAAATGGCTTGATTCCACTCTTTGATTTTGCGGGTGCGCAGCGGCGCATCAATTTTCAAATAAGGCAAGCTGTCGCGAATGATGTTGGAGGGCTTGCCGTTGCCCACCCACTGATGGTAGGCGCCGCCAAATTCTTCAGACCAACCAAATAGCATAGGCATTTCTTCCTGCATGATTTCAATCATGCGGGCAATCATGGCGGCTCTTTCGGGCGTATCTTCAAGGTCCTTCATGCGATCGAACAATTGATCAAATTCTGGGTGCGCAAAATTGCTTGCATTTTCACCGTCAAACTTGACCTTAGAATTTGGACCATACAACAAGAACAGAAAATTTTCTGGATCGGGATAGTCAGCCAGCCAACCCCAGAAGAAAAATTGGGCAGACCCTTTGCGCATTTTGTCTTGAAAACGGTTGTAGTCTGTGTTGCGAATTTCAATTTGAACATTGAGCTTTGCAAATTGTTTGGACACCCAATCCAAGCGTGCTTTGTAGCCAGGTCCTACGCCTTGCGTGTCGTAGTTCAACACCAAGGGTTGCCCTGTTTTAAGATCGCGACCCTCTGGATAACCCGCTTCAGCCAATAATTTTTTCGCAACTTCAATGGACTTGCGTTTGAATTTACCATCTGGCATTTTGTCGTAAATGACGGGGTTGTGATTAGACAAGTTGTTGCCAAATAAACCAGGCACAACCACGCTGTGATTCACCTGAGCACGGTCATCTTCAAAGATAGAGACATACTCTTCAAAGTCAAAGGCAATGGCCAATGCTTGCCTTAATTTTTTATTTCGAACTTGGTCTTCGGGTGTTTTACCTAAACCAACAACGGGGTCTAACCAATTGAAACCGAAGTGCCAAAAACCAACTTGAATGGTGCTGGGCAGTTGAATTTTTCGTTCAAGTAATTCTTTGGCGCGTCCAGTGCCATCTTGAATTGAAACCTGGTAGCCAATGCCTGGCTCGCCACGTTCAAGTTGCGGAATGTCGTAGTAGCCTTGGATGAATTTGGTGGCCACCGAAGTTCCTTCTTTTTCAATGACCGACACCACCTTGTCAACAAAGGGGGTTCTTTTGCCACAGTCCTTCAGCAGCCCTTTTTCTTGATCGCCGGGCTCACCCTCGCAAGGATAAGGAACACCTCGGTAATTGGGATTGCGTACCAATTCCATGCGCGAATTGGGCACGTATTCGGTCAGCATGTAAGGCCCGGTTCCGACTGGCCAGGTATCTGGATTTAAATTTCGACGTGACATGCCATCTTGCGCATAAAAAGCATCAACTTCCCAAGGGATGGGTGAGAAGAAGGTCATGGCCAACCAATA
>SHXD01000014.1 GCA_009693505.1 Limnohabitans sp.
GGCGCAGTGTTGGGAACGTTGTGGCTTGGGGTTGTGCCCTTGGTTTCCGGTCTCATCATTCAATTGTTCGGCCTCAGGTTTATGGCAACGTTGTCGGGGATTGCCTTTATGAGCCATCAAGTAGGCTCTTTCTTAGGCGCATGGGGCGGCGGCTATATTTTCAATATGTTTGGCAACTACAACCTAGCCTGGCAACTGGCCGTTGCCATCGGCCTAGCAGCAGGCCTGTTCCAAATGACCATGAACACCCAGCCCTCTGAAAGAATTCGCTTGCAGTCAGCGTAGCTAAAGAAGCGGGGTCAAATAAATGGGGTCAGAGCAACATTAATTTCCAATCAAAGGGGATAAAGGCTAAGGGGGGCTGACGATTTGTGGTACTCCACCATGAGGAAGCCCCCCTTAGCCTTTATCACCTTTGATTGACAAAATTAATGTTGCTCTGACCCCATTTATTGTGAGGAAGCCCACCTTAGCCTCTACCCCCACTGATTGACAAAATTAATGTTGCTCTGACCCCAATTGTTTAATCGGCGTAGCCGGGGTTGGTGCGGTCTAGGATGCGCATCATGGCTTCGAAGTAGAGTCTTTCTCTGTCGCCGCGTGGATGGCGGTCGTCGCCAGAAGGTGTGAGCACTTTTTGGATGATTTCGTCACTCAAGATGTTCAATTCTTTGCCTGTGCTCATGGCCAACACTTGGGTTTGACAGGCTTTTTCTAATTTGTACAAACGCCTGTAAGCCTGAGCCACTGTGTCGCCAACAGTCACCACGCCATGATTTTTCATGAACAACACTGTTTTGTCGCCCATCAAATTACCCAAGCGTTCGCCTTCTTCGATGGAAGATGCCAGGCCGGTGTAGGTATCGTCATAGGCAATGCGGCCATGAAAAAATGCCGCCGTTTGTGTGGCGGGCAAAAGCCGATTGTCTTGCAGCATGTTGAGCGCAGTAGCCCATGGCTGATGGGTGTGCAAAACAACCTTGGCCCCCGTGAGTCGGTGCAAGGGGGCGTGAATCGTCTGACAAGACAGTTCAACAAGGCCGCGCCCTTCTAAAGTTTGACCCGCTTCATTGAAAATCATCATGTCACTGGCTTTGGCCTCTGACCAATGCAAGCCAAATGGCAGTGCAAAATATTGATCGGTACGACCCGGCACACAGGCCGTGAAGTGGTTGTCGATGCCTTCTTCAAATTCATCTAAAACGGCCAATCGCAATGCGGCAGCCAAGAGAACTTTGACTTGCTGCACCGCGTCTTGGGTGCTCGAGGCGTGAAGTGTGTGGACTGTCATGGTTAAACTTCAATCAAATGGGGGGAAGTGGCAAGAGATTACCCCAAGCTCATTAGAATTCAAGTGGCTTAACCCTAATTTCTGCAACCCTTGTGACATTTAGTCTCCCTTTCAACCCCGATGCCTTGACGCAATTGCCAAGGACGTCAGGCGTCTATATCTTCAAAGGTGCTGGCACGCTGCCGCTTTACATTGGCAAAAGCGTGGACATTCGAAGCAGGGTCATGTCACACCTGCGCGCAGTAGACGAAGTCGAAATGATGTCTCAAACCTTGCAGCTTGAGTACATTGAAACGGCGGGCGAAATTGGTGCGCTGTTGCTAGAGTCGCATCTGATTAAAAGTCTGAATCCTATTTTCAATGTTCGTTTAAGGCGGCTGCGCAGTCTTTGCACGCTTCAAATTGAAAAGCAAAACGGAGGTTCGAAGCCAAGCATTGTGAGCGGCAAGGATTTAGGTTTAGGCAAGGTAGATGGCCTCTATGGCCTCTTTGGATCAGTTCATGCTGCTCAAAGCAAGCTGAGGGAATTGGCGGACCAACACCGCTTGTGCCTGGGTTTATTGGGGCTTGAAAAAATCAGCAAACGGGGTTGCTTTGGGCTTCAAGTGAAAACTTGTTTGGGAGCCTGTGTAGGACAAGAAGAAAGGCAAGCGCACGACGAGCGAATGTTGTCTGCACTGACCGACATGAAGGTGCATGCATGGCCCTTTAATGGGGCCATTGAATTGGTTGAGCAAAGTGGTGAATGGATTCAACGCCACCGCATTCAAGATTGGCGCTATTTAAGCACTACCTGTTCGAAGTCAAGTGCACTCAAGGTCAGTGTTCAGCAAAGTTTTGACCTCGACACTTACAAGATTCTGGTCAAGCCCATCATGATGGGTAACGCGCGAATTGAAGTGCTTGAATCGGCTGATTGATCTAAATGTCAATGTGATCAAGCTTTTGCCCTTGGAAGTATTGGACAATAGACCTCTTAACGATTGGTCAGATTTTTAAGCGCTATGGCAATTCAATGGTTTCCCGGACACATGCACCTCACGCGCAAAGCGATTGAGGAGCGCATCAAAGACATTGATGTCGTCATTGAAATGCTGGACGCCAGGTTGCCGGGCTCAAGCGCTAACCCTATGTTGGCGCAACTCATTCAAGGCAAACCAGGCTTGAAGGTCCTTAGCAAACAAGATTTGGCCGATCCTGAGCGTACGCTCATGTGGTTGGCCCACTACAACGCCATGCTCAACGTGAAGGCCATCGGTCTTGACACCAGCATGGTCTCGCCAGCCAAGGCCTTGATTGAAGCGTGTCACCAACTGGCTCCCAACAGGGGCGGCATGGCCAAGCCCATGCGTGTGCTCATTTGCGGCATTCCCAATGTGGGCAAATCCACCCTGATCAATACCCTGAAGGGCAAGAAAGCGGCCAAGACAGGCGATGAGGCGGGTGTGACCAAACTAGAGCAACGCATTACCTTGGCCGACGACTTTTATTTGTACGACACACCCGGTGTGCTCTGGCCTCGCATCATTGTGGAAAAGAGCGGCTATAACTTGGCAGCCAGTGGCGCCATTGGCGTGAATGCTTTTGACGATGAAGAGGTGGCCTTAGAGCTGCTTCACTACCTTATTCCTAAGTATCCACAAGCTTTGGCCTTGCGTTACAAAATCAAAGATGTGAACAGCCACACAGACGAAACCATGCTGGAGGCCATCGCGCGCTTTCGGGGTGCCATTCAAAGTGGTGGCAGAGTGAACAACACCAAAGCCGCTGAAATTGTGATTCACGATTTCAGATCGGCAGCACTCGGGCGTTTAACGCTAGAAACGCCCGCTGAGTTTTCAGAGTGGCTTGCCTCTGGACTGCAGGCCGATGCCGACAGAGCGCTTCGCAAAGAAGCGCTTCAAAAAGAAAAGAAAACAGCTCGCAAAGCCAAACCTAGGAATTGACCAAGCGCCAGGCAAGAAGTGCACCGATCAGAGCATTGACCAGGGTCAAGCCTATGACGATGGCGGTACCCAAGCCGCTCAGCGCATAGGTTTGGGTGATATGACCCAGAACCAAAGACAATAAGTTCAAGACCACCAAGATCCAAAAAGAGAGCTTGTGTGGTTGAAAAATTCTGGACAGCTTCATTCGTTCATGAATCTATTACACTTAGAGTCGATAACCCTAGGCGTTTATTTGTCTAGCTTGATGCCAGTCTCTTGCACGATGTTGTTCCATCGGCGTTGAATCTTTTTTTGCCAAGCCTGTGTTTCTTCAAGGTTCATGTCAAAGTAAACACCGCCAGCAACTTTGACTTTGTCCATCACATCAGGATGATTGGCTGCTTTCAAAATGGCTGCGTTGAGTTTGCGCTGTGCTGCTACCGGCGTTCCAGTGGGCACAGCGTAGACCGTGTAACTTTGCAATTCCAGATCTTTCAAGCCTTGCTCTTCCATGGTGGGAACGTTAGGCAGAAGTGGCAATCGGTTGGCGCCAAACACGCCTAAGGGAATGAGTTTGCCAGTTGCAATAAAGGGGGCGACTTCGCTGTAAAAAGCCGAGACCAATTGAACTTGCCCAGAAGCCGCATCTGTCATGGCAGCCACGTTTGACTTGTAGGGTACATATTGCATTTTGTTGCCCGTGCGCACAGCAAACGCAGCGCATACAAAGTGGCCGACAGTGGCTGTTCCGCTGCCACCGCAATCTGTGGCGGTGTTTTTTGCCTTCATGTAGGCCACTAACTCTGGCACGGACTTGATGCCCAACTGCGAGTTGACCATCAAAATGGGATAGCCTGCAATGGTGAGGCCCACCACTGAAAAGTCTTTCACCGGATCGTAACGAATGGGCACACCCAACTGACCAATGAGTCCCAATTCGTTTTGACTCCCCATGAAAAGGGTATGGCCATCGGCATCGGATTTGGCGGCTGCATCGCCTGCAATAGCACCCGAAGCGCCAGGCTTGTTTTCCACCATGATGGGCTGACCTAGCTCAGCCTGCAAATGGGGTTGGTGCCTTCTGGCGTAAATATCAACAATGCCGCCCGGTGCGGCAGATGTGATGAGCTTAATTGGCTTGGTAGGCCAAGTTTGTGCGCTAGCCATGAGGCTGCACAAGCTCAAACTGAGAACCCAAGCAATGGAAAAAGGTTTGAGCACTCGCATTGAAGTCCTTCTATTCTTTGACGGATCCCGTCATACCAGATACGTAATACTCTACAAAAAACGAATAAATGAAGGCAACGGGCAGTGAGCCAAATAGCGCACCGGCCATAAGGGCGCCCCAGTGGTAAACATCGCCTTCGACCAATTCAGTGACCACACCCACCGGCACGGTTTTGAATTCACTGGATGAAATGAAGGTGAGTGCATAAATGAACTCATTCCATGAAAGCGTGAATGCAAAAATTCCAGCTGAGATGAGGCCGGGTACTGAAAGTGGCAAGATGATTTTGATCAAGATTTCCCAACGATTGGCGCCGTCAATCATGGCGCATTCTTCGAGCTCAAACGGAATGGTTCTGAAGTAACCCATGAGTAACCAAGTGCAAAACGGAATGAGAAAGGTCGGGTAGGTGAGGATAAGCGCCAATCGGGTGTCAAACAATCCCAACTGAAACACAACCGAAGCCAAGGGGATGAACAAAATGGAGGGAGGCACAAGGTAAGCTAAGAAAATAGCAAGGCCTGTGTTTTTGGCACCTTTGAAGCGCAAACGTTCAATGGCGTATGCAGCTAAGACAGACGCAAACAGCGAAAAGAAGGTGGCCGTGACCGAGACCAACACGGTGTTCCACATCCACTGTGGGTATGCGGTTTTAAAAAGTAATTTTTCAACGTGAGCCAGCGTGGGGTTGATGATCCAAAAAGGATTGCCATCGCGTGACAGCAATTCGTTGTCGGGTTTGAACGCGGTAATGCCCATCCAATAAAACGGAAACAGCAAGACGAACAAAAACGCCACGAGTGGAAAATAGGTTTTAAAAAGCTTGGTGGCATTGCTGTCCAAATAGGACATGCCAACGTTGTCTTGATTGTCTTTGCTCATTTGTCGCTGCCGCCTTGTTGCCATGTGCGGCGTTGAAGTCCGAAATAACTAAAGAGAATGGCGGCCAACAAGAAGGGCACCATGGCAATGGCAATGGCCGCTCCTTCGCCCAATGCGCCACCCGAAATGGCGCGCTGGAAGGAGAGTGTGGCCATGAGGTGGGTGGCATTCAAAGGGCCGCCTCGTGTCAGCACATAGATCAGTTGGAAGTCTGTGAAGGTAAACAGCACAGAGAAGGTCATGGTGACCGCAATGATGGGTGTAAGCAGTGGCAAGGTGACATGCCAAAACTGCTGCCAAGGCGTGGCGCCATCGATGGCGGACGCCTCATAGTAAGAAGGAGAGATGGTTTGCAAACCCGCCAGCAAGGTAATGGCCACAAAGGGCACACCGCGCCAGACGTTGGCCGACAGTGTGGCAAAACGGGCATTCCACGGTGAACCTAAGAAGTCAATGTAGGTATCGATCCAGCCCATTCTGACCAGCGCCCAACTGATGATGGAAAACTGGGAATCGAAAATCCACCAGAAAGCAATGGCTGAGAGCGCCGTTGGCACAATGTAGGGCAGCAAAATAACGGCCCTGAAAAAGGATTTAAAACGCAGATTTTTGTTCAACAACAAAGCCAACCAAAGTCCCAAGAAAAACTTGAGCACGCTGGCCACTGTGGTGTAGAACATGGTGTTAAACAACGCCAGTTGAGTGACGCTATCGCCCATTAAGAAAATGTAGTTTTCAAAACCAATCCATTGGCCAGCACGGCCAATTTTGGTATCGGTAAAACCAAGCCAAACACCCAAGCCAAGAGGGTATGTCAGAAACAGCAACAGCAAAAGTGCCGCTGGCATCATGAAGATCAAGCCTAGTACATTGCGGCTGTTCTGAATTCTCTCAAGCAAGGGTGTCATGGGTTCTTTTCAAAGATGAAAAAAGATCAAACTTTGTAGTAACGCTCAGCACGTTTTTGGGCGCGTTCAGCAGCTTCTTTCGGTGTTTTAGAACCGCTGGCCGCTTCAGCCACCATGTTGACCACAATGAAGTCGGCACCGGCGCCGGCTGAGGCATAACCCATCTTGCCTGCGTAGCCTGCGGGACGCATGTTTTTAACGCAATCGCGATAGGCTGTGTGCTTTGGATCTGAGGTCCAGACGGCAGACTTGGTGTAGAAGTCCAATGGAGGCGCAATGTAACCACCAGCCGCTGTGAGCCATGGATCGAACTGCTCTTTTTCCATCATGAAGCGCAAGAACTCTTTGGCTGCATTTGGGAACTTACTGTACTTCATGATCATCTGGTTGAAGAACAGATGCGATTCAGTTGGCGTACCGACTGGACCAACGGGGTATGACGCGTGATGCACGTCCTCTTTCAATGCACGCACTTTTTCATCTGTAGATGTTTTGGTTGCGTAGTAGATTGAAATACCGTTGTTGGTAACGCTGACTTGACCGTCCAAGAACGCTTTGTTGTTGTTGGGGTCGAGCCATGACAATGTGCCAGGTGGGAAAGTGGCGTACATTTCTTTGGCGTATTCCAGAGCCTTGATGGTCTCGGGGCTGTCAATGACCACCTTGTTGTTGGTATCAACCAATTTGCCACCAAACGCCCACATGAGCCAGTTGCACCACAAGCCATCACCTGTCGCATTGCCGAGCGCAAATCCACCAGGTGTGCCTTTTTCTTTGAGGGCTTTGAGCATTTTTAGGAAACCGTCGGTGTCCTTGGGGAATGTGTCAAAACCTGCCGCTTTCAAGTGACTTTGACGGTAAACCATCATGGCACCTGCGGCACCGAGCGGAACGCCAATCCATTTTTTGCCATCGGGTTTTAAGTAGGCGTTGCATGAGGGGTAGAAGCCGCCGTATTTTTTGCCCAAGTACTCGCACAGATCTGTGACGTCGAGTAATTTCTCAGGGTACAAATTGGCGTCGTCGTTGGTCGACAAAATGATGTCAGGACCTGCGCCCGTGTTGGCCGCTACAGCCGCTTTGGGGCGGACGTCTTCCCAGCCTTCGTTGTCAACACGAACATCAACACCTGTGGCTTCAATGAATTTCTTCACGTTGGCCATGTAAGCGTCAATGTCGCCTTGCACAAATCGGCTCCAGCGCAAGACGCGCAGCTTGGCACCTTTTTCAGGCTTGAAGCTAAGATTTTGGGCATGTGCAGCAGGGCTTACCGCCATGGCACCCATGCCCAGTGTGGTGGAAGCTGCCGCAACGCCGGCTGAGCTTTCCAGAAAGTTCCGTCGATTGAGTTTTGCCATGAAATGTCTCCTTTTGAGTGGTTTAGCGACGTGAGAGAAACAAAAATTGAATTGATTTGGAAATTAGGCAAGCAAGCGCATGCCAGTGGTTGCATCAAATACGTGAGAGCGCGTCATATCGGGTTGCAGATGAATGGTGCTACCCAACTTAAACTCATGACGCTCACGGAATACAGCTGAAAACTCAACACCTTCGTGTCGGCAAGCGACAAAGGTGTCCATGCCAGTGGGTTCCATGACGGCCACTTGGGCGGAAATGCCAGCACCATTGACCAAGCTAAGGTGTTCAGGGCGGGTGCCGAAAACCACAGGCTGACCGTTTTGACCTTGAACAGCTTGGGGCAAGTCAAGTTTCAAACCATCGTTCAATTCAACTTGGTATTGACCCGCATTGACCAGCAATTTGCCTGGCAAGAAGTTCATGGCGGGAGAGCCAATGAAGCCTGCGACAAACTGATTGGACGGAAAGTCGTAAAGCTCTAGAGGAGATCCGGTTTGCTCAATTCGGCCATCGCGCATGACCACAATTTGATCGCCCATGGTCATGGCTTCAATTTGATCGTGCGTGACATAGATGGAGGTGGTTTGTAAGCGCTGATGCAATTCTTTGATTTCACTGCGCATGGCCACTCGAAGTTTGGCATCAAGGTTGGACAGCGGCTCGTCAAACAAAAACACTTGGGGGTCGCGAACAATGGCACGGCCCATGGCCACACGCTGACGTTGACCGCCAGAGAGTTGGCGCGGGTAACGCTCAAGCAAAGCGCCTAGGGCCAAGATATTGGCGGCACGGGCTACTTTTTTGTCAATTTCTTCTTGCGGGCGTTTGGCAAGGGTGAGCGAAAAGGCCATGTTTTCGCCAACGGTCATGTGGGGGTAAAGCGCATAGTTTTGGAAAACCATGGCAATGTCGCGTTCTTTGGGGGGCAGGTCGTTGACTTGGCGATTGCCAATGTGAATTTCGCCGCTACTGATCTCTTCTAAGCCGGCGATCATGCGAAGCAATGTGGACTTGCCGCAACCAGAGGGGCCCACTAAAACTGTGAATGAGCCGTCTTTTATTTCAATATCGACCCCGTGAAGGATGGGGACTTCGCCAAAGTTCTTTTTGACGGTACGGATCGATACACTGGCCATTGGCAAATTCCTAAAAAAAACGCCTAAGTGGTTCAATTGACCACGGGCAAACTGCTCATAGTAAATGGCAGTATCACACTCTTGGGATGTATTTCTTATCCTAGATTACCCTAATTGGTCAGACCAAATTGGCGCTTGATTTCGCCATCTCAGGCCGCTGCAGCTTGGCCTAGAATGTGGCCATCATGAGCGAACAACTTCACCCTTTACAAACCAGTTTGAGCCTGGCGCAAGCAGCGGCTATTTTGGACGAATGCTTGGCTGTCCGGCAAAAAGAGGGCTTGCTGCCTTTGGCAGTGGCCGTACTTGACGCGGGCGGACAATTGGTCGCTTTTAAGCGCGAGGATGGCTGTGGTGTCATGCGCTATGACATTGCATTTGGCAAGGCTTGGGCTGCTTTAGGCATGGGCATGTCAACCCGACTCATTCGTGACAGGTTGGCCAACCGGCCCGCTTTTCAAAGCGCTTTGGCCTCGGCTTCCGATGGCAGATTCATTCCAGTGCCTGGTGGGGTGCTGATTTTGAACGAACAGAAGTCAGTCATTGGTGCGATTGGCGTAAGTGGCGATGCCTCTGATCGCGATGAATACTGTGCTATTCATGCCATTCAAGTTGCTAGGCTTGGCTGTGAGCCCGCTTCACATCAGTCCGAATGGCGGAACGCTGGCCTTTAGTCGTTTCTTCTTCGGGTTTATGATGTTTGTAGCATCCATTGATTTGTATCATTGGGACTCATTTCAGCAGTACCAAAAGGGGACACAGTGACTCAGTTTTCCAACATCAAACGTCGTGCACTAGTTGCATTCATGGCTTCCATCGCGGGCGCCACATGTTTGCCAAACATGGCACAAGCGCAAACCAATTTTCCAAGCAAAACCATTCGTTTGATTGTGCCTTTTCCTGCAGGCGGGCCCACCGATATTTTTGCGCGGCAATATGCCATTGGGCTGTCCAAGGTGTTGAATCAAAGTGTGATTGTCGACAACAAAGCGGGTGCCAGTGGTGCCATTGGCTCACTTGAAGTGAAGCGCAGTCAACCCGACGGACATACATTGCTGTTTGGAACAGCCTCCAATTTGGCGCTTTACAACCTCATGGCCACAAAGCCTCAGTACGATTATTTAAAAGACTTCATCACCGTGGCTGTGGTGGGCGGGTCGGCGGTGGTCATCATGGCCAACAAAGAAGCACCCCAAACGCTGAAAGCCCTGATTGACCAAGCCAAAGCGGCACCGACTAAATTCAGATATGGATCGCCCGGTCAGGGCACTTACTTGCATTTGTCCATGGAGCGGTTCTTGTTGGAGTCTGGTGCCAAAATTGAGCACATTCCTTACAAAGGCAGTGGTCAAGCCAAGCCAGCTTTGTTGGGCAACCAAACTGAAACCATGGTCGATGCACTGGGTTCTGCATTGCCCTTGCACCAAGGTGGGCAAGCCAAAATTTTGGCCATTGCTTCCAACAAACGTTCTAGCTTGGCACCCGATGTCCCCACCGTGAACGAAGCATTGGGCATTAAGGGTTTTGAAGCTGTTTTGTGGAATGGCGTAGCGGCACCCGTTGGTACGCCTAAGGCTGTGATTGATATTTTGGCAGCTGCCACGGCCAAGGTTTTGAAAGACCCTGTATTGGTGGAGCAGCTCAAACAATTGGCCATGGAAACGACAGACTCAACACCTGAGTCGGCGACTGAATACATCAAAGAAGAAATGATGCGATGGAAACCGGTGATTGAGAAAACAGGTTTGCGGATTGAATAATGAGTGCGCCGCGAATTGCGCTCATCCATGCCACACCCCTTGCGATAGAGCCCGTCAATACATCGTTTAAAAAGCTTTGGCCAGAAGCTTCTTTGCAAAATATTCTGGACGACAGTTTGTCCAAGGACCATGCAGCAGCGGGGTACCTCACGGCCGACATGGTGGAGCGATTCATTGACTTGGCTCAATATGCCAAGCGCGCTGGTTGCCAAGGTATTTTGTTCACTTGCTCTGCATTTGGCGAAGCTATCGAAGCGGCTGCTGCGGCTGTGGCCATGCCCACTTTAAAACCCAACGAAGCCATGTTTGAGGATGCATTGCGTGCGGCTTTAAAAGCCAATCAAAACGATGCAGAAGTTTTAAACATTGGGCTGGTGGCTACATTTGCAGCATCTATCGTGTCGATGAGTGAAGAGTTCAATGCGCTCACCGCAGGACTGGAGCGACAAGTTAAATTGCATTCGCTTTTTGTACCGAATGCCATGGATGCGCTTGCGCGAGGACACTCAGAGGAGCATCACAGACTGATTTCAGAAGGTGTTCAAACAATGCCGGCCTGCGAAGTGATTATGCTGGCACAATTTTCAATGGCAGCAGCTCAAACGCTGGCCCAAACCAAAACCAACACGAGCATTTTGACCAGCCCTGAATGCGCGGTTTTGGCCCTTCAAAAACGGATGAATCATGTCTGAAGTTAGAGCTAAGCGCTTGCCGTTAGAAGAATTCACAGCGTCAGCCATGAGTGCCTTGGGCTTGCCCAGTGAAGACGCTGCCACAGTGGCCACTCTGATGGTAGAAGCCGACATGCAAGGCTCAGACGGTCACGGTGTCATTCGTTTGGCACCCTACGCCAAACGAATCTTGGCAGGCGGCATTAACTTAAAACCAGACATCAAAGTGGTTCAAGAACGCACGGCCATGGCATTGCTTGATGGCGACAACGGCATGGGTCATTTGGTCATGAAAAAGGCCACCGAGTTGGCTATCCACAAGGCGCGCAGCGCTGGCATTGCTTGGGTTGGCAGCCGATTGAGCAACCATGCTGGGCCAGCTTCTTTGTATGCCCGCATGGCTTTACAACACGACATGATTGGCTTGTACTTTGCTGTAGGCAATGCCAACCATCTGCCACCTTGGGGTGGCCTAGACATGCTGTTGTCAACCAACCCTATTGCCGCGGCCATTCCCACTTTGAACGAAGCACCAGTGGTGTTGGACATGGCCACCACGGTGGCGGCCTACGGCAAAGTGAAAGCCAAAGCGCAGCGCGGTGAAATGATGCCCGAGGGCTGGATGATTGACCGGCAAGGCAAGCCCCTTTTGGACCCCACCAAAAGCGAGGAAGGCTTCTTGTTGCCCATTGGGGGCTATAAGGGCTACGGCCTGTCTCTCATTGTTGGTATCTTGGCCGGTACATTGAATGGTGCTGCCATGGGCCGTCAGGTGATTGACTTCAACAAAGACTTCAGCACCATCACCAATACAGGCCAAGCCATTGCCATCTTGGACCCTGCAGCATTTGGCGATATCCATGAATTCAAGCAAAACGTAGACACACTGGTGCGAGAGCTCAGAGGATCAGAGCGCATGCCGGATGTAGATCGCATATGGTTACCCGGCGAGCAGAGCCACGAAAAGCGACTGAACAACGAGGCCCACGGCATTGTGTTGGCGCCCAGTTTGATGAAACAATTGAACGACTTGGCTGCGCAATTGAATATCAAGCCTTTGAATGTGCAAATACAAACATAATTGTTGAGGAGACAATGAAATGAACAGAAGTTTTTTAGCCATCAAGCTTGGTAGCTTTATTCAAACAGCGGGTGCTGTGAGCATGGCCCTTGGCCTGTTCAGTGCAACGCAAGTGTTAGCCCAAGGCTATCCCCAAAAACCAATCAAATTGATTGTGCCCTTGGCTGCAGGCAGTGCTGTAGACAACGCGGCGCGCATTGTGATGCAAAAAGTGGCAAGCAATATGGGCGCCGCCATCGCCATTGAAAACCAAGCGGGTGCTGCTGGCCTGATCGGTGCAGACCGTGTGGCCAAATCGGCACCCGATGGTTACACCTTGGGCGGTTTCAACGACAGCATCATGACCATGCTGCCGAATTTGCAAGCCAAAATGCCTTGGGACATTTTGAAAGATTTTGAGCCCGTCTCTTTGGTGGCCACGGTGGAGTGGGGCCTTGTGGTGCCTTCTGACTCCCCCATCAAAACGGCCGCCGACTTAATTGCAGCTGCCAAAAAATCACCGGGTCAATTGAACTATGGTTCCGGTGGCAATGGAAGTCCGCAACACATCGCCATGGCCTTGTTTGCCTCTCAAGCGGGTGTGCAACTCACGCATGTGCCTTACAAGGGTGCTACACAAGCTGCGGTGGGTGTGGCAGGCCATGAAGTGCAAGTTGCATTTCAGGGCATTGCAACCGTCAGTTCTTTGATCAAAGCAGGCAAGCTTAGGCTAATTGGTGTTACCACAGCCAGACGCTTGGCGCAGTTTCCTGATGTGCCCACTGTGTCTGAGTCTGGTTTGAGTGGTTTTGAATTCAACTCATGGTTTGCCATGATGGCACCCGCTGGTACGCCCAAACCGATTGTTGAAAAATTGCAAACAGAAATTGCAAAGGCCTTGGCAGACCCCAGCATCAAAGAGCAACTTTTCGGATTGGGCTTAAGTCCTCGGGGCACTTCACCGGATCAATTGGCAACTGAACTTCGTGCACAGTTTGCGAAGTATGGCAATTTAATTCGCCAGGCCAATATCACTGCTGAATGATCACGGTTATGCTTTAAAAATACCTAATTTGTACAAGTCAAAATTGCGTGAATTGGGAAGCACCGTTTTGACATCGGTGGCACTGACGCCAAACCAGGCGGCCAACTCTGCCCCTAATTGATCCACAGAGGTGCTTGGTATCAAGCGCCCACTGCCGACTTGTTGGTTGTGCGTCAGTCCTATTTCAGGGGCTGTGCCTAAAAATTTGCCGCCGTTGACAGCGCCGCCTATGACAAAGTGGTGGCTTCCCCAGCCGTGGTCTGAGCCATCGCCGTTAGAGGTCAGGGTGCGGCCAAAGTCAGATGCTGTGAAGGATGTGACTTGAGAGCCTTTGCCTAGGCTGGTCATGGCATCGTCAAATTCTTTCATGGCACTGCTTAATTTTTGAAGCAAGGCAGGGTGCTGGGTGGCTAAAAAATCATGCAGGTCAAAGCCGCCCATGCCCACCATGAAGACCTGCCGCTTCATGCCGAAATTGGCCTGCTGCTCGATCATGCGGGCGACCATTTTGAGCTGTGCCGAAAGGGAGTTGGTGGCTGAGCTTGGGAAGAGTGCATTCATGCTTGCACTGGCTGTAGCGCCAATGGCTGTAACAATGCCGTCGTAGGTGTCTAGCGCGCGTTTGGTCACGGTGGTGTAGTCGCTTGCCATCGGCAATGAACTTTGCTGCGTGATCAGGGTTTGCAAGGCTGCCGCGCAATTGGCCGATCCAAAAAGTGATTTCCCTTTAATGGCGTTGATCGTGGTCGCGCCTGTTGAACTTATTTGGTACGAGATGGCATTTTGTCCCGACAAAAAGAGGGCATTGCCATTGATGGAAATGCACGTGAGTGTTGATTTGCTGTTGTTGCTCATGAGCAAATCGGCAGCACGGCCGCCCCAACCCTTAGCGCCGCCTTCCGTTTGAAAGGAAGACTGCCAATAGGCTTGCTGATCGTTGTGTGAAAAAAGTTTGGGGGGTAAGGGAACAGATTTATTGTCGTACTGAATGCGGCTGGTGGGAACGACCAGAGGGCCTACATTCATCAAGATCGAAGCGCGTTTGTTTTCAAACAAAGTTTTCAGTGCGCTCATCTCTGGGTTTAAAGCCATCTGCCGTCCATCGCTGAGGGCCGTAGACAAGGCGGTGTCTGAAAGTGAGTTGCGGCCAATGGCAATGCCATCGTAGACAGTGCCTGCCGTCGGTGTTCCTTTGCGAATGTTGTAATAGTTGGTGTGCGTAGGCACGTCATAGGGAATGACTGTGTTGTAGTGATCGTTGGCACCGTATAAAAATATACAAACCAATGCTTTGTAATCGTTGGCCGATTGGGCTGCCGCATCGGCCATCAATCCCAGGCTGGACGCCATTGGAATGCTGACGCGCTGCAGTGCCAATGCGGCAGTACTTTTTAACAAGCCTCTGCGAGTTAAATTTGAATGCTTATTTTGTGTCATGGCATTACCTTTGAATGAGGTAGTCGGTGCTGCTCATGACCATCAGAACAGCTGCATAGATGCGGTTGAGCAGCCCGGTTTCAGTGGCTGCTGAGATGCTGGTGATGGCGTTGACAATGAGGCCTTGGGTGTTTGTGGTTAATGCGCCAGAAGCTAGGCAAAGATTCAGATGAGCAACCAAGGCTGCAGGATCTGTGGCCAATGCTTTTTCTGTGCTGTAGTCGGCTTTGATGTTGCGCGCATTGTTCACTGTGCCCGCCATGTAATTGATATAGCCCACCACGGTGGGCTCGGTCAGTATTTGAAACTCTGGCGCAACAAGGTTTTGCGATGCCACTTGGGTATTTGGGGGTACATAGCCTGGCCTGAAATAGTTGAAAACAGAGGGTGATCGCATGGGCATCTGACCTAATGAGGTATCGGCGTCTGTGTAGCCCAAAGTCCATGCGCCATCGGTGGATGTGGCATGAAAGGTGTGACCCCATTGAAGCAGCCTGACCATCGGCTCCGAGAGTTTTCCAAAGCTTGCGGGTGCGTTGACTTGGCGAGCTTCGGTGTCCATCAAGATGGCGGACCAGACAGCTTTCATATCGCCCCTGACGCCTTTGCCGTTGTTTACAAATATGTTGGCCACGCGTGCAACATAGGCGGGCGATGGATTGCTGGTCACCAGACGTTGAATGAGTTGCTTTGAAATGAAAGGGGCTGTGTTATTGTGCTGAAAAAGTGTGTCAAGCGCAATTTTTAAGCTTTCAACCCCAGGCGTGCCTGCCGGAATGGTGACCCCTAAAAACTTCTTTTCTTCTGGGCTGTGCAAACTGGCGGTGAGCATCATGGGCAAGCCATGCCGATATGCCGCGTTGGCCAATTCACCCGTAGCGTCAGTGCCAGTGGCCGTATTCCAACCTGTGAACACTCTGGCAAGGCCTTGAGTATCTACGTTGTCATAGCTTTCAATGGGCTTGCCTTGTGAATCCATTTGAAGTGTGCCATCGATGTTCAATTGGTACAGGCCAATGGTGAACAATTGCATCACTTCTCGCGCATAGTTTTCATCGGGAGAGCGTCCCGTTTTGGCGTCGTATTTCTGATTGCCCTTCATATTTAGATAGGTGCCCATGGCCGATGACAGGGTGACGTTTTCTAGAAGAGTTCTGAAATTACCAAGGGCATTGGTTTCAAGAATTTCCCAATAATTGGCAATGGCAAAGTTGCGCCAAGAAAAGGGCAGCCCTAGTTGAGACACGACAAATAATTCTGACAGGGCCAATGCTGCCCGTTGCCTAAACAAGTCTGTCGCGCTAAACAGTTTCCACCAAATGGCCTGCACCCAGCCGCCATCGCCATTCACGTTGTTGCTGATGCTGGCGTCACTGAAGCCTTTTTCAATCAGCCACCGCGTGAGTGTTTGGCCTTGTGGTGCATTGAATTGGGCATTGAGCCAGCCTTGTTGGCCTGTTGCAGCAAGGCCTCTGATTTCGCTGCTTGTGCCGCCCCAAGAAGCCTGTCGCAAAAAACGAGCTGCATCTGTGAGGGCCAAATTGTTGGCCAGGCTGTTGTCTGGCGTGGTGGGGGGTGTTGCCGATGTGCCGTCACTTCCGCCTCCACCGCAAGCTGTTAGCAAAGCTGTCCCGGATAGGCCTAGCACCGCAAGGGGGGATGCTTCGGATGCTGTGTGTTGACTCTCAAGTTCAACAATCGTTGCGGCGGTCATGCAAATGGCCTCTAAATGTTGGAGAATTGAAGTCTATTCCGTATTGATGAAATTACAAAGACATGAGCGACACTCAACCACGCCCCGATTTGCCTGACCACCTTTCCATCGATGCCCGCAGTCCTTTTTACGTTGCATCTATTTTTGAGTACGATATTGGCATCCGTTTCAATGGCAAAGATCGCAAAGATGTCGAGGAATACTGCATCAGCGAAGGTTGGGTGAAGGTGCCTGCTGGCAAAGCGCTTGACCGCAAGGGCAACCCTTTGCTCATGAAACTCAAGGGCAAGGTAGAAGCCTATTACCGCTAAACACCAAAGGACACAGCATGCGCATTCCTGATTGGACGCCAGAGCAACTTGCTCAACCTCAAGAATTGGTCAACACCATTTTGGCCCGCAGAGGCGGCGCGTTGCTTAACCTGGACAAAGCGCTCTTGTGGAGCGAACCGGTTGCGGCCGGATGGAACGTCTACATGCGCAATGTTCGAACGGGTTTGTCTGCCCCGCGCAAATTGTGTGAGCTGGGCATTTGCGCAGTAGCCTTGCTAACAGGTGCGCACTACGAATACCACCACCATGAGCCTGAATACCTCAAAGCAGGCGGTACACCAGCCGAACTAGAGGGTTTAAAGCGGGCCATTGATGCCAATCCAGCAGATGGCGTGACTGACCCTGCCTTGGACGAACTGTCTCAGTGGGTAGTGCACTATGCAGCGCAGATGACGCTTCGGGTGAAGGTAGATGAAATACTGTTCAAAAAACTACAATCGTGCTTAAATACAACTGAAATCGTTGAACTCACCACCACCATTGCAGCCTACAACATGGTGGCTCGGATATTGGTTGCACTTGAAATTTCACCTGAGGAGAAATGACCATGCCCGCTTTATTGCCCCACATTGACCCCGATGGCTTGCTTGAATTTTCTGTGGTTTACACAGACCGAGCGCTTAACCACATGTCCAAGCGCTTTCAAGGTGTGATGCAAGACATCTCTGCCATTTTGAAAGACGTCTATGCGGCCCACTCAGTGGCTTTGGTGCCGGGCAGTGGAACTTTTGGCATGGAAGCTGTCGCTAGGCAATTTGCACACGGCCAAAAAGTCATGGTCATTCGCAATGGCTGGTTCAGTTACAGGTGGACCCAAATTTTTGACATGGGTGCTATTCCCAGCCAGTCGATTGTCTTCAAAGCGCATCAGCAGAGTGCCGATACCAAATCGGCATGGGCGCCTTGTGACATTGAAGAGCTTGAAGCGCAAATTGCAGCTGAAAAGCCTGCGGTCGTGTTTGCACCGCACGTCGAAACGTCAGCAGGCATGATGTTGCCGGATGCTTATTTGGCACGTGTGAGTGCAGCTGTTCACAAAGCGGGTGGCCTTTTTGTCTTGGACTGCATTGCATCGGGCACCATCTGGGTAGATATGAAGTCTACAGGAGTTGATATCTTAATCAGCGCCCCTCAAAAAGGTTGGAGCAGTTCGCCCTGTTGCGCCATGATCATGCTCAGCGAGCGAGCTCGACAAGCCATTGATGCCACTCAAAGTTCTAGCTTCGCATGCGACCTTAAAAAATGGTTGCACATCATGGAAGCTTATGAGTCTGGCACCCACATGTACCACGCCACCATGCCCACAGATGCGCTTGCCCAATTGCGCGATGTGATGAAGGAAACGCAGTCTTATGGCTTTGCCAAGGTCAAGCAAGAGCAGCAAGAACTGGGTCAGCAAGTTCGAAGCCTCTTAGAGTCTCGCGGCTTCAAAAGCGTTGCTGCACAAGGGTTTCAAGCACCCGGTGTGGTTGTGAGCTACACCCAAGATGCCGAAATTCAGAACAGCAAAAAATTCCTTTCTTTAGGCCTGCAAACTGCGGCAGGTGTGCCTTTGCAATGCGATGAGCCCAAAGACTTCATGACTTTCCGCATTGGCTTGTTTGGCCTTGAAAAGCTGCACAACCCCTCACGCAGCGTGCAGCAATTGGCACAGGCACTCGACGAAATGGGCTATTTGCCCATTGCAGCCAAAGAGCCGGCAATGGCCTAAACCCATTGAGTCGATTGAGCCCGTTTAGGGCTTGATTGGTTGGCCGCCAGCCATTAAAAACAAACGGGCGACGTCTTGGTTTGCAAAACCTAATTTGTCATTCTTGCCTAAAATGAACCGCAATGACAAATTCTTCGCACCCACCAGATCTAAATTGGCGTGATTCGTTTCAGGTAAAAAGCTTTCGCTACCAGTGGCCAGCAGACCTGGCCACTTCATGGGCTTTTGAAATGGAAACCATTCTTTTAGGCTGGTACATCTTGTCGGTCTCTGGTTCCGTTTTGATGCTGGTTGTGTATGGCTCATTGCAGTATTTAGGTTCTTTGCTTGCGCCTGTGTTTGGTGTGGTGTGTGATCGGATGGGCTACAGAAGAATGCTCTGGTCTACCAGGGCCATTTACGCCTTGTTGGCTTTTGTGATCATGCTGCTTTCTTATTTTGAAGCACTGACGCCCGAGAGGGTGCTCATTTTGGCCGCCATTGTGGGCACCATCAGGCCTTCTGATCAAATGATGCGCAATGCCTTGATTGCCAAAACCTTGCCCGCGGCGCAGCTGATGGGCGCACTGGGTATTTCAAGAATGACGTCCGAGTCTGCCAGGATAGCCGGCGCATTGGCCGGTGCGGGTATCGTGGCAGTTTTGGGCATGACCTCGGCTTATGCCGTTGTCACCTTGTTGTATGTGCTGAGTTTTTGGCTGTCCCAAGGTGTTGACGATGTTCAGCCAACACCCAATGCCGCTGCTTTAGCCAGTCCGCTTCAAGATTTGAAATCTGCATTCACTTATGTGTGGCACAAGCCTATTCTGATGGGCGCCATGGCAGTGGCTTTTTTGGTGAACTTATTGGCATTCCCGTTTTCGCTGGGTTTGCTGCCCTATGCCGCTAAAAATATTTTCCTAACCAACCAAACTGGCTTGGGATTTTTGGGAGCCAGTTTTGCATTTGGAGGGCTCTTGGCGTCTTTGACTTTAAGCACTCACAAATTCAAACTGCGCGCATCACAAACCATGATCATTGCCTCAGTCGCTTGGTTTTCATTGGATCTCATTTTTGCATTCACAAGCAATTTGTACCTTGGCATGATCGTTCTGATGTTGGCAGGTTTTGTGCAAAGTCTCTGCATGACACCTTTGGCAGCAGTCATGCTGCGTGCCACTGAACCTGCGTTTCACGGAAGGGTGATGGGCATGCGCATGCTGGCCATTTGGGGCTTGCCCATTGGGCTATTGGCCAGCGGCCCATTGGTTGAAAGCATTGGGTATGTCTCGACGGCTTGGGTTTACTCCGCTTTGGGTTTGATCTTGACCTTGGCCATAGCGCTTTTCTGGCGACATGCCTTGTGGGACAAGAACTCCGTTGCCAACAATGTGCTTTGAATTAATTTGGCGCAACAAGTCCAAATTTTTCAATCAGCCGATTCTTGGCACTTGGCAGGAAGTTAATTCTTGAGGTATCGCCCTGCAGTGTTTTGATCAAAAGCGGGTCCATGACACGAAACCAAAGGGGCGGCAAGTAGGCTAAAAAAAACATGCCAAAATAACCAGAAGGCAACCTGGGAAGCTCTGGAAAATCACGCAGCGATTGGTAGCTGCGGCCTGGGTGAGCGTGGTGATCCGAATGACGCTGCAGCTGAAACAACACCAGGTTAGAAACCAAGTGGTTGCTGTTCCATGAATGGTGAGGCAGACAATTTTCATAATTGCCATGCGCTGTTTTCAGCCTTTGAATGCCGTAGTGTTCAACGTAATTGGCAGATGTCAGTTGAAATGCACCCCATATTGCAACTGGAATGAGCACGATTACCATGTCGAAGCCGTAAAGGCTGATTAGGCTGCCGTAAACCAATGCCGTTAAGCAAAGCGCTTGAAGAATTTCATTTTCAAAATGCCAGACAGATTTGTTCTGCCTCAGAAGTCGATCGGCTTCGAGTCGCCATGCGCGAAGGGCTGCGCCAGGCATTTCTCTGCAAGCAAATTGATAGATGTTTTCTCCCATTTTGGAAGATGCAGGATCTTCGGGTGTACTCACATGCCGATGATGACCCCTGTTGTGCTCAATAGAAAAGTGACCGTAGGCACCCAGTGCCGTATTAAACAGCGCAATTTTTCGAGGCAATGTTTGCAGTTTGTGGCCTAGTTCGTGGCTGACGTTCAAGCCAAAACCTAAGACCGATCCGGTGGAAATAACGGTGGCAAGCCATTCCAATGCAGTCAAGTTATAAGTGCAAAGGAAGATGCAATTGAAAATGACGGCAACCCATAAAACGGGAATGGTTGCGTAAGTAATCCATCGGTAATAGGCATCTGCTTCTAAAGTTTCAATCGATGATTCGGGTGGATTGCTGGTGTCCTCACCAATCAGGAAATCTAACAAGGGCACAAAGAAATAAAAGAAAACCAAGGGGAAAAATAAAATCCAACTGCTGACATCAAAGCCAGAAACCGCAACCGTTCCCACTAGCGAAACAGCAGGTCCTGCGACAGAAAATAGCCACGCAAATCGCTTCTTATCAATGTAAGAAGGCGTTGGATTTTGGCGGTTTTCAATGGCTGTCGTCACAATAGAATAGAGGCTGTAGTTTGATGTGTTAAGTATGCCGCATGATCTCTGAATGAACAGGGTATTACCCCTAGTTCAAACGGCAGGCGTGGTTTATAACAACACGCTAAGGAGTTTATCAATGGGTGGCAGTTTTTACGAGCTTATTCGAAGCGGTCGCATCTTTGCGGTATTGGTTGGTATATGTGCATTGATGGCATGTCAGAAGTCAGATTCAACTTCAAGTCCGTCCCAAATGCCAGTGCAGTCAGGCAGTGCCGATTGGCTTGAAAAAAGCGATGCCAGAAAAGGCTTTGTGGCAGCACCCACGGGGCAGATCAAAGATGCACAGGGCAAGGTCATTTGGGACTTTGATGCCTTTGCCTTTATCCAAGGCGATGCGCCCGCAACGGTCAATCCAAGTTTGTGGCGCCAAGCCACTTTGAACAACCAAATTGGCTTGTTCAAAGTGACCGAGGGCATCTGGCAGTTGAGGGGCTTTGACCTGGCCAACATGACCTTGATTCAAGGCAAGACGGGCTGGATTGTGGTCGATGCCCTGACCGCACAAGAAACCTCGGCGGCGGCACTGGCTTTTGCGCGCCTGCATTTGGGCCCGCAAAAAGTGTCTGGCCTTATCTTTACGCACAGCCACGCCGATCATTTTGGTGGTGCATTGGGGGTGGTCAGTGCAGAGGAAGCCAAGGCCCGAAAACTGCCCATCGTTGCACCTTCTGGCTTTATGGAAGAGGCCACCAGTGAAAATATTCTCATGGGCCCTGCCATGGGTCGACGTGCCATGTACATGTATGGCAGCAACTTGCCCAAAAGTTCAACAGGGCTTGTCGACAATGGCTTGGGCAAAGCGGTGGCGTTTGGAAAACTTGGTATTTTGCAACCCAACATCACAGTTGAATCAGAAAAAAAAGAACTGCTAATTGATGGTGTTCGTTTTGTTTTCCACAACGTACCTGGCAGCGAGGCGCCATCGGAGTTCATTTTCTATTTGCCTGACTTCAAGGCGTTTTGCGGCGCCGAAATCATGGGCCATACTTTGCACAACCTCTACACCTTGCGCGGTGCCAAGGTGCGAGATGCCACCAAGTGGGCTTCTTATTTGAATGACTCCTTGCGTCATGTCGAAAATTCTGAAGTGGTGTTCAATCAGCATCATTGGCCAGTCTGGGGCGCTGCCAATATCCAGGACTTTATTGTCAAACAAAGAGACACCTATCAGTTCATTCACGATCAAACGGTGCGGCAAATGAATGCCGGTTTGAACGCTGCTGAAATTGCAGAAAATCTTCGGCTGCCCCCTTCACTTGATGAGCATTTGAGTGTGCGCGGTTATTACGGCACAGTTCGGCACAACGTGAAGGCGGTCTACCAAAACTACATGGGCTGGTTTGATGCCCACCCTTCCAACCTTGACCCTTTGCCCGCATTGCAAGCTTCTGAAAAATACGTGAAGCTCATGGGCGGTGTTGACAAAGTGGTGGTAGCGGCCCAAGAGGCCATGGCAAAAGCAGAGTACCGCTGGGCGGCCGAACTGCTAAAGCATGCAGTCTATGTCGCACCTAAGCATGCGCAAGCCAAGGAAATGTTGGCGCAGTCTTTTGAAAAACTAGGCTTCGCGGCCGAGTCATCTGCTTGGCGCAACTTTTACCTAACCGGTGCACTTGAGTTGCGTCAAGGTACGCCCGAAAAAGGAATGCCACGCGAGGCCATGATCGACGTGCTGAGCCAAACCCCCATTGAACGGTTTTTGGAAGCCATGGCCGCATCGCTCAATGCGCCAATGGCCGAGGGCAAGAAATTAAAAATCAACTTGGTGTTTACTGACACCCAACAAAGTTTTGTCTTGTCTCTTGAGAATTCTGTGTTACACCATGTGCAGGCGCGACCGGATCAAAATGCAAATGCAACACTCACCCTGACGAAGCCATTTTTCATCAAGATGGTGCTGGGCCAAGCAGGTGCCAAAGACTTGCTCTTGTCCGATCAAACAAAGATCGAAGGCAGCACAATTGATTTGGCGTTGTTTTTCAACATGATTGACAAAGCGCCCGGTAATTTTTCCATTGTCACAAGGTAATTCCAATGACGCATTCTGAATTTGATTATGTGGTGGTAGGCGGTGGATCTGCAGGCTGCTGCGTGGCAGGGCGTTTGAGTGAAGATCAACATACTTCTGTGTGTTTGCTTGAAGCTGGCGGCCCCGACAACTCGGTGTTTGTTCGTGCGCCCTTGGGATTTGCAGCCACCGCTTCTTTGAAACTCAACAGCTGGGGCTACGACACCGTGCCACAGGCCGGCTTTAACGGTCGCAAAGGATTTCAGCCCCGCGGTAAAGTGATGGGCGGCAGCTCATCCATCAATGCCATGGTTTACACGCGCGGCAATGCCCGCGATTACGACAGTTGGGCCGCATTGGGCAACCCAGGTTGGTCCTTTCAAGATGTTTTGCCATACTTTAAAAAGTCAGAAAACAACGAGTGCTTTGGCGCAACAGATTACCGGGGTGTGGGCGGTCCTTTGAACGTGAGTTTTCTGCGCAGCCCCAGCCCCTTGAACCAATTGTTCATTCAGGCTTGCAACGAGCAGGGCATTCCCAGCAACCCCGATTACAACGGCGCTCAGCAATTTGGGGTGTCGCCCGGTCAGGTCACGCAAAAGGGCGGCGAGCGTTGGAACGCGGCCAGAGCTTACCTAGACCCCCACCGCCATCAAAGCAATTTGAATGTCATCTCGCATGCGCATGCCACGCAAATTATGTTTGAAGGCAAGCGTGCTGTAGGCATCAAGTACAGGGTGAACGGGGTGCACCATGAGGTGCGTGCGCGCAAAGAAGTGATTGTGTCGGGTGGCGCTTTTGGCTCCCCGCAGTTGCTCATGTTGTCTGGGGTGGGCCCCGCTTTGCATTTGCAAGACTTGGGCATTCCCTTGTTGCATGAATTGCCGGGTGTGGGACAAAACTTGCAAGACCACATCACCACGGTGCTGATTTACAAGACCCAAAAAATAAACGACGCCATGGGCTTTTCATTCAAGGGCACATGGAACATGCTCAAGGCCATGCTGGAGTGGCGAAGCAAGCGAACGGGTTGGATCACGTCCAACGTGTCTGAAACACAGGGCTTTGTATCTACCGAGGGCAACAACGAGTATCCCAACATTCAGTTGGCCCTGTGTACCGGCATTGTGGACGATCACGCTCGCAAAATGCATGCGGGCCATGGCTACACTTTGCACGTGACCTTGATGCGCCCTCAAAGCCGGGGTAGCCTGACCCTCGCTAGCCACAACCCCACTGATGCTCCCCTTATTGACCCCGCATTTTTCAAAGAGTCAGCCGACATGCAGACCTTGGTGGCGGCTACCCAATTGGGTTTGCGTGTCATGCTGTCGCCCGCACTGTCATCTCATCGAGGCGACATGATTCATGCGGTAGACGCCAACAATTCGGCGGAAATTGAAAGCTTTTTGCGTGACCACTCCGACACCGAATACCACCCTGTGGGTACTTGCAAAATGGGCCCTGCGCAAGATCTGATGGCCGTGGTCGATGCCGAATTGCGTGTTCATGGTCTGCAAAATTTACGCGTCATCGACGCGTCCATCATGCCGCACTTGGTAACGGGCAATACCAATGCACCTACCATCATGATTGCCGAAAAAGGGGTTGATTTAATCAGGGGCTAGGCTTCAAGCGCAACAAAACAAAACTGCAAAAACTTGATATGACAGCCAGCGCCCAAAACCCAGCACCGTAGGTGCCAAACATTGTGGACAAGGCGCCAAAGATGGGTGGGCCGAGCACCACGCCCAAAAAAGTAAATGTCAATGTGCCGCCCGTGGCGACACTGGCCTTGCCCTCGGGTGCTTGTCTGGCTACTTCTGCCAAATAGACGCCGTTCCAACCAATGGCGGATGCGCCAAAAAGCAGCAGCAGGGTCCAGACACCATAGACGGGAAGGGTGGGCAACAAAAGAGGGGTTGCAGCCGCGCAAAGGGTCATGCTGATGGCCAAACCAGCCAGCATTTTTTGCGAACTTAGATAATGATCGGCCACATAGCCCCAGGCAATTCGCCCAACGATGCCACCCACTTGTGTGATGGAAAGCAGCAATCCAGCGGCCACCAGTCCATAAGATAAATCATCGTGCAAGTAAGTCACCAAGTAAGTGGTGAGGGAGACTTGAACCATGGAGAACATGAATGAACAACCCGCCATGGTGGCCAGTGTGCGGTGCGACAACACCATGCGAATAGGTGCCAACAAGGTCTTGAAGTTTAACTTCAAACCAACTTGCCTTTGCTGGTCCATTTCATGGCGAAGTGGTTGCGACAAGATGGCACTGATCAAGCACACCAACGCAACGCTCATTAAACTCAATTGCCAGCCGATTCCCAGCATGAGGCTGGGAACAATGGCGCCCGCTAACATGGAGCCTACTGGCACGCCTGTTTGTTTGATTGAAAACACCAGAGACATTTGATGTGCCGGTGTTGTTCGTGTCAATATTTGCGAACTGGCCGGTGTGATCGGGCCATATCCCAAGCCAATGAGCAAGGCACCCAAGCCAGTAGCGGGTAACCAAGGCACGGCGCAAAGGCAGAGTCCGATTGCACACAGTATCAGTCCAAACTGACTCACTCGAATGGGACCAAAACGTGTCACGCTGGTACCTGAGGTGAGGCTGGAAAACATGGCACCAAGGTAGGTGAGCGCGACATAGACACCCACCAAGGCGGGCGATACCGCTAAATCTTTGGCTGCAACGGGTGCCATGACCGGAAGTGTTAACAAGGCCATGGAGACCATGGCCTGGATGAACAAGGTCGCAAGCAGGGGCAGCCAATTATTCATTCAGCATTAGGAAATGTTAAATACTTTGAGCGCATTGCCGCCCCGAATGGCTGCGCATGTTTGAGCGGGCAATTGTGCGGTGTTGGCAAAGGCGCCTTTGGTATCGTGCACCTGATGGGGCCAGTCGGTGCCAAACATCACGTGCTCTTCGCCCACCACCGAGATGAGGTACTGAAGGGCTCCTAAGTTGTAGGTGATGGTGTCGTAGTAAATGTGTCTTAAGTAATCGGTCGGCTTGCGCTTCATTTGACGGCGCGAGGGAATTTCTACTTCATGGCCTTTTTCAAACCTTCCGATTAAGTAAGGCAGTGTGCCGCCACCATGCGATGCAATGATTTTCAAATGTGGGTATTGATCAAAGAAGCCTTCAAAAATCATGCGGGTGATGGCCAAGGTGGTGTCGAACATGAAGCCTACAGACCAACTCAAATCAAATTTGGTCATGTCCATCACATCGACGCCGGGTGGGTCAGTTGGGTGAACCAAAACAGGTAAGCCGCGTTTGTCTATTTCTGCCCAGATGGGGGCGAACAGGGGGTCGGTCAAACTTCGACCAGAAATATTGGCCAGAACCATGACGCCACTGGCGCCATTTTTGCAATTTCGGTCGAGTTCTTCGATGGCACGAGCAGGATACTCCCATGGTAACGAAGTCAACCATCGAATGCGGTCGGGGTAAGTGCTCTGGGCTTGCGCCATCGTGTCATTCGATTCTCTGGCTGCTTTGCAGCTGATTTCTTCAGTGCCCCAATAAACATTGGGGCATGTAAGCGAGACGATGGAGATGTCAATGCCAGTAGCATCCATGTGCTTGATGCGAAGGTCGTAATCAAAATGTCCTTTTTGCGGAATCACCACGGGGGTGTTGCCTCTGAAGACCTCTTGCTGACCATCTGGCCTTGTTTGAATGTTGTACTGACCCCCTTCAGCTTTGAGAAGCTCAAGCCATTTGGGAGTGAACATGTGGGTATGAACATCAATCACATGCATGGAATAGGGCTCCTAATGGTTGAAATAGAGGGCTGACATCACGAAAACCCCAATGGGCTTGCAACTCGATTATGAGCGACACTTAAGGTGTGTTAGGTGAAATTAGTTCAACAGCAATGGGAAATCGCATGAAAAAAAATCTTTTGAAGTTAATGATTTTGAGCGCCAGCTTAGGCCTGTCCGGCTTGTGCACTTCAGCGTTTGCACAAGACAAGCCAACCGTGAAGGTCTTGGTGGGCTTTCCGCCAGGGGGCTCAGTTGATGTGGTGGCAAGGTTGCTGGCAGAAAAACTTCGAGTCAGCTTGGACCAAAATGTCATTGTCGAAAACAAGCCTGGCGCAGCCGGCCGCATTGCATTGGGTGAGTTAAAGAGAGCCAACCCCGATGGCAACACGCTGGCCTTGGTGCCCTCGGGTGGCCTTGTGATCATGCCTTGGCTCTACAAAAATTTGGGCTATGACCCTGTTAAAGATTACACCGCCATTGCACGTGTCACCACATTTGATTTTGCAATCACAACTGGGCCTGGTGCGCCATCAACCGATATCAAAGGCTTGATGGCTTGGCTCAAAGCCAACCCAAGCAAAGCCAATTACGCCACTTCTGGGGCTGGCACCGTGCCGCACTTTGCGGGACAGTTATTGGCCCAAGAAACCAGCACACCCATGACGCATGTGGCCTACAAAGGCGGTGCACCTGCTGCTCAGGATTTGATTGGCGGTCAAATTCCCGTCATGATCGACACAGCTTCTGAAACGCTGGAGCATCACAAATCGGGCAAGCTGAAAATTGTGGCTGTAACGGGCGAGACTCGCTCTGCGGCTTTGCCTGAAGTGCCAACCTTGAAAGAGATTGGGGTGAATGTGGTGGCCGATGCTTACTTTGGAGTTTATGGGCCAGCCAATATGACCACTGACCGCGTGCAAAAAATCAGTGACGCTGTGGCTCAGGCTTTAAACAGTCCAGACATGCAAGCCCGCATCAGGAGCTTTGGCTTGGTGCCAAACTATGCCAACGCTTCGGCACTGGCTGCTTCTCAGCTTGTTCACCTAAAGCGTTGGGAAACGCCCATCAAGGCCTCGGGTTATACGGTTGAACAGTAAAGCGTTCAAGGGCTTGCGCCTTGCGCTTAGTTCACATGAACGCTGATTTTGGCGGCAGCAGCGCGCGCACGCTCCAATGCGTTGTCGCCTTTGGCTAAAGCCACTGCCATGCGCCTGAAAGGGCGCGTGGTGGGCTTGCCAAAAATCCGTACATCAACGCCTGGTTCTAGCAATGCAGCCGATATGCCAGCGTAAATTGGGTTTTGGCCTTCACGGTCGGCAAGCACCACAGCACTGGCGCCTTCTACCGCTTCAATGAGGGGAATGGGCAAGCCCAAAATGGCACGGGCATGCAAATCAAATTCACTCAGGTTTTGACTGATCAATGTCACCATGCCGGTGTCGTGTGGGCGAGGGCTGAGTTCACTGAAAATGACCTCTGTGGCTGTGACAAAAAATTCAACACCAAACAAGCCTGCGCCGCCTAAATCGGCGGTGACTTTTTCGGCCATGTCTTGCGCAGCTTTTAAATAATCAGGCGCCATGGCTTGTGGCTGCCAGCTGTATTGGTAGTCGCCGCGTTCTTGCACATGGCCAATGGGTGGGCAGAACAAAGTTGGCCCAGTGCGTTGGCGAATGGTAAGTAGGGTGATTTCAAATTCAAAGTGAATGAACTCTTCCACAATGACTTTTTTGCGGTCGCCACGCATGCCTGCGCAGGCATAATCCCAACTGGCTTGAACGTCGGCTTCGGTCTTGGCCACGCTTTGGCCTTTTCCAGAGGAGCTCATGACCGGCTTGATGACGACGGGAAATCCAATGACTTTGGCCTGGGCCAGGAGTTCATCGCTGGATTCTGCGTAATTGAAGTTGGCAGTGCGAACACCCAGACCCACCGCCACATCTCGAATGCGATCACGGTTCATGGTGAGGTTGGCGGCACGGGCGCTGGGAATGACCTCGAAGCCTTCTTTTTCGACATCGAGCAAAACCTCGGTGCGAATGGCTTCAATTTCTGGAACGATGAGGTCGGGTTGGTGTTTGGCAATGGCCGCACGCAAAGGCGCTTCGTCAAGCATGCTGAAAATTTCACATTCATCGGCCACTTGCATGGCGGGTGCTGAAGCGTAGCTGTCGCAGGCGATGACATAGCAGCCCAGTCGTTTTGCGCTGATGATGAATTCTTTGCCGAGTTCTCCGGAGCCTAAAAGCAAGATTTTTTTCATGGTGTCGCTTACTTGAATCAATTTACTTCAGCGATAATACGACACATGATCTATGTCAGCAGCCACAAATTGATTGCACGTCTAGTGCTAGTGTGGTTTGCACTGTTCATAGGCGTGGCCAATGCCAATGTGACCATCAGCGACAGCTGGGTTCGGCCCACCGTTGCGGGTCAGAAAGCCACAGGTGCTTTCATGAAAATCACAGCCAAAGAAAACAGCAAGCTTTTGAGTGTCAGTAGCCCTGTCGCGGGCGTGGCAGAAGTTCACGAAATGAAAATGGAAAAAGATGTCATGAAAATGGCGGCCATTCCATCTTTAGATTTGCCTGCGGGAAAAGCTGTCGAATTGAAACCAGGCTCATATCACATTATGTTGATGGACTTGAAGTCGCCTGTTGAAAAAGGTACCAAGCTGCCCTTGACCTTGAAGTTTCAAGATGCCAAAGGCGGCAAGTTTCAAGTTGATCTGCTACTAGATGCGACCCTGCCCATGGCCTCAGGTCAACCCAGTGGCGCTGCGCCTCATCGCCACCATTGAACCCTTTCATAATGGCATCGACTTTATTCTGCTTTGATGCCCGCATAGGCCGCCACCCTGGCCCAGCGCACAATTTCTGAGCGCATGAAGTCGGTGGCTTCTTCTGAGGTGGTGAAGAAACTTTCAAAGCCCAGCGTGTCAAGCTTGTCTTTCATCTTGGGTTCTTTGCCAGCTTGAATGAAGGCGGCGTTGAGTTTTTTCACCACGGCAGGTGGCGTGTTGATGGGTGCATAGACTGCAAACCAGTTGGTCAATTCAATACCTTTGTAGCCTTGTTCGTTCAGGGTGGGCACTTGCGGCATGGCTTTGTGCCTGTCGGCTGACGCAACGGCCAGAGCCCTGAGCCTGCCTTGTTGAATTTGAGGCAAAGCATTTTGTATAGGACTGAACATGTAATTGAGTTGGCCACCTACCAGGTCGTTCATGGCTTGGGCCTGACCTTTGTAGGGAATGTGGTTTGACTTCAAGGCCACCAACTGGTTGAAAAATTCGGCTTGCAAATGTTGTGGGCTGCCCATGCCTGCAGAGCCGTAATTCATGTCGCCATTTTTTGATTTCATTAACTCAATGAATTCTTTCAAGTTGTTGGCTTTGACGGAAGGGTGAACCACCAACACAACGCCGGTTTGGCCAATGAGCGTGATGGCCTGCAAATCTTTGACCAAGTCATAAGGGATTTTTTTGTAGACCGCCACATTGGTGGCAATGGTGGCCGGACTGATGAGCAAGGTATACCCATCGGCTTTTGATTTCATGACGTACTCGACACCGATGTTGCCGCCGGCGCCAAGCTTGTTTTCGACCACCAAGGTTTGACCCAAGATTTCGCCAACACGTTGGCTGAGATTGCGGGCCAGCAAATCTGTGCCGCCGCCTGCTGCAACGGGCACCACAACCTGAATGTTATGGGTTGGAAAATTTTGTGCATGGACACAGAGGTTGGAAAAAAGAATTCCAAGGGTGATCAGCAATTTCTTCATAGTCGTTTTCGTTCTAGCATTAGGGCTAGTATGGGTTGGTATCAATTTAGAAGTTTAGGCGGCGGCTTTGTGAAATAACTAAAGACAAACCCTATGCACCTGGAGGTCATGAGAAAACCTAAAGCCATGTTCACCTAATGAGCAAAGCATGTGAAAATTACGCCCAACACTTTCAAGGACTGAGCGCATGAAATGCCCCAACATCATCTTCATCGTTGCTGACGACCTGGGATTTGCCGATCTGGGATGTTACGGCGGTCGTGATGCAGCGTTTGGCAAGGTGTCTCCGGTGTTGGACCAGCTGGCCGCCAATGGCTTGAAGTTCTCTGATGGCTATGCCAACTCTCCAGTCTGTTCACCCACTCGGTTTGGCCTGATGACGGCCAGGTACCAATACCGATTGAGGGGTGCTGCCGAAGAGCCCATCAATAGCAAGGCCAGAACCAGCACCACTTTGGGTTTGCCTGCCTCTCACCCCACATTACCATCCTTGCTCAAAGAACAAGGCTATCGAACCGCCTTGATTGGCAAATGGCATTTGGGATATCCACCTGCATTTGGTCCTTTGCGATCGGGCTACGATGAATTTTTTGGTCCGATGGCCGGTGGCGTTGACTACTTCACGCACTGCGCCTCAACGGGTGCACACGACTTGTGGGTGGGTGAGGAAGAGCAGCCTCACGAGGGTTACCTGACCGATTTGATTTCCAACAAATCGGTGGACTTTGTGAAGCGCATGGCACAAGACACCACTCAACCGTTTTTCTTGAGCATGCACTACACAGCGCCGCACTGGCCTTGGGAAACGCGCGAAGATCACGAACTGGCGCAAACTATCAAAGACAATATCTTTCACCTGCAGGGTGGCAACATTCACGCCTACCACCGCATGATTCACCACATGGACGAAGGCATTGGCTGGGTGGTAGATGCACTCAAAGAAACGGGCCAACTCGACAACACCTTGATTGTGTTCACCAGTGACAACGGCGGCGAAAGATTCAGTGACAACTGGCCCTTGGTGGGCGGCAAAATGGACCTCACAGAGGGCGGTATTCGTGTGCCTTGGATTGCTCACTGGCCAGAAGGTATTGCGCCAAACACCACCTCGGCTCAACATTGCATGACAATGGACTGGTCAGCCACCATGGTGGAATTGGGGGGAGGGAAGGCGCACGCCGACTATCCCTTTGATGGTGTGTCGCTTTTGCCTTTGTTTCAAAACCCACAAGCCACGTTTGAGCGCCCGCTGTTTTGGCGCATGAACCACCGCGAGCAACGTGCGGTGCGTTTGGGTGACTGGAAATATTTGCGTGTCGATGGCAATGACTACTTGTTCAATGTCGTGGCTGACGCGCGCGAGCGGGCCAATCTGGGCAAACACATGCCAGACAAACTTCAAGCATTGAAAACGCTGTGGGAAACATGGAATTCGTCGATGCCCCCCATCCCAGCCGATGCCACCATCAGCCTGGGCTTCTCAAACAAAGACATGCCGCAGCGTTGAAAGTTCAAGCCGGCTGCAGTTTCACAATGGGCGCCTCTTTGATAGGCAAGTTAATGAGGGCGGCCATGGCAGACAAAGCAATGTCTGCCCACCACATCCATTGGTAGTCACCCTGTGCTTCAAACACCAAGCCGCCCAAGTAGGCACCTAAAAAGCCGCCAATTTGATGTGACAACAGGGTGAGTCCAAACAAGGTTGCCAAGTAACGGACACCAAACAGCTTGCCCACCAAGGCTGCCGTGGGAATCACCGTGGACAACCACGTCAGGCCAAGTCCCACCCCAAACGCGTAAAAGGTCCATTCTGTTTTGGGTGCCACCAAGTACAGTGCAATGAGTAATGCGCGCGAACCGTACATGGTGGCCAACACGTATTTGCTGCGGTACACATTGACGAAGGAGCCTGCGAACAAGCTGCCCACAATGTTGGCCAAGCCAATGAGTGCCAATGACCAGCTGGCCACAGTGGGAGACAATCCGCACAGGCCCACTTCCGTGGGAAAATGGGTCACTAAAAAAGCAATGTGAAAGCCGCATGCAAAAAAACCGAGATGCAGTAGCAAATAACTGGGGTTGCGCATCGCATCTGAAACGGCTTTTTTCAAACCACCCTCGGAATCAGGTGCTTTGCTGGGGGCATGGGTGTCACTGGTGAGCCTGTTAAGAAGGGGGATTGCCAGCAACATGACGGCTGCCATGGACCACATGGTGCTCATCCAACCTACCCACTGAATCAGTTTGCCAATGATGGGAGCAAAGACAAACTGTCCAAAAGAGCCACCCGCATTGATGATGCCCGATGCCGTGCCGCGTGATGTTGCGGGCATGCGCTGTGCAGCAGCGCCCAGTAAAACGGTAAAACTGCAAGCACCCGCGCCTATGGCTGTGAGCAAGCCCAGGGCGATAATAAGGCCCAATTGGCTGCTCACGAAGGGTGTGAGTACAGTGCCCAATACCAAGATCAGCAAACCAGTCAGCAACACAGGACGAGGGCCAAATTTATCGGCAAAGGCGCCTGCAATGGGTTGAATGGCGCCCCATGCAAATTGGCCAATGGCCATGGCCAAGCTGATGCTCACAATGCCCAAACCAGTGTCGGTATTCAAGGGGCCCACATACAGACCCATCGATTGGCGCGTGCCCATGGTGATCATGTAAAAGGTGGCGGCCATCAGCGTGGTAATCCAAACGCCAGGATGATTCATGCTGGAAAAGAGTTTCATGTTGGACTTATAAATTGAAGCAGTTCTGCTGAAAATTGATCGGACATTTCAAAGTAGGGGAGCGCACCACTTTCGTAAACGGTGAAGCGCCAGTTGCCTGTTTGAGCATAGCGTTGCTTACCACGGTAATCTACAAAATCACCGCGAGTGCCATGGCTCATCCAAACCTTTTGCGTTAGCCGGTCGTAGATGTTGGTGATGTCTGCACTAAAGAGTTGGGCCGACAAGAAGCTCAAGGGAGCATGTTGTGCACCGGGCTGTTGCGTGGTCCAAACGGCATAGTCGTACATCTCTTCGTCAATGTTGGGTGATCCCCACGTTTTCTTTAAAAAATACCGAATTACTTTGGGCCGGGTGAGTAAGTTAAAAAGAGACAGTCCCCAGCCGGGTCCTTTGAGAAATGCCAAAAGCCAGTTGAGCCCATATGTTTGCCCCTCTGGGGCTTGTCTGAGTTTCAATCCTGTGAAGCCTGTTGGACTGACCAAGGAGATGGTTTGAAAATGTGTGGGTTGCTCAGCTGCTGCGCGTGCTAAAAATTCGCATGACAAAGAAACGGCCAAAGCATCGATAGCTTGTGAGCCATGGACGGCTTGAACGTGTTGAACCAGGTCATGAATGGCATCTGTCATGAGGCGCGGTGTGTACAAGCGATCGGCGCGCTCCGAAAAGCCGTAGCCTGGCAGGTCAATGGCATAAACCGTTCGGTGCTGGCTGAGTGATTCAAAAATAGGCCGAACTTCAGCAGCGCTGGCAGATGCATTGATGGTGTGCACCAAAATCAAAGGGCGGCCTTGTCCTTTAACGTAAAAGCAAAGCTGACCCGTGCCACTGGCAATGGTTTGAAGTTGCCCATTTAAAGCAAGATTCAATGCGTACTTTCATGGCCCAAAAAAGCAATTTTCGCACATTGTCTGCGAGAGGGTGCAGCGTGAATTTAAAAGGACGATATTGGCGGTTTAAGGCAACCAAAGAAAATGGCGCCAACACAAGCTATTGCGCTGACGCCATGGAAGCAAAGATTACTTTTTAGCGCCGTCTTTGGCGACTTCTTTGGCTGTTTTTTCAGCTTTTTTGCCATCGGCTTTGGCGCCTGGCTTGATTTCTGTTTTAGCCACAGCTTTAGCGTCGGCTTTGACTTCAGCCTTCACAGGTGCTGCAGCCGAGGCTGTTGCGGGTGCAGTGGCCGTTGCTGTAGCCGGTGCGGCGGCGAAAGCGGCTGCTGAGAATGCGGCAATGATCCAGGTAGCGAGAAGTTTAGTCATGATGAATCTTTCAGGTTGTTTGAAAACTCCACCGATCGGGAGTGATCATTCAACGGCAGGGAAGACACACTTGTTGACCGAAATATTTAATTATTTGTGTCAACTTTAAAGTGAACATGACGTTGATGCTTCGACTTCTTGGCATTGAATCAATCTAATTTCACGCCTGCACTCTTCACAAGTTTGACCCAAAATTTGGCGTCTTCAGCCAAGAAGCTTGCAAACTGATCGGGTGATTTTGAAACATCTACGTCGGTGCCTTCTCTGGCCAATGCTGCCTTGACATTGGGCTGCGACATGGCAAATTGAGCGGCATCAAAAATCTTTTTCACAATGGCAGGCGGTGTGCCGTTGGGAACAAAAATGCCATACCAAAATTCAATGGCGTAGTCAGGTACACCGGCTTCAGTGCTGCCTGGCAGACCTGGAACCAATGCAGACTTTTCTTTGGTGCTCACGCCCAATCCTTTCAAGCGACCTGCTTGAATCATGGGCAATACCGAGGGTGGTGTGCCAAAGGTCAACTGGGTGTCGCCTGCCACCACAGATTGAATGGCAGGGCCGCCGCCTCTGAACGGAATGTGGGTCATCTCAATGCCTGTGACCTGCGCAAACAAAGCAGCGCCCAAATGCGGCGCAGAGCCATTGCCCGATGTGGCGTAGTTGATGACACCTGGGGCTTTCTTGGCTTTGGCCACCAGCTCTAAAAGGCTGCCGATGCCAGCATTGGGGTTGGCTGCAATGACCAAAGGCGAGGAAGTGATTTTGGTGACTGGAAATAAATCTTTGGGTGCATAACCCAGCTTTGGATTCAGCGCTGGATTGACCGAAATGCTGCTGGGGCTGGCAATCAAAACGGTGTAACCATCGGGCGCAGATTTAGAAACAGCTTCTGCAGCAATGCTTGAGCCAGCACCTGCTTTGTTTTCAATGATGACGGGTTGACCCAGCGACTTGCCTAACGATTCGCTGATGGTTCGGGCCACATAGTCAGCAGCGCCACCGGGTGCAAAACCAACAACCACTTTGACGGGTTTGGTGGGATAGGTGCTGGCGGTTTGAGACTGTGCCATTGTGACGCAGGCCATCAAGCCAAGGCAAATCAACGAGAAAGAGAAAGACAATCTTTGAATCATGATAAGACCCTTAAAACAATTTTTCCAACGTGAGAATTACTTTCCATCAAAGCTTTGGCGGCCACCATGTTTTCGAACGGAAAAATGGTGTCTATGCTCGATTGAATGCGACCATCTGCAAAGGCCGGCAAAATATCTTTCACAAAACCGCTCACAGGCTCGGCGCGTTGCTCTGATGAACGAAGTTTGTTTGACACGCCAAACAGCGTGAGGCGTTTGGCATGCAAGGCTTCAATGTCCAAGGGCGCATTCAACACACCATCTACATAACCCACAGTGCCTAGCCGACCTTGAAAACACAAGCAACGCAGGCTTTCTGCAAACACAGAGCCGCCCACCGTGTTGACCACAAGTTGAACGCCTTTGCCATCTGTGGTGGCCATGACCTGATCGTAAAAATTGGGTGAACGTGAACAGATGCCCAAGTCCAAACCCAATGGTGCTAGCTTGTTCAATTTTTCTTGTGAACCAGATGTGCCAATGACTTTGGCGCCCAAGGCCTTGGCCATTTGCAATGAAGCTACGCCCACGCCCGAAGAAACACCATTGACCAAAAGCCAGTCATTGGCCTTTAAACGACCCTGTTGCACCAACAAATCGTAGGTCACTAAAAAGGTCAGTGGAATGCAAGACGCTTCTTCGTAGGATACGTTTGCAGGGATGGGCATCATTTCTTTGATGTCCATGAGTGCATATTCTGCAAATGTGGCAGCGCACCTGGCCATGACGCGATCGCCCAATTTAAGACCTGTGGCGGCAGTTACTTTTTCACCCAGTGCTGTAATTTCTCCAGCGCCTTCCATGCCAATGGCTTTGGCCCCCTGACTACCGTGCAGTCCGTGCCCTTTGATGAACTCACCTCGGTTCAATCCCGCAGCATGAATTTTGACCAGCGCTTGTGTGGGGCCAGGTACAGGCATGGAAACTTCTCTCAATTCAATGGGGTTGGGAACATCCCCCACATGCATCCAATATGACTTCATGTTCATTGACCTTTAAAGACAGGTTTGCGTTTTTCCATAAAAGCTTTTCGACCTTCAGCGTAATCGGCGGAGTCAAAACAGTTTCGAATGAGTTGTTGGCACAGCGCCATGTCAAGCTCGGGCGATGGTTTTAAAATTTCTCGCGTAATGGCTTTGGCCGCTGCAATGGTGATGGGTGCGTTGTGGCTCAAGGCTGTGGTGTATTCATTCAAAAGCGCTGCCAATTGATCTGGCGCGCAGACGCGGCTCACCAGACCAAGCTGCAAGGCCTCTTGTGCGTCGACTCGGCGGGCCGTGAAAAACAAATCTTTGGCCGCACCAGGCCCAATCAGGTCAATCAAGTTCTTCATGGCTGAGTAACGGTACCCAAGCCCTAATTTGGCTGCAGGCACAGAGAACACCGCATCGCTGGCTGCAATGCGCATGTCGCAACTGATGGCCAAATTGATGCCGCCCCCAATGCAATAGCCCTTGATGCAAGCCAGCGTGGGTTTGGGAAAGTTGTAGATGCTCATGAGCGCCGTCTCAGCCATGTGCTCATAACGGGTGACGGCTTCTTTGGCCGCGCGCATGTCTTCAAACTGAGAAATATCGGCCCCCGATACAAATGCTTTTTCGCCAGCACCCGAAAATACAACCAGTCGAACTCGGGAGTCTGTCTCTGCTTGGGTTAATAAAATGGGTACGGCCTCCCACATGTCAACAGACAGTGCATTGTGTTTGGCCACATTGTTAAATCGAATGTGCAGTGTGGTCTGATCCAACCAAGTTTCTACGCGCTCGGTAGGCGATGTGTAAGTTACTTGACTCATTAAAAAACTCCAGTGGATTTCAAGCGCGTCAAGTCTTCTGCTTGAACGCCAATTTCTTTCAGTATTTCTTCGGTGTGCTCGCCGCGGCGCGGTGCCGACCGAGCGATGGTGCTGGGCGTGCGTTCAAGTTGCACGGGCTGGCCCACCATGCGCTGAGGTCCGTGGTGTTTTGACACCACATCTTTCACCATGTTGAGGTGTTTAATTTGGGGCTCTTCAAAGACCTGATCCATGCTGTTGATCAACCCACATGCCACCCCGCCTTCATTGAGCTTTTCGATCCAATAGGCGCAATCTTTTTTGGCCAGACGATCGTTGATCTCCTGATTTAATGCATCGCGGTTCACAGAGCGGCTGGGCTTGTCGTGATAGCGCGGGTCAGTAACCCATTGGGGTGCTTCCAAAATATCGCAAAAGCGTTCCCAAATTTTGGAGCCAAAGACGGCAATGTTCATGTAGCCATCTTGCGCTTTGTAAACACCAGTTGGAATGCTGGTAGGGTGAAAGTTGCCTGCCTGCGTGGCTACTTCTTGATCAATGAGCCATCTGGAAGTTTGGAAGTCCATCATGTACACCATGGACTCCAATAAGGAGGTGTGAAGCCACTGGCCTTGACCCGATTTTTCGCGCTCAAGCAAAGCCACCAAAATGCCTTGTGCTGCAAAGATACCTGCACACAAGTCGGCAATAGGAATGCCAACACGCATCGGGCCTTGTTCAGCCAAGCCGGTAACAGACATCAATCCACCCATGCCTTGCGCAATTTGATCAAAGCCGGGTCTGGTGGCCAAAGGGCCTGTTTGACCAAAACCTGAAATGCTGGCATATACCAAGCTAGGGTTGCTGGCTTTTAAACTCTCGTAATCGATGCCCAAACGAAACTTCACATCGGGCCTGAAGTTTTCAACCACCACGTCGGCCTTGTCAATTAACTTCTTGAGCAATTGAATGCCTTCAGGCTCTTTCAAATTGAGGGTGATCGAGCGTTTGTTTCTGTGGGTGTGTTGGTAGTCGGAGCCTTCTTGTCCGCCCAAGGTGTCGTCGCCGCGCATGTGCTCGGGCATTTGCACTTGAACCACATCGGCACCCCAATCGGCCAATTGACGACACGCGGTAGGACCGGCTCTGACTTGTGTCAGGTCAATGACTCGAAATCTGGCCAGGGCGGAGGAGGCTGGTTGATGCGGCATGTTTTAAATTTTCTGAAGGTAGCAATCAAGTTGTTGTGGCTCACGCCAACACGAGTTCTTTGGCGATGGCTGAAAGGCAGTCATTAGATCTGCTGTGTGCCTTTAAACTTTTCGCATTTTCTATGTGAGAGAAGTTTCGTTTCATCGAAGCAAAATAGGTTGGATCGTAGTGTAGCGTGAGGAGTTCGCGTACAACGATGTCAATCTGACCTTGCTCAATGTGCGATTGCCAAGTCTCAACCACTTGCTTTCCGCGAATGGCCACCAGAGCATCTAATCGATTGGCAAAAAGGCCAGGGTCTTTGACAAAAAATTCGTAATCTTCCAGCAGCAGTTTCACACGCTCGTCGTCCGACAATTCAAGTTGATAACACTGTCCTGATCGAACTGCCACAATCAACGATTCGGGCACTGCCAGGTTGCCCACCTTGCGGCTCTCAGATTCCACATAAACAGGTTTGGACGGATCCATCTGTCGAAGGGCATCCCAAATCAAAGTGTCAAAATTCTTTTGGCTAGGCTGCTGTTCTCCTGGAATAAAGCCCAAGACAGAACTCCTGTGGTTGGCAAGCCCTTCTAAATCTAAAACCTGAGCGCCTTGGGCCTGCAAACAATGCAGAAGCCTTGTTTTGCCAGAGCCCGTGGGCCCGCAAATAACGCGCCACTGAATGCGTTCAGCAAGGGGTGGAATGGCTGCAACCAATTCACTTCGAAAGCTTTTGTAGCCCCCTTCAATGAGGGCCACCTTGAAGCCAATTTGTCCTAAGATAAGTGCCAAGGAACCGCTGCGTTTTCCGCCGCGCCAGCAATAGACCAGAGGCTGCCAGTCTTTGGGCAAGTCAATGACATTTTTTTCAATGTGGTTTGCAATATTGGCTGCGACCAAGCCTGCGCCTTTTTTCTTGGCCTCAAAAGGACCCGCTTGTTTGTAAAGGGTGCCAATGACGATGCGTTGTTCGTTGTTCAGTGAAGGCCAATTCACGGCACCTGGCAGGTGATCAAGGGCAAACTCGTCTTCACTTCTGGCGTCAATGATGGCGCTGTAAGCACCGGTTTGTCCCATCGACAAAGCCATTCGGGCCATGGCTTCTTTAGCGCTAACTGGGTTCACGTTCACAAAACGCCTTTCATTGGAAGTGCCTTGATTATGGCAAACCCGACTTGGAGAGTTCTGGTTTTGTGGGAACAATGAACCCATGTCCTGTGCCTTACGGTTCTCGAAATCGAAAGGCACTATTTTTGAACTAACAGAGGTTTCGCCATGACACATCGACGTTTTGCCATTTTGAAGCTTGCTACTTTGGGTTTGAGCCTGACATTTGCAGGCCTTGCCTTGGCGCAAGAGAAGTTTCCATCCCGCCCGGTCACTATTGTGGTACCGCAGGCGGCCGGTGGCGCCAATGACGCCATTGCGCGTGTCGTTGCTCAAAAGCTTTCAGAACAATGGGGCCAGACGGTGCTGGTTGAAAACCGACCCGGTGCCGGTGGCAATGTTGGAACATCCTTTGCCGCCAAAGCCAAGAATGACGGCTATACACTTTTGGTCAATGCAGACAGCGCGCAGGTCATCAACCCTGCCTTGTATGCCAAAACAGGTTTCGATCCTGTCAAAGACTTTGACCCCATTGCCCCCTTGGCAAAAGCAGGCTATGTGTTGGTTGCCAACCCCAGTTTTCCTGCCAACAATGTGGCAGAGCTCGTTGCTTTGGCCAAGTCCAAGCCGGGCGCGTTGTCCATTGCCTCTGCGGGCAATGGCACTTTGAACCATTTGATTGGCGAGATGCTGCAAAAGGCCACCGACATTCAGCTTCAGCACATTCCTTATAAAGCTGCTGCAGCGGCCGCTACCGATGTGGTGGGCGGTCAAGTGCCGCTGTCGGTGCAAAGCATGCCTTCGTCAATTGCGTTTATTCGTGCTGGCAAACTCAAGGTCTTGGGCGTTGTGAATGAAAAACGCCTTGCTGCCTTGCCCGACTCGCCCACCATTGGCGAGACGGTGCCTGGTTTTGGCGCCACACCTTGGTATGGCATGTTTGCGCCAGCGGGAACACCCAAAAACATCTTGCTTCAAATTCAAAATGATGTGGCCAAGGCCTTGGATGCCAAAGATGCTCAAGATCGCTTGGCCACTTTAGGCTGTGAGCCTTTCAAGGGCACTGGCGATCAGCTTGCTCAAATTGTGAAGTCTGACTTGGTGCGCTGGGCGAAACTTGTGAAAGATTCTGGCGCCAAGATTGATTGATCTGCCAGATTGAGTGCGTTTAGACCCCGCCGTTAGGGTGTGTCGGGTCTATCCAAAGCACCTGCTCTGGTTTTTCGATGGGTTCAATGTCCAGGTTGACCGATACAGCCTGGCCATCGCTTCGGCAAAGAACGCACTCCAACACTTCTGTGGCGCTGGCGTTGATTTCTTGATGCGGCACAAAGGGCGGCACGTAAATGAAATCTCCTGGTCCAGCTTCCGCGGTGAACTCCAAGTGATCGCCCCAACGCATGCGGGCGCGTCCTTTGATCACATAAATGACGCTTTCTAGAGGGCCATGATGGTGTGCCCCTGTTTTGGCATTGGCATGGATGGTTACAGTGCCCGCCCAAAGCTTTTCAGCGCCCACCCTGGCAAAGTTGATAGCTGCTTTTCTGTCCATGCCAGGGGTGGATGGCACATTGCCGTCTAACTGGTTGCCTGGGACAACGCGCACACCTTGATGTTTCCAATCCGTTGGATTTGAGTGGCCTGAATGCTCATGGCTGTGAATTGTCATATTAACCAATTGTTATTTAACATATTGTTTACTAACTATAGGTTGTACAGCAATAAGTTGATTGAGTATTAAAAAGAATGTACCTAATTTTGCGTCACATTTTGTGTGTTTGTACAGTCATTATGTTGCAAATTGAGGTAGTCTGACAATTTTTGAAGCCCATAAAAAGATGATGTCCAGACAAGCCGCCATCCAAAGAGCCGCAGCAGAATTTGACAGTGGTTCATTTCAGCAAGTGCTCCGCCAAAGAATTGCCAGGCCTACTGAAAGTCAAAATCCAGCCAGATCGGCTGAACTCTTGGCTTATCTGACGGAGGACCTGCAACCCGCGCTGAATGCCATGGGATTTGCGTGCCGCCTCATAGAACATCCCAAAGCGAAAGCGCCATTTTTGTACGCTGAGCGCCTTGAATCGCCAGACTTGCCCACCGTACTTGGCTACGGCCATGGTGATGTCATTCGGGGGCTGGAATCTGAATGGCGTGAGGGCTTATCACCATGGACTTTGACCGAATTAGAAGGCCGTTGGTACGGTCGTGGCATCGCTGACAACAAGGGCCAACACTCGGTCAACCTGCAGGCCATGGCCTGTGTTCTGGCTGAGCGGGGTTGCTTAGGTTTCAATGCCAAATTCATCATCGAAATGGGTGAGGAAACAGGCTCTCCAGGCCTTCAAGATGTCTGCGCAGACTATGCAGAACTGTTGAAAGCAGATTTGTTGGTGGCGTCCGATGGGCCGCGCCTCAGAGCAGACCGTCCTACGATATTTTTGGGCTCTAGGGGTAACATCAACTTTGACCTGAGCATTGAGTCTAGATCGGGCGCTCACCATTCTGGCAATTGGGGCGGGCTCATTTCTAACCCAGGTATTCAATTGGCGCATGCCATTGCCAGTTTGGTCACAGACCATGGCGAAATCAAAGTGCCCGAATGGAAACCCAAGTCTTTGCCTGACGCTGTGAGGCGTGTGTTGGCAGACTGTGAGGTAGACGGGGGTGCCAATGGCCCTCAAATCGAACCCGAATGGGGTCAGCCAGGTCTCAGCCCTGCAGAGCGAGTTTTTGGTTGGTGTTCGTTTGAAGTGCTGGCCTTCAAAACGGGCAATCCAGACAACCCTGTCAATGCCATTCCGCCCAGAGCCAAGGCCACTTGCCAACTCCGATTTGTGGTGGGCATCGACAGTTCAGATATCTTGAGTGCGCTCAGGCGGCATTTGGACAGCCATGGTTTTGGCTATGTGCAAATTACGGCGGCACGCGATGAAATTTTTAAGGCAACCCGCATTGATCCAGATGACGCCTGGGTCACTTGGGCGGCCAATTCTTTGCAGCAAACAACGCAAAAAAAACCTGCCATTTTGCCCAATTTAGGGGGCTCACTGCCAAACGACATCTTTATCGATGTGCTGGGTTTAAAGACCATCTGGGTGCCACACTCGTATCCTGGATGTTCTCAGCATGCACCCAATGAACACCTGCCCCCCGAGTTGCTCAAAGAAGCACTTCAAGTCATGACAGGCCTTTATTGGGATTTGGGTGCGGGCAATACGCCGCATAACACCGCGCACAACACCCCGCACGCCAATTAAACTGTGGCGCTAATAGCCCAAATCAATATCAAAGGACACAAGGTGAATGCTCGTTACGATTGTTTTTGCAAATTGACAGACCTGCTAGGTGCTCAAGAATCTTTGACCGAAACCAGACGTCATTTGCACCAATTTCCCGAACTCTCTTTTCAGGAAAAATCAACCGCTCAGTGGGTTGCCGACAAGTTGCACGCCTGGGGCTATCAAGTGACACGCAATGTGGGTGGTCATGGGCTGGTGGCCACTTTGAAAAATGGCGAAGGCAAGGGCATCGCTTTGCGCGCCGACATGGATGCCTTGCCCATTCAAGAGGAAACCCAAAAACCTTATGCCAGTCAACATGCCGGCACCATGCATGCCTGCGGCCATGATGGCCACACTGCCATGTTGTTGGGTGCGGCCCAGCAATTGGCCAAAACCAAAAATTTCAAGGGCACTGTTCACTTGGTTTTTCAACCAGCGGAAGAGGCTGGCAAGGACAGTGGCGCACAGCAAATGATTGCTGACGGCTTGTTTGAGCGCTTTCCGTGTGATGCTATTTTTGGCATTCACAACCACCCAGGGGCAGACGTCGGCACTTTCATGTTTGGCGCTGGCGCCTTCATGTCTGCCTCAGATACTTGCTACATCAAAGTCAAAGGCAAAGGCGGCCATGCCGCAAGACCGCACCAAACGGTAGACCCAGTGGTCATCATGGGCAGCTTGATCATGGCCTTGCAAACGGTGGTCTCGCGCAACATTGATCCCCTGCAAACATCGGTGGTTACCATTGGCACGGCCCATGCTGGCAATGTGTCCAACGTCATCCCTGACTCTGCCAGCATGTCGCTTAGCATTCGATCCTTCAGTCCTGAAGTTCGTGAGTTGCTGGAGCGACGGATTACGAGCTTGGTGCGCGCGCAAGTAGAGTCCTACGGGGGTGAGGTGGAAATTATTTACGAACGCGGTTATCCCGTTGTGATTAACTCGTCCGCTGAGACTGAATTTGCCCGTCAGGTTGCTGTGGAATTGGTGGGTGAAGGCAAGGTGGTGTTCCCATTTGGCCCGGTCACTGGCAGCGAAGACTTTGCCTACTATCTGCAGCACAAACCAGGTTGTTTCTTGCGACTCGGAAACGGCTTGGACAGTGCCTTGTTGCACAATCCCAAATACGATTTCAACGACCAAAACTTGTCTTATGGCGCCGCTTACTGGACACGCCTTGTTGAGCGCTTTCTTGAAGCAGCTTGAAAAACTTCAATTGCATTTTTGTATTTTTAAACCGGAGAACTTATGACCATTTCCATGTACCAAGCCAGCGTGCCCCGTTTGATCAATGGCTTGACAAACTTGTCGCATCTTTTGGACAAGGCGCAAGCCCATGCTGAAGCCAAGAAAATAGATCCCGTGGTGTTTGCTTCTATGCGACTTTACCCAGACATGTTGCCATTGAGCAGACAAGTTCAAATAGCATGCGATGTTTGCAAAGGCTTGGTTGCCAGACTTGCTGGTGTTGAGATTCCAGCCCATGAGGATACCGAAAAAGATTTGAAAGATTTGCAAGCGCGCATCGCTAAAACCATTGCTTTTTTAGAGACTTTCAAGCCCGAGCAAATTGACGGCACAGAAGGCAAGGACATTGTGGTGAAGCGCGGCGAAAAAGAAACGCATTACAAGGGCATGCAGTTTTTGTTGGGCCATGGTTTGCCCAATTTGTATTTCCACACCACCACCACGTACAGCATGCTGCGCGCCAGTGGTGTTGAAATTGGCAAATCAGATTACTTGGGGAAAATCTAAAACTTGCCTTTTAGATTTAGAAGCTGAGGTTTGTACCGGTCAGTCGTCCAAGCCTGACATACCGATTCTGTGTGCCAAAGGCTTTGGACCTGAAATTCTGAACATCACCTGGCCTGGCCAAGACAAGTACCCATCCAGTCGGCGGGAAAACAATATGCCATCTGTTTGGCTTTTATAGCTTGTGCGGGCTTTGGGTCCATTGGGGTTGGCGGGGTCAATCACGTCACAAATGGGTTGTCCCTTTTTGACCTTGGCCCCCGGTTTGACATGAAACACCAGAAAGCCTGTGCCCTTGCTGTAACCCACATCCATGCCGCTCATGGGCGATGCAGGGCTTTTCATTTTGGACAGGGGAGCCGCTTTTCCGCCAACCACACCTTGCCTGACCAACCAACGGTAAAGATTTTTTGCGTCGGATTGGCCCAGTGCATCGCTCACATCGTGCTGGCTGCGCATTTCCAAAGTGACTGACATGCAAGCTTGGGGAATGTGGGATTGTGGAAACTTGTCTTGTAGACGGGCCCACAATGCGCTGTTCACCCCAGAAAAGGTAAGGGCGCTGGGGTAGGGGTCGTTGAACATCGTGGCCTCGACGCCAAGATCTACAGCCAAGGCTTGCACAGCGCCTGCATTGCCTAAGGGGCCATTGGGCCCTTTGACCCAGTCATTTTGAGCGGTGAATAAATGCAGAGCGGCATAAATATCGCAATGCAAGTCGAGAACATAATCGGCGTCTGTGCTGAGCTTTTGCATTTCAACGCGCAGGGTTTGAAGCTCATTGGCAGGCTTCATTTCGCTCAAGGCTTCCAAGGCAGCCTTGCGAATCATTTTTACATTGGCTTCAGGATTGCTGGCAATCTTTTTCCATACTTTCTGCGCCACAGGTTCTGACAAGTCAATCCAATTGCGGTTGAAATTTTCATGACTGAGGTGGTTGTAGCGACCGGCATGAGAGTTGCCTACCAGTTGAGACTGCCCAATGGGGTTAACCGTTGGCACCAAAATGATCTCACCTTGGATCAGGCCCTTTTTGTCCGCTTCGGCCAACATGGGCATCAAATGGTGCAGAGCCATGGTGCCGGGCATTTCATTGGCATGAATGGCTGCTTGCATGTAGACCTTGGGTCTTGCACCAGTTTTGCCAAAGCTGAGCACGGAAACAGTGCGTTGGGTGCCAGGCGTCATGCTGGGGAGCTGAATGGTTCTTTTCTTGATGGCCATGAAGGATCTTTTTTTGAATTTTTTGTCGGAAGAAATTATTTTATGCGTATTCCATCTAAAGCAAAACCCTAATGTTTGATTTATAGATTAGAGTTAATGTGTGTGATGTTTTTATAACTGTCCATTTAAATTTTAGGAGAGCACTATGAATGAAAGTGAAATACGCGGTCTGATCGATCAAGTTCGAGTCAATTCCCTGACCCGTAAACAGTTCATACGCCAAATGATGGGTGTTGGGCTGACTTTGCCCATGGCTGCCCAGATGTTGCTGACATCAGGCTTGGCTCAAGCGCAAACTGCTTCCGCCTACAAACCCACCAAACGTGGCGGTGGTGGCCCGTTAAAAGTACTTTGGTGGCAGGGCGCCACTTTGCTTCAACCGCACTTTGCCAGTGGTACCAAAGACCAGGAAGGCTCACGCATTTTCTATGAACCATTGGGTTCTTGGGACAACGATGGCAACTTGGTACCTATTTTGGCTGCAGAAGTGCCAACTTTGGCCAATGGCGGTGTGTCCAGAGATGGTAAGACCATCACATGGAAGCTCAAGAGAAACGTGCAGTGGCATGACGGTGTTGCTTTTACGGCAGACGACGTGGTTTTCACTGCTGCTTATGCCGCCGACCCAGCAACATCTGCTTATTCAAATGGCTCCTATAGAGACGTGAAAGTGACCAAGGTCGACAGCCACACCGTCAAGGTAGAGTATCAAAAAGCTTCGCCATTTTGGGCTGATCCCTTTGTGAGTGCTGCCGGCATGATCATTCCTAAACACGTTTTTGAGGCTTTCAAAGGGGGTACTTCTCGCGATGCGCCCGCCAACCTCAAGCCCGTAGGAACAGGCCCCTACAAGTTTGCTGATTTCAAACCGGGTGACATGCTACGTGGCGTGATCAATACCAACTACCACGAGCCCAATCGTCCTTACTTTGACAGCATTGAAATGAAGGGTGGTGGCGATGCCGTGTCTGCTGCGCGTGCTGTATTGCAAACGGGTGAATACGACTACGCTTGGAATTTACAAGTCGAAGACGAACTACTCATTCGTTTGGAGCAGGGCGGTAAAGGTAAAACGACCATTACCCCGGGTGGCAACATTGAGTTCATTCAATTGAACATGACCGATCCTTGGACTGAAACAGATGGCGAGCGTTCCCATCCCAAATCTAAGCACCCCATCTTGTCTGAATTTGCAGTTCGGCAAGCCATCAGTTTAGTGGTCGATCGCGACAGCGTTCAAAAGTTCATCTATGGCCGAACCGGTATTGCAACCGCCAACTTCCTCAACAATCCACAGCGCTTTGCGTCTAAAAATACAAAGTTCGAGTTCAACCCAGACAAGGCTGCACAAGTTTTAGAAGCTGCTGGTTGGAAAAAAGGTGCTGATGGCATCCGAGAAAAGGGCGGCAAAAAACTGAAGCTGGTTTTCCAAACTTCTATCAATGGACCACGTCAAAAAACCCAACAAATTATCAAACAAGCTGCTCAAAAGGCAGGCATTGACATGGAATTGAAATCGGTCCCTGCATCGGTTTATTTCTCCTCAGACCCTGCCAATCCAGATACCTATACCAAACTGTATGCAGACATGCAGATGTTCACCACCACAATGCCACAGCCTGATCCTGAAATTTTCATGAATCAGTACTTGAGCACGGAGTTTGCCAGCAAGGCCAATAAATGGCTTGGTCGAAATTCCACGCGCTACAGCAACCCTGAATATGACAAAACTTATTTGGCAGCCCAATCCGAGATGGACCCCGTGAAACGAGCCGCCATGTTTATCAGGCTAAATGACATGCCCATTAACGACATTGTCATCGTTCCCGTGGTTTACCGTCCTCGTGTGTCTGCCGCAGTCCACAACTTGGTAGCACCTTTGTCGGGCTGGGACAATGATTTGTGGCTTTTGAAAGACTGGTTCAAGAACACTTAATTCTGTTCTATGTTTCTTTACATCCTTCGGCGATTGATGATCGCCGTGCCCAGCCTTTTGGGCATCAGCTTGGTATTGTTTTCAGTTTTGGCGCTGGCGCCGGGTGATCCTTTTTCTGATTTGGTTTCCAATCCAAACATTCCAGCCGAAGTGGCCATGGCCTTAAGACTGAAGTTTGGTTTGGACGACCCTCTGATGGTTCGCTATTGGAATTGGCTCACAGCCATGGTCCAGGGCGACTGGGGTTATTCATTCATCAGTCGCATCAATGTGGAAACCCTCATCATGCAGCGCATTCCGGTTACTCTGTTGGTCATCGGATCATCGCAGTTGTTGGCCCTCTGTATTGCGATTCCCGTGGGTGTGTATGCGGCCACACGGCCTTACTCGCTGTTTGACCAAATTGCCAGTACGCTGGCTTCTATTGGTTTTTCTTTGCCAACGTTCTTCACCGGTATTTTGCTGATTTTGTTTTTCAGTATTCACCTTGATTGGTTGCCATTTGTTTACAGGGCGGACATTCCTGAAACAGGCTGGCGCTTTTTCTGGGAACACTTTAAACAAATGATCATGCCCGTTGCTGTGTTGGGCTTGTTTCAAGCAGGCTCTTGGACTCGCTATGTCCGCTCTGCCGTATTGGATGTCATTCGGCTAGATTACGTGACCACAGCTCGTTCAAAAGGGTTGAATGAAAAAGTTGTTATTACCAAGCATGTTTTACGGAACGCTTTGATTCCTGTGGTTACATTGGTAGCCCTTCAAATGCCTGCTATTTTTGGTGGCGCTATTGTCACAGAGCAGATTTTTCGAGTTCCAGGTATTGGATCTCTCATCATCAGCTCTATGTTGGCAAATGACACGCCTGTTGTTATGGCTGTGACTTTTGTTTTTTCAGCTTTGGTGATAGTTTGTAATCTTTTAGCAGATATTGTGTATGGCTGGCTCGACCCTCGCATCTCTTATAACTGACGGCAAGGCCTTAGAAGCCAAGTCTTCAGAGCAGTCGCCTGGCCGCGAGGCTTGGCGCCGGTTTAAACGCCATAAACTGGCTGTTCTTTGTACGCTTGTTTTAGGTATCATTGTGTTTGCCGTTGTGTTGGGTCCATTGTTTTGGCGCGTCCCTATCAATGAAATTGATTTTTCTGCACGCATGCTAGGACCCTCTTGGGCCCACCCATTGGGGACCGATGATTTAGGTCAGGATTTATTGGCACGCATACTTTATGGTGGCCGAATATCCTTGGCCGTGGGATTGGCCGCTATGCTCATCGCCATTAGCGTTGGCGTGGTCGTAGGTGCGGTGGCCGGCATGTCCAAAGGCCCTGTTGATGTCTTTCTGATGTGGATCACAGACTTGTTTTTGTCCTTGCCGCAATTGCCCTTGCTTCTCCTGATTTTCTATTTGTTCAATGACAAATTAAAAAAATTAATAGGACCTGAAGCAGGCGTTTTTATTTTGATTGTGGCCGTCATTGGTGGCTTGCGGTGGATGCCTGTGGCCCGATTGGTCAGGGCGCAATTTCTCTCATTGCGAGAAAAAGAGTTTGTTGAAGCGGCGCGCGCTTTAGGTGCCAGCCCTTGGCGACAAGTCACAGTGCATATTTTGCCCAATGCCATGGGCCCCGTCATTGTGGCGGCCACCATTGATGTGGCTGCGGCCATCATTGCCGAGTCCACACTGTCATTTTTAGGGCTTGGATTTCCACCTGACATTCCCACTTGGGGTCGCATTTTGTTTGATGCCAAAGATCACATGGATGTGGCAGTTCACTGGGCTCTATTTCCTGGTGCTTTGATTTTCATCACTGTGCTCACCATCAACTACATTGGCGACGGACTGCGTGACGCCTATGATCCACGCCGTGTGCTTTAAAGAGGTTTCTGGATGTCCACCAACCCTTTGTTGAGAGTTCAAGACCTCCAAGTTCACTTTGATACCGATGACGGTGTGTTGCATGCAGTGGATGGCGTTAACTTTCACATAGACAGAAGTGAAACGCTGGGCGTGGTTGGCGAATCGGGTTGCGGTAAAAGTGTGACTGCCATGACCATCATGAAACTCTTGGCCATGCCACCGGGTCGAATTGCCAATGGCCAAATTTGGTTTCAAGGTAAGGACCTGGTGCAAGCGGACGCGCAAAGCATGCGGAACCTGCGAGCCAAAGAGATTGCGATGATTTTTCAGGAACCCATGACTTCACTCAATCCGGTTCTGAGTGTGGGTGAGCAAATTGCAGAGTCACTCAGGTTGCACGAAGGTCTGACACCCAAGCAGGCCATGGCAAAGGCCATTCAAATGTTGGGACTGGTCAATATTCCTAAGCCAGAGCAACGAATCAATGACTATCCCCATCAGTTCTCTGGGGGTATGCGACAGCGCGTCATGATTGCCATGGCACTGGCTTGTAAACCCAAATTGCTCATTGCGGATGAACCTACCACCGCATTAGACGTGACCATCCAAGCTCAAATTTTGGACTTGCTGAACCAGCTCAAATCCCAAATGGGCATGTCCATCATGCTTATCACACATGCCATGGGGGTTGTGGCTGAAACAGCTCAGCGGGTGGTGGTCATGTATGCTGGTCGGGTGGTTGAAGAGGCAACGGTTGAAAAACTCTTTGCTTCGCCAGCGCACCCTTACACAAAAGGCCTTATTCGTTCTATTCCACGAATTGATTTTGACAGTGCTCATAAGCAAAGGCTGGAGGCCATTCCTGGTTTTGTGCCTAAATTGATCAATCCTCCTATAGGCTGTCGATTTGCTCCGAGATGTCATTACGCCAACGACCGCTGCACCCAAGAAATGCCTGAACTCCGTGAAATTTCCACAGGCCATCATGTGGCTTGTCACTTCTCTCTTTAAAGCACATGTCTGATACGCTTGCCTTGTCCTCCAGTCCTACGCCGCTTTTAGAAGTCCAGAGTCTGACCAAGTACTTTCCCATCAAGGGAGGTCTATTGGGTCGTGAAGTTGACCGAGTGCATGCCGTCGATGGTGTGAGTTTCAACATTGCTGATGGTGAAACTTTGGGCATGGTTGGAGAGTCGGGTTGTGGCAAATCGACCACGGGGCGTTGCATCCTTCGATTGATTGAGCCCAGTACAGGCGAAGTGAAGTTCAAGGGTCAAAACGTTTCTGCCATGGGCACTGATGCATTGCGTGAAGTTCGCCGTGACATGCAGATTATTTTTCAGGATCCGTTTGCATCACTGAACCCGCGCATGACTGTGGAAGCCATTATTGGCGAGGCCCTGACCATTCACAAACTCACGCCTTCGCCTGAAAGCTACCGTGCGCGCATTGTTGATCTTTTAGAAACCGTGGGCTTGAACGCAGACCACATGAAACGTTTCCCACACGAGTTTTCAGGGGGTCAGCGTCAGCGCATTGGCATTGCACGGGCCTTGGCGGTGTCTCCTAAATTGATTGTGTGTGATGAGCCTGTTTCGGCACTCGATGTGTCTATTCAGGCCCAGGTCATCAACTTGCTTGAAGACTTACAAGCCAAGATGGGTTTGACCTATTTGTTCATTGCCCACGACTTGTCGGTGGTTGAGCACATCAGCAATCGCGTTGCAGTGATGTATTTGGGTCGCATTGTGGAAATTGCCCCTTCGCGTCAGTTGTACACGCAACCTAAACACCCCTACACTGAGGCTTTGCTTTCTGCGGTGCCCATTCCAGATCCTAGCGCCAAGAAAAAACGCATTGTTTTGACGGGCGATGTACCCAATCCCGTGAACCGGCCCAGTGGTTGTCACTTTCACACTCGGTGCCCCAAGGTCACAGAACGTTGCCGCATTGAAGAACCTGTTTTGAAATCGGTCGGCGACCAGCACCAAGCCGCCTGTCATTTAAACGATTGAATTTTTGACGCAGAATGCGTCTACTTCACAAGGATCCCAATATGTTGAATTGGATTGATCAGCGCCTTCCGCTGCGCTTTTTGGCGTTCTTCGCCATTGTGGTCCTGTGGGTATTGTCGGCATTGCAATTGGTGGTTGGACAAGCAAGCTTGCTGTGGGTTTTGCTGTTATCGGCATTGGTTGTTGTCGGTATCAGTGATTTGCAGCAAACCCAGCACGCCATTTTGCGCAACTACCCCATCATCGGCCATCTTCGATTTTTACTCGAATTCATTCGACCCGAATTGCGTCAATATTTCATTGAAAGTGACAACGAGGCAGTGCCATTTTCTAGGTCGCAACGCTCTTTGGTCTATGCCAGGGCAAAAGGCGAATCAGACAAGAGGCCATTCGGTACGCAGTTGGATGTCCGAGAAGTGGGCTATGAGTGGTTGACTCACTCGATCAGCCCTTCTGTGATTGAAACGCATGACTTCAGAGTGCATGTGGGTGGCCCGCAATGCAAGCACCCCTATGACATCAGTTTGTTCAATGTCTCTGCCATGAGTTTTGGTGCTTTGAGCGCCAATGCCATCATGGCGTTGAACTTGGGTGCCAAGAAGGGCGGCTTTGCCCATGACACTGGTGAGGGGTCTATCTCCAGGTACCACCGTGAACACGGAGGCGATCTGATCTGGGAAATTGGTTCTGGTTATTTTGGTTGCCGCAATGAAGATGGCACCTTCAGCGCTGAGCGCTTTGTTCAAAATGCCTTGTCGCCTCAAGTCAAAATGATTGAGATTAAATTGAGCCAGGGCGCAAAGCCTGGCCATGGTGGCGTTTTGCCCGGACCCAAAGTGACGCCCGAAATTGCTGAGGCCAGAGGCGTGCCTGTGGGTGTTGACTGCGTTTCACCCGCGGCACACAGCAGCTTTTCAAATCCGGTCGAGCTTTTGCAATTTGTGCAAAAGTTAAGAGAATTGTGTGAGGGTAAACCGGTTGGTTTTAAATTGTGCGTTGGCCACCCATGGGAGTGGTTTGGCATTGCCAAGGCCATGCAAAAAACAGGTATCTACCCAGACTTCATTGTGGTCGATGGTTCTGAGGGCGGTACAGGGGCCGCCCCGGTTGAATTTACCGACCGCATGGGCATGCCCATGTTAGAAGGCTTGCGTTTGGTGCACAACACCTTGGTTGGCTTGAAACTGCGCAAGCAAATTCGTTTGGGCGCCAGCGGCAAGATCATCAGCGGATTTGATGTCATGCGAACCTTGGCTTTGGGGGCCGATTGGTGCAACAGCGCCAGAGGGTTTATGTTTGCCCTGGGCTGTATTCAAGCGCAAACCTGCCATACCGGCAATTGCCCTACAGGTGTGACCACGCAAGATCCGAAACGTCAGGTGGCTTTGGTCGTGCCCAGCAAAGCGGATCGCGTGAGAAATTTTCACCATCAAACTCTGGAGTCTGTTCAAGAGATGCTTCAAGCGACTGGCCTGTCTGCCCCCTCTGATTTGAGACTGAATCACATCATGCGCCGCGTTAGCGAACACGAAGTCCAAAACTTATCCGACTTGATTTTGAGTGTGAAGGGCGGTGCCTTGCTTGAACCTCAAGACTTAGAAGGCTTGTTTGCTAAATATTGGCAGGCAGCCAGCCCCGACAGTTTTCAGCTGACGACTTGAACGAAGCCTCGCCTTGAAGGCCACTTGGGGTAAGTGCTTTGTGCGAGTGCCTCACATGCTTTCATGGCTGTTCAGATAAACTGAACCTATCTCCAATATCTTGGTATTTTTCCTATGTCACGCCTTAATTTGTCAATTGCAACCACTGACTACGATCATTTCCGAGATATTCGCTTGGGCTTCGTGAAGCCAGAGGGCATTGATTTAAATTGGCTCAATTTAGGTCACCACGAATGCTTTGCAAGGTTCACGGCCAACCGTGAATTCGATATTTCTGAATTGTCTTTTGCCAAGTTCACCACACAAGTCACGCGGCCAGACAGCGACATCATTGGCTTGCCCATTGTGTGTTCACGTCTTTTTAGATTCAGCTCCTTTTATGTGAATAAAAAATCAGGCATCAAGAATGCCCAAGACCTGATTGGCAAAAAAGTAGGTTCACCCGAATGGGCGCATTCTGCCGCGGTTTATATGCGCGGATGGCTACACAATGACATGGGTGTGAAGTTGCAAGATGTGCACTGGTACCAAGCGGGTGCCAATGCGCCAGGCCGCGAAGAAAAGGTTGAAATTACATTGCCAGAGGGCGTTAAGCTCACCCGTATTGCAGATAAATCACTCAGTGAGATGCTGGCTTCAGGTGAAATTGATTGCGCCATCATTGCGCGTCCTCCAACTTGTTTCTTGGAAGACCATCCCGATGTGGTTCGGCTTTTCCCCGATTTTTTAGACATGGAAGACGAGTTCTTTGCGCGCACCAAAGTCTGGCCCATCATGCACATCATTGCAATGAAGAAAAGTGTGGTGGACGATAATCCATGGGTGCCGCGCAATTTGTACAACGCTTTTCAAGAATCAAAGCGCCGCAGTATTGAGCGCTTGATGGACCCTGCTGTATCGCGCTACCCCTTGCCATGGTTGGCAACCTATGCGCGCAAAATGCGCGACAAATTTGAAGGCGATACGTTTCCGTATGGCATTGAAGAGAATCGCCCAACTTGGGAATTGATGGCGAAGTACACGTTTCAACAAGGCATTGCACACCGAGAATTTACGCCTGAGGAAATTTTCCCGCAGGGCATGATGACCAAAGTTGTGATTTAAACCTGAGATCGCGTTATGTCAAGCAACATAGAACTCAAGCAAGAATTGGTCGACTGCATTCGCATGTTGGAATCGCAAGACATCATTGATTACAACGGTCATGCCAGCATTTTGTTGCCCAACAACACCATGCTGATCAACATCGGCTCTTGCCAACGCAGTCAACTCACAGTGAATGACATTTGCACCATTGACATGGAGGGTCAGGTCATTGAGGGGGCTGGCAAGCCACCTTTGGAGTTTCACTTGCATGCGGGCATTTACAGGGTGCGCCCTGATGTCAAAGCGGTTGTTCATGCGCATCCGAAATGGTCGACTTACCTCACCATGGCTGGCAAATCGTACTTGCCTGTTTATGGCCAGGGCTCATTGGTCTACCCTGTGCCCTTGTTAGATTCCCCCAACTCCATCAACAACAAACCCATGGCCGATCGCTTGGCGGCAACATTGTCAGACCGACCCGCGGCCCTGATGAAATCGCATGGTGCTGTCACTGTGGGCCAAACTATTCGGGAAGCCTTTGTGTTGGCCAATTACATGGAAGAGAATGCGCACCGCCAGTACATGGCGATGCAACTGGGCACACCTTATTCATTTAGCGAGCACGAAATTCAGATGTGCAAAGAAAAACTTTGGAATGAAGTTTTGTTCCAAAGATGTTGGGACCATTTTAAGGCCAAGCTGGGCGCTTGATTTAGATCAAGCTTTGTTCTAAAAGTTTTCGCAGCTCAGGGGTCACTTTGGGTTCAATTCCGAACCATGCTTTCCAACCCAAGGGACCCTGATGCAAGAGCATGCCCAGGCCATTCAAAGTTGCATTTCCACGCACTCTGGCTTGCGCTAAGAAGGGTGTTTCAAGCGGCGTGTAAACAATGTCTGTGACCAAGGCATCGGTGGGTAACAGGTCAAGTTGAATATCCAGTGCAGTTTGACCCACCATGCCCTGGCTGGTGGTATTGACCACCATGGCGGCACCTTGCATGAGGTCTGCGCGGTCTGCCCATGGGTAGGCTTTGATGGGTTGACCTAACTCTGACATGACCGTTTGAGCTCGCTCCAAATTTCGATTTACCAATCGAATTTCTTGTGCGCCTGCTTGAATCAGCCCTTGGCAAACGGCTCGTGAGCCACCCCCAGCGCCAATCACGACAATGGGGCCGCGCTTGGCTTGCCAATCAGGTTGAAACTCATTGACGTTGCGAATGAAGCCCGCTGCATCATTGTTGCTGCCTATCAAGCGGCCGTCCTCATTGACGGCCACACAGCTGATAGCCCCCATCTTTTGAGCCACGTTATCGACCTCATCCACTATTTGCAGGGCTTTTTGTTTATGGGGAATAGTGAGGTTGCATCCAGAAAAGCCTAGGGCATGCAAGCCACGCAATGCAGCCTCCAAATTGTCTGGTTGGATGGCCAATGGCACATAGACCCCTTTGAGCTTTTCTTGAGCAAACCAGTGGTTGTGCATCAAGGGAGAGCGAGAGTGCATCACGGGCCAGCCCATGACACCCGCCATTAAAAATCGATCTTTGAGGTTCATGGGGGTGTACTATACTCAAACTCCTTTTGTTTGGGGCAAGGACCTGTGTCAATACCATGCTCTATAAATTCAAATCCAAAGTCACTGGCGATCTGATCATGTTGGAGCCAGATGCCAAGCGTCTGCTCAAAATTATGGGCCGAGAAGATCAGATCAAAGGTATTTTTCTGGCGGATCAACTG
>SHXD01000015.1 GCA_009693505.1 Limnohabitans sp.
CACCTTCTGCATGGTTATCGGGCGATCAACTTGGACCGCTGGATGCCTATGCGCTGACGCTCACTCGATGGGGTTCTATTGCCGGCATCAACCCTAGTACTTACGCTTTATTGTGGGCACACGTTCAAAGGGTTGCGGCTGACCAAGCTGTCTGTGTGGTTATCGAGCGTGAACGGCTTCAGTTGAACTTGTTCAAAGGCTAAAGTCTTTTTTGCTTTTGGCGCAAAGTTAGCGCGAAAAGCGAATGGTGAAACAAGCGCCAGGGGGCGTCTGCCCGGGGTGTGCCATTTCAACCGTCACAGTGGCGCCATGGCGCTTTGCAATTTCTCGCACAATGGGCAAGCCCAAGCCAGAGCCATCTACGTTGGTTCCTAAGGCTCGATAAAAGGGCTCAAACACCCGCTCTCTTTCGGCTGCGCTGATGCCAGGGCCGTTGTCTTCCACTTGCACGGCCAAGGCTTGGCTGTAGGGGTCCACCAGGAGGCGCACTGTAATGACACCTATTCGCTCATGGGTGCTGGGGGTGTAATGAATGGCGTTGTCAACCAAGTTTCGAATCATCTCTTTGAGCAGCGTCGGGTTGCCTTGCAAGGTCAAAAAGCGCCGTTTTTTGTCCGTTTCGATGCCGTCATAACCCAGGTCCAAGCCCTTTTCCATGGCGTGTGGCAATGAGTCATTGAGCACCTCGCTGATCAAGGCCGCCATGTCACACGATTGCACGTCTATGGACCCTGCGCCTTCTGCTCGAGCCAGTGACAACAGTTGATTGACGGTGTGCGTGGCTTGCACACTTGCACGACCAATTTGTTGCAGCGACTGTTTTAACTCTTCTTCTCCAGCCTCTTGTCTTTGCGCCAAGTCAGCTTGCATGCGCAAACCTGCAAGTGGTGTTTTCAATTGGTGGGCAGCGTCGGCTAAAAATCTTTTTTGAATGCCTATCGAATCCTTTAATCGACGCAACAAATCATTGACAGAAGACACCAGGGGGGCCACTTCCAATGGAACAGCTTTTTCATCCAGGGGGCTCAGGTCATCGGATTTTCTAGCGCGTATGCGCTCTTCCAATTCCGACAGCGGCTTGATGCCGCGGACCAAGGCCAACCAAACCAGCAAAACCGCCAGGGGCAAAATTGCAAACTGAGGCAGCATGACACCTTTGATAATTTCAGTGGCCAAGACTGATCTTTTCTCTCGGGTTTCAGCCACTTGAACAAGGACAGAGCCTAATTCTGAGGTCGATTTTTCAGAAGTTAGCTGAACCCAGGTGTAGGCCACCCGAACCTCGAGGCTGCGCATTTCATCGTCGCGAATTTTGACATCGTAGCTGCCTAATTTTTCCTCGTCTTGAGGTTGCGGCAAATCGCGATCGCCACCGAGCAACTCGCCTTTAGGTCCAATGACTTGGTAGTACACCAAGTCGGCATCATCGGCGCGCAGCAATTCGCTGGTGGGCTGGGGTAGGTTAAATTGAATGCGTTGTTGATCGGGGCTTAACTTGACCAACTGCGCAAGCGCTTGGACGTTGTAGACCAAAGCGCGGTCAAAAGGTTTGTTGGCAAGCCCCTGCGCCACCAGCCAAGTGAGCGCCAAACTCACTGGCCACAACAACAGAAGTGGGGTGAGCATCCAATCCAAAATTTCGCCAAACAACGAGCGTTGCTCGCGGCGAAAAAAAGACACTTGCCAATTTTTACGGCTCATTCACCCACCGTTTTCACGGCACCGTTATCCTGGAATTTTTTCAAGGCAATAACCCAGTCCCCTTACGGTTGCAATGCGAATAGGGCCCTTCTCAATTTTTTTGCGCAGGCGGTGGATGTACACCTCAATGGCATTGTTGCTCACCTCTTCGCCCCACTCGCACAATCGCTCAACCAGTTGGTCTTTGCTGACCAAACGTCCCGCGCGCTGCAGCAAGACTTCAAGCAAGCCCAACTCACGCGCCGACAACTCCACCATCTTGCCGTCAATGGTGGCCACACGCCCTGATTGGTCATAGATCAATGGCCCATGTTTGATTTGTGAACTGGCCCCACCCATGCCACGGCGTGTCAGTGCTCGCACGCGCGCTTCAAGTTCTTGCAAGCTAAAGGGCTTGGCCATGTAATCGTCTGCGCCGTAGTCCAAACCTTTGACGCGCTCCTCCACGCTGTCGGCCGCAGTGAGAATCAAAACGGGTAGCGTAGAGCCCCGTGATCGCAACTTTTTCAAAACCTCTAAACCGTGCATTTTGGGCAAGCCCAAATCCAAAATGAGCAAATCAAATTCACTGTTGGTCATGAGGGCCGCATCGGCCTCTGAACCGCTGGCCACATGCTCCACTGCGGCGCCGCTGCTGCGCAAGGTTCTCAACAGACCATCGGCCAATACCTGATCGTCTTCTGCAATCAAAATACGCATCTTCGTCTCCTGCTTTTGCCATTGCACGGCTTTGCGAGGCCCTGTGAGGGTCAGGGGCAAATTTTAGGCGACTCTGGGTCTTGACAGTCGAATCTTTCTTCAAGCGCTTGGTTTGCTTTCGTGCGTCTTGCCACCCTGCAAACGCTTCACATGCAATAGGCTTCTAATCCAAGCGCGACGACCGTTGCAATTTCGTTGCCCACAGAGGCCTTGAACTCTTCTTCCGCCTGTGCCACAGCCATTTGAAATGCGGCCAACCAAGCGAGGCCTGCCTCGGTGAACACGACCTGACGAGCCCTGCCATCTCTAGAGTCGCTCGCTCTTTTAACCAAGCCCCAAGCTTCGCATTGGTTCACCAAATTGCCCATGGCTTGCTTGCTCATGCCGGCCGCTTGCGCCAGTTCCGTAAGCCTTGAACCCTGCAGCGACAAATGCCGCGTGATGTGAATGTGCGCTGCACTGATTTGATCTCTGGCCGCCAAATTGGAAAGTGCCAATGGCACTTGGTCGTTGTTGGCCATCAGGCTCAAAACGCGCGCATCAAATCTGCGCATCGCATGACCCAATAGGCGACCCAAATGGGTCTCGCGCCAGCGGTCGTCCAAAACGCTCGCCAGCGCATCTTTGGGCTCTAAATTCGGCGCTGAACTGTCATTGACTGGCATTTGCTAATAGTAAAGCAAACTGACTAAAAAATCTATTTACTGTTTTAGACAATGCCGTTACAGTACTGTTCAAGCATCCAGTCTTTGATCAACATTCTGAATGCATAATTTTTAACCCGTTGATTCTCAAGGAGATTTTCATGAGTGAGCAAAACAGCGACAGAACCAAAGCCCTGCAAGCAGCCCTGGCCCAAATTGAAAAACAATTCGGCAAAGGCACCATCATGCGTTTGGGCGAAGGCGAAGTCATCGAAGACATCCAAGTGGTGTCCACGGGTTCTTTGGGCCTCGACATCGCCTTGGGCGTTGGTGGTTTGCCCCGCGGCCGGGTGGTTGAAATATACGGCCCAGAATCGTCGGGCAAAACCACCCTCACCTTGCAAGTAATTGCTGAAATGCAGAAAGTCGGCGGCCAATGCGCTTTCGTCGATGCCGAACATGCCCTAGACATTCAATACGCGCAAAAGCTGGGCGTCAACCTGCAAGACCTGCTCATCAGCCAACCCGACACCGGCGAACAAGCCCTTGAAATTGTCGACAGCTTGGTCCGCTCAGGCGCCGTCGACTTGGTCGTCATCGACTCTGTGGCAGCGCTTACCCCCAAAGCCGAACTCGAAGGCGACATGGGCGACTCACTGCCTGGCCTGCAAGCACGTCTCATGAGCCAAGCTTTGCGCAAGCTCACCGCCACCATCAAGAAAACCAATTGCATGGTTATTTTCATCAACCAAATCCGCATGAAGATTGGCGTCATGTTCGGCTCCCCCGAAACCACCACCGGCGGCAATGCACTCAAGTTCTACGCGTCTGTTCGCTTAGACATTCGCCGCACCGGCACCATCAAGCGCGGCGACGAGGCCATTGGCAACGAGACCAAAGTGAAGGTGGTTAAAAACAAAGTGGCGCCGCCCTTCAAAACAGCCGAGTTCGACATTTTGTTTGGCGAAGGCATCAGCCGCCATGGCGAGATCATCGACATGGGCGTCGAAGCCAAAATCATCGATAAGTCGGGCGCCTGGTATGCCTACAACGGTGAAAAAATCGGCCAAGGCCGCGATAACGCCCGTGAGTTTCTGCGCGAAAACGCAGAACTGGCAGCCGAAATCGAAAACAAAGTTCGTGAGTCTTTGGGCATTCCTTTGTTGGCCGAAGCGGTTAACGCGGCATAAGTGCGCATCCCTCTGACTCTCTTTAACAGTTGCGCTCCTTGATCAATGGCTCAGCCTGGGTTTAAGTTGTCCCTCAAAGGACGTGCGCTGCGGCTTTTGTCGCAGCGCGAACACTCTCGGGCTGAGCTGGTTCGCAAGCTGTCTTTACACGAAGAAGTGCCAGGTGAGCTTGCACAAGTTGTAGACGATTTGCATGCCAAGGGTTTCATCGATGAAACTCGTGTTCTAGAGTCCGTCGTCAATCACCGCGCCCCCAAGCTGGGCAATGGCCGAATCAAACAAGAGCTCCAAGCCAAGGGCCTGGAGCCTGAAGCAGTAGCGCAGGCCATGCTGGATTTAAAGGACTCTGAATTTGCGCGGGCCCAGGGCGTTTGGCAGCGCAAGTTTGGATCATCGGCTGTTGACGCCAATGCGCGCGCCAAGCATTACCGCTTTTTACTCACTCGCGGCTTTTCTTCAGAAGTCGTCCGCAAAGTGGTGAAACTATCTGGCGCACCCGACGAAGACTTCGAAAGCTAAGTTTCGAGGCCCAGCATCAGCTTCAGGTTTTGGACGGCGCCGCCGCTGGCGCCTTTGCCCAAGTTGTCCAAACGAGAAACCACCACGGCCTGTCTGTGGGTCTCGTTGCCGAAGACGCGAATTTCAAGTTTGTTGGTGTCGTTGTTGCCTGTGGCACCAAGCTTGCCACTTTCTTCTGCCGGCACCACACTCACCCAACCGCCTACGTTTTGGCTGCTGGCGTAGTGCGCGCGCAGCGCTTCGTACACATCAGACACTTTCGGCTTGCCTGGCAAGTCGTCCAAAAACAAAGGCAACTCCACCAACATGCCTTGCCTGAAATTAGCAACGGCTGGCAAGAAAATGGGGCGACGTGTGAGGCCGCTGTACTTCATGATTTCTGGCACATGCTTGTGCTGTAAGCCCAAGGCATAGGCTTCATGCAAGGGCGCGCGTCCTGCTTCGAAGTCTTCAATCATGGTTCTGCCACCACCGGAGTAACCGCTTACTGATGGCAAAGCAACTGGAAAGTCTGGTGGGAGTACGCCTGCGCTGACCAAGGGTGCCAAGATGGCAATGGCACCAGAGGCATAGCAACCGGGGTTGCTGACACGTTGCGCATTGACCACAGCTTCGCGTTGGCCAGGGCGCATTTCAGGAAAACCGAAGACCCAGCTGTCGTCCACACGGTGGGCTGTGGAGGCATCAATGATGCGCGGTTTGTGACCTGGCAAGGCATCGATCATGGCCACAGATTCTTTGGCCGCATCTTCGTGCAAACACAAAATCACCATGTCGACTTGGGACATGCGTTCGCGCTTGGCCTCAGGGTCTTTGCGCTTTTCAGGAGAAATGCTAACGAGTTCAACTTCGGGCATGGCCAGCAGGCGCTCACGGATCAAGAGTCCGGTGGTTCCAGCTTCGCCATCAATGAATATTTTGGCCATTCAGGGCTCTCCCAAGAAATTTCGTGACGCCGTCATGTCAATGTAAGTGACTCGGCTCAAGATTGGTGCGTTGCAACATGATACAGTCGCCGGCTGAAGTGTCCAGTGCTTGTTTAGGGCAAATCACCCTGACTGGCTGGTGAAAATAACCACCCTCTGAGAGAAACCTCATGAAGATCCACGAGTACCAAGGCAAGGAAATCTTGCGTCAATTTGGTGTGCCAGTGCCCCGCGGCATTCCGGCCTTTACAGTACAAGAAGCGGTGGAAGCTGCTCAAAAATTGGGCGGCCCTGTTTGGGTGGTCAAAGCACAAATTCACGCGGGCGGCCGCGGCAAGGGCGGCGGCGTGAAGCTGGCTCGCTCTATTGATGAAGTGAAACAATTGGCCACAGAAATTCTGGGCATGCAGTTGATCACGCACCAAACAGGCCCAGCAGGCCAGAAGGTTCGTCGCCTGCTCATTGAAGACGGCGCCGACATCCAAAAAGAATATTACATCTCCGCTGTCACCGATCGCGCCTCACAAAGTGTGGCCATGATTGTGTCCAGCGAAGGCGGTATGGACATTGAAGGTGTGGCACACGACACACCCGAGAAAATCATCACCGAAATCGTTGATCCTGCGCTCGGCCTCACAGATGCTCAAGCCAAAAAATTGTCTGACGCCATTGGCGTGCCTGCTGGTTCGACTGCCCAAGCCGCTGAAGTGCTGCAGAAGGTTTACAAGTGCTACACGGAAACTGACGCGTCCTTGGTCGAGATCAATCCTTTGATCTTGGAAGGCAACGGCGGCATCCGCGCTTTGGACGCCAAGTTCAACTTTGACGCCAACGCTTTGTTCCGTCACCCCGAAATCGTGGCGTACCGCGATTTGGACGAAGAAGATCCTGCAGAAATCGAAGCCTCTAAATTCGACTTGGCTTACATCAGCTTGGACGGCAACATTGGTTGCTTGGTCAATGGTGCGGGCTTGGCGATGGCCACCATGGACACCATCAAGTTGTTTGGCGCCGAGCCCGCCAACTTCTTGGACGTTGGCGGCGGCGCCACCCCTGAGAAAGTCACGGAAGCTTTCAAGATCATGTTGAAGAACCCCAAAGTGAAGGCCATTTTAGTCAACATCTTCGGCGGCATCATGAAGTGCGACACCATTGCAACGGGCGTGATCACCGCTTGCAAGGCCACTAACTTGAACGTGCCTTTGGTCGTTCGCATGAAGGGCACCAACGAAGACCTGGGCAAGAAGATGCTCAAAGAAAGCGGTTTGCCCATCATTTCCGTGGACACCATGGCAGAAGCAGCACAAGCTGCCGTTAAAGCGGTGAAAGGTTAATTACATGTCTATCTTTATCAACAAAGACACCAAAGTCATTACCCAAGGTATTACCGGCAAGACCGGTCAGTTCCATACTGAAAAATGCCAAGAGTACGCCAACGGTAAAAACTGTTTCGTTGCAGGTGTGAACCCCAAAAAAGCGGGCGAATCCATCTTCAACATCCCCATTTACGCCTCTGTCAAAGAGGCTGCTTCCAACACAGGCGCTACGGTGTCGGTCATTTATGTGCCGCCCGCCGGCGCAGCTGCAGCCATCTGGGAAGCCGTTGAAGCCGAACTCGACTTGGCCATCTGCATCACCGAAGGCATTCCTGTCCGTGACATGCTTGAAGTGCGCAATCGAATGCGCGCCAAAGAAGCGGCTGGCGGCAAGAGAACTTTGCTGCTGGGCCCCAACTGCCCAGGTTTGATCACCCCTGACGAAATCAAGATCGGCATCATGCCCGGTCACATTCACCGCAAAGGCCGCATTGGCGTGGTGTCTCGTTCAGGCACCCTGACTTATGAAGCTGTCGCCCAACTCACCGAAATTGGTTTGGGCCAATCTTCAGCGGTCGGTATTGGTGGCGACCCTATCAATGGCTTAAAGCACATCGACGTGATGCGCGCTTTCAACGAAGACCCAGACACCGATGCCGTGATCATGATCGGTGAAATTGGCGGGCCAGACGAAGCAGAAGCGGCGCGCTGGTGCAAAGACAACATGAAAAAGCCTATCGTGGGCTTTATTGCGGGTGTCACAGCCCCTGCTGGCAAGCGCATGGGCCACGCCGGTGCCTTGATCTCTGGCGGCGCCGACACAGCCGATGCCAAATTGGCCATCATGGAAGAATGCGGCTTCAAAATTACCCGCAATCCTTCCGAAATGGGCCGTTTGCTGAAAGCCATGCTGTAAATGCAATAAGCATTTATACGCACCCTACGGCCCAGTGAGGCCGTTAAAATTCAATTCCCGACAAAAGAACTGTCCTCCATGAGGCCAGGTCTTATTCCTACTAAAAATGAAAAAGGGACTCACATGGAAATGTTGCAAGCCGCCGATTTTTGGATCGGCTTGATGAAGATCATCTGAATCAACATCATTTTGTCCGGCGATAACGCAGTTGTGATCGCCTGAGCCGCTCGCTCCTTGCCTGAACACCAATAACGCCAAGCGATCATGTTTGGTTCTGGCGCGGCCGTGGTGCTTCGAATCGCCTTGACGGTTGTCGCTGCTGCGCTGCTTGAGCTCTCTTATTTGCAAATCATTGGCGGCATCTTGCTTTTGTACATCGGCGCACAGCTCTTAAGCGAAGATGGTGATCATGAAGAGGGTGATGTAGAAAAAGCCAGCTTGGTGGTGGCGATTAGAACCATTCTGATTACCGACTTGGTGATGAGCTTGGACAACGTGATTGCCTTTGCTGCTGCGGCCAAGGGCAACACGACATTGCTCATTTTAGGCCTGGCCATCAGTATTCCGATGGTGGTTTTTGGCAGTGCCCTCATGATCAAGCTGATGGCGCGCTTTCCTATCATCGTCACCTTTGGTGCGTGCCTCATTGATTGGGTGGGCGGCGAAACCATTGCCAGTGATGTGGTGCTTCGTGAGTTCTCGGAAGCCAACCCATGGCTTCATTACGCAGCGGCCACCGCTGGCGCTTAGGCTGTATTGGGCATTGGCAAGTTCTTTCAAACCAAGCATGCAAGCGTGGAAAAAACAGACAAGTCTGCTTGATTGATCGCAAGCATTTGTAGCCAAGCCGGCCCACTGTAGTCGGCTTTTTTACGGCCTAATCAGAGTCCTCAAGATTAAAATTAACCAACACCTACGAACACCATGACACGCCAACGCTCCACTTATTTTCGCGGCTTCACCCTGATCGAGTTGATGGTGGTCATTGCGATCATTGGCGTATTGGGATCATTGGCATTGCCTGCTTATCAAGATTACGCGGTGCGCGCCAAAGTCTCTGAAATGATGTTGGCGGCGACGCAATGCAAAACTGCAGTCACCGAAGCTGTCAGCACGGCATCCCAAGCCGATGTCAGCACTGCTTTGCCAAGAGCATGTGAAACACAAACTTCCAAATACGTGAGCGGCATGGTGGTAGACGCCAATGGCGTCATCACCGTCACTGGCAATCCCAACACCCTGCGCGGAAATACCAGCGCCACGGCCAATGCCTTGTCGCTCGTCCCTGTGCAAACAGGCAACAGTCTTTTAAATGGCGCCACCGACGGCGGCAAGTCTATCAGTGCTTGGAATTGCGGCCCCGCAGCGGCCAACCCATTGGACGTGAAATACCTGCCCAATTCTTGCAAAGGTACGATCTAAGTGTGCGTCAAAGAAGTTAAAATAATTGCATTACAGCCTGCGCAACTTACTGTTAACAATTAACCCGATGATGACGGTGCTTTCATGAAAAAACGCTACCTGCTCAGTGCCATCGCCCTGGCCGCTTCTACTTTGCTCATGCCCGTCATTGCCAGTGCCCAAGACTTCCCTCCCAAGCGACCTGTGACGCTTTTCGTTGGCTTTGCGCCAGGCGGTGCCGCCGATGCGGCCGCCCGTTTAATTGCCAAAAAACTTACCGAAAACATCGGACAAAACGTCATTGTGGAAAACAAGGCAGGTGCTGGCGGCAACATCGTTCACCAGCAAGTGGCCAACGGTGTGGCCGATGGCTCTGTCATTTTGCTGGGCTCGATCGGCCCCATGACCATTGCCCCGCACATGATGAAAGTGGGCTTCGAGCCCTTCAAAGACTTGGCACCCATCTCGGGCGGCGTGAACTTCCCCAACATGTTGGTGGTCAACAAAGAGTCAGGCATCAAAAATCTGGCCGACTTTGTCGCAATGGCCAAGAAAGCCCCTGACACTGTTTCTTTTGCCTCAACCGGCGCGGGATCCGCATCGCACCTCACTGGTGAATTGTTTGCCATTCGCACCAACACAGAGATGCTGCACGTCCCTTACAAAGGCGGCGCCCCGGCCATGCAAGACCTGTTGGCCAATCGCTTCACAGGTTATTTTTCTGCACCCCCCACATCCATTCCGCACGTCGAGTCTGGCAAGTTGGTGGCCATTGCAACCACCGGCCTCACTCGCCCAAGCTATCTGTCCAATGTGCCCACTGTGGCTGAGTCTGGCTTTCCTGGATTTGAAGCGCTGAACTGGTATGCGTTTCTTGCCTCTGCCAAAGTGCCTTCGGCCATTTTGGACAAATGGAATGCAGAGATTGTCAAAGTGCTCAACGATCAGAGCACCAAGGACGCACTCACCAAGCTGGGCCTGTCAGGCGCCCCTTCCTCCCGTGTTGAACTCACAGCCTTCATGCAGAAGGAATCAGACAAATGGGGAAAGCTGGTGCGTGAGAGAAAAATTACGGCTGACTAAATCGCTTTGTTTGTTGGACTTGTCACAGTTTGTGCTTGCTCAAATGGTTTGAGGCAAATGGGTGTTTACTTTTCAGCCACCCAGTGCCCCGACTTACCGCCTTGCTTTTCTAACAGCTTCACATCGGTGATGATCATGCCGCGATCTGTGGCTTTGCACATGTCATAAATGGTCAGCAAGGCCACTTGCACGGCGGTGAGGGCTTCCATTTCCACGCCTGTTGGCCCCACTGTTTCGGCGGTTGCTTTGCAGACGATGGTCGGAATGCTTCCTTCTGACAAAACTTCAAACTCAAGCGCAACACGCGTGAGCGCCAAAGGGTGACACAAAGGAATCAAGTCAGAGGTTCGCTTGGCACCCTGAATGCCAGCAATTCGGGCAATGCCTAGTACATCGCCCTTTTTGGCAGTCCCGGCCTGCACCAATGCCAATGTACTAGGCAACATTTGGATTCGGCCAATAGCTACTGCCACACGATGGGTGGAGGCTTTGGCACCTACATCTACCATATGGGCTTGACCTTGAGCGTCAAAATGAGTCAAGGGTGAGGGTGTATTTGGCAGAGAATGAGGCATGACAATGGGCTGGAAAATTGGTAAAAACCATTTACAAACGGTTGACGTAGTTCGAGCATGATACGGTTTTCGGATTCTCCATCCTTGTTGGTATAAATACTTTGAATCTTGCGCACTCAAAATCTAAGCCCCTGATGGCATTGCTGGCCGCCTCCCTTTGGATGACGCCGGTGTGGTCTCAGTTGCCCACATCAGCAGCCACAGGAAGCCTTCCCTCATTGGGCGATGGCGCGGACATCACTTTAAGCGCAGAACGCAAATTAGGCGACCGCATTGCGCGCGAGTTGTTCAGGGATCCTGATTATCTGGAAGATCCAGTCTTAGATGAGTATTTGCAAAACATCTGGCAGCCGCTTGTCAAGGGCGCTCAAGCGCGAGGCGAGTTGTCCCCCGAATTACAAGAGCGCTTCGCTTGGAGAATTTTGATAGGGCGCGATCGATCGGTTAACGCATTTGCCTTACCGGGTGGCTACTTGGGCATTCACTTAGGGCTGATCAGTGTCGTCACCACGCGCGATGAGTTGGCTTCCGTCATGGCCCATGAGCTTAGCCACGTCACGCAAAGACACATCTCTCGGTCCATGGGTGATCAAGCGCGCATGACCCCCTGGCTCATTGGCGCCATGATCTTGGGCATGTTGGCTGCCAGCAAAAGTGCACAAGGCGCGCAGGCCATGATTGTGGGCGGTCAAGCCATGGCTGCACAATCGCAGCTGAACTTCTCACGTGACATGGAACGGGAAGCCGATCGAATTGGGTATGGCGTGATGTCTGAAGCTGGCTTTGACACGCTCGGTTTTGTCACCATGTTTGGTAAATTGCAGCAGGCAGCTGGTTTGAACGACAGCGGCTCGTTTCCCTATTTGCGAAGCCACCCCTTAAGCAGCGAACGCATGGCCGACATGCAGTCACGTCAACAGCTGCAAACACCGCGTCCAGCCAATTTGGAAAGCGATCTGATTCAAGCCATGATGTCTTCTAGGGCTCGCGTTTTAGCACAGCCAGGCGTCGATGCACTTCGCGCATGGGCCAATGAGGCAGCTGACACACACATCGACAAGCAAGTGCTAACCAAGCGCATGGGCATTTTGTATGGTGCCGCTTTGTCTTGGATGCAATTGCGGGATATGGCGCAAGCCCGCGCTTTGATACCTCGCATGCGACAAGCTGCCGGAGATTACGCCACTGCGCTGCGTTTAGTTCGTTTGTTCGAATCAGAACTGGCCTTCAAAGAGGATGACATGCGCGGTGCGGTTCGCGCCTTAAGTGCAACAGCCAACCAGGCTAATCGCCAATGGCCTCGCCCTGAACTCATTGCTTTGGCACAGGCAAGTGCTCGCTTGCATGCGACTTCAACATCGGTAGAGACTGCACAGCTATTGGCCAACAGCATTGCGGCGCTCCAAGCTTTGGTTTTGCAAAACCCTCAAGATGCTCAAGCATGGCAGGTGCTGGCCACCACTTTGGCTGCACAAGGTAGGCCCTTGTCATCCTTGCGCGCTGAGGGTGAGGTGCAAATTGCGCGCATGGATTTTGGTGCAGCGGTAGACCGATTCAGGGCGGCTCAAGATGCCTCAAGAAGAGGGCCTGCACAAATGGGGGATCACATTGAAGCGTCCATTGTGGACGCGCGACTGCGATTTGCACAAAGCATTTTGAGAGAGCAAATGTTAGAAAGAGACCGCTGAAGGGTGCGCTTCAATCTTACTTTGCCCGATTGAGTGGCATACAAACACGCCATCCATGGGGACTTTTTTCACAGGTCAAAACTCCCTCTGGCTCTGTCTTGGCATGCTTTTCAAACACCCATTTATGGTTTTTTAGTTTAAAAACATAGTTGTCTCTGTAGTACACAAAATGACCGTCTTGCCCTGTGTAAAAGTAATCGATGTTGAATTGGATTTGTTGCGCCATGATCTGCCAGTTTTGAATGGTTTTCACAGCCAGGAAGGTGTCTGAATTTAAGTTTTCAATGTCGCGAATACTTCTGACTTTGATTTCAGATGCCGGCAACAAGGCGGTTGAAATGCCATTGCCAAGCTGCGCATTTGTGAAAGCTGCAATGAAAGGCATTGCATCTGAAATTTGCTGAAGTTGCCATGGACTCAAATTCTCGACTCTCAAATTGAAAGTTTTTTTTTCATTCAAATAGGGGGGCTTGATTTCAAAGGAAATACCGCCAATCCCATCGACATGACCTTTGTCCACAAAATATTCTGTAGCGCATCCTGACGAGAACAACAAGCCAAACTCCAACACCAAAGACCCCAACAGTTTGCGGTATGTGTGTAAGCGATTCACTTGTTGTTCTCGGTGCATGCCTTGGCTCAATAACAACTTTGCGCCTGCGCTTGGTTGAAGGCGCTGGCACCGAACAAAGAAACGCTGACGCTGTAAACGCCCGCAATGACATTGCAAGTTAAAGCGTTGCCGCCTTGTGCGTTGCAGTCTTTTAGGATGTTGTTGGACAGGTTGGTATCGGCTGTGAGCCGACTGAAACCACACGTTGAGTAACTTTGGTCATGTTGAAAGCAAGCTTGCGACACATCGATGCCAAACAACATGTCGGGCACGTAGGCGTCACTTTTAACGGTGCCGCAACCTGCGCCCAAAGCATTGCCATCTTTTCTCGCACCATTTGAGGTGCCTGAGTCAAATTTCAAAAAATCCCAAAATCCGCCACCTTGAACTTGGCGTGTGAGTTCGATATTGCATTCTTGCATCTGTTTTTCCTTTGTTTATTTAAAAATAGTCAATGATCAAAACGTTTGATGGTGCCAAGACCCCTGCCAAATGAATGGGGATCTCTGAGGGGGTGATGGCCGGCATCAAAACGTCGCTGGCTTGAACCCCCTCAGTGAACACTTCTTTGACAAACAGGGCCTGGAAATCGAGTTGGGCTTGAGGAACCAAGCCAAGCTCTACCAAGCCCCAAATGACAAAATATGGCCCCTCTAATGAGGCAAAGTCTGCGGCATGCCAAGAAACGAATGACCCCAGGTCTGCGTTGTTGGTGTGTGTGTTTAGAGTGTTTGTGAACATATAAAATTCTTTTTATGAATACCAAATAGGTCATCATTTGTAGATCTTAAAGTCGCAAAGCTCTTTTGGCGCTTGCAGCATCAATCTGAGAAAAACGCCTTTCACAAACCGCTATGATCGCGATCTCCCTTCCAAAGTACCTATGGCTGGCATCCACATCACTGACATCGAAGCGGCCATCAATTACTGGCGCAAAAAAAACCCCTCTTCAGACGGGGTCACGCTGCCGCGGGAGCTCAGAGCACTCGCAGAGGTTTATGCCTTGATGATTTTTTTCAAAGAGGATGAGGCTGACGAATTCTCTTTGCCACTCGCGGCGGCAGAGGCTTGGAAAACTTGGTATGCCAGCACGCCCGATACACCCTGCATTGCCATTTGCTCTACGTCACAAGGCGACCCTGAATGCAAAGGATGTGGTCGTACTTTTGAAGAAGTTCAGTATTGGACAGAAATGAGTCCGGGGGGAAAAAGATCTGTTTGGCGGCGCATCACGTTAGATGGCACCTCATGGCGATTCAATCGCTATGCAGAGCGTGCGTCTGAAGATCGCAGCTTGTCACGTGCTGCGGCAGAAGCGCAAGTGCCGCTCAAGTTCGCCAACTGAATTACTTCCAACGCACCACTTCAAGGTGCACGCTGTCTTTTGAATTGCTCAAGGTCAGAGCGCCCTCTTGCACCGTTGCTTGCAATTGCATGCTGCGCTCTGCTAACTTGGCCATGGCCTGACTGGCTTCTGTAGGCACGCGCCACACCTGCAGTTTTTCCATGCGAGTGAGCTTGTTTTCAATACCACGCCACCAAACTTCAGCGGCATGGTTGAAGCAATAGACCATGACGGCATCGGCTTTTTGACAAGCCTTGTTCAAGGGTTTGTCTTCGGGCTGACCGACTTCCACCCACAAGCGCGTTCGTCCCGTGAAGTCTCGCAAAGACAAATCGGGATCATCGGGGTCGGACAAGCCCGAGCCAAACGCCAACACGCCATCGCCACTTAAATTGGCTTGTAGTTTGAAGGCATTGAGGGCCAGCGCCAACAGGCGGATCATCATGCGTTCGTCGGTCTCGCTGGGGTGCCGCGCCAGGGTCAGTGCATGGTCAGCGTAGTAGCTGTTGTCAATGTCGGCTATTGAAAGATTGACTTTGTAGATCGTAGACTTGAGGGCCATTGAATGTGAGCTCTATGAGGGCCAATTAAACGCGTCGGGCCAGCTCAATGGCTTTGCCAACGTAGCTGCCAGGCGTCATGGCCAAGAGTCGGTCTTTTTCTGCTTGCGGTATTTCAAGCTGGCGAATGAGTCCGTGCAAAGCTTCAGCTGTGACGGTTTTTCCGCGCGTTACTTCTTTCAATTTCTCGTAGGCGCCCGGCACACCATAGCGACGCATGACCGTTTGAATAGGCTCTGCCAAGACTTCCCATGAGGCCTCCAAATCTTGCGCCAGGGCTTCCTCGTTCAACTCCAGTTTTTTCAAGCCCGTCATGAGCGACGCATAAGCCAATGCGGTGTAACCCAGTGCCACGCCCATGTTGCGCAGGACGGTGGAGTCGGTGAGGTCGCGCTGCCATCGACTAACCGGTAGTTTTTCTGACAAGTGCTTGAGCACGGCATTGGCCAATCCCAAATTACCTTCTGCATTTTCAAAGTCGATGGGATTGACCTTGTGGGGCATGGTGGACGAGCCAATTTCTCCGGCTTTAAAGCTTTGTTTGAAATAGCCCAAGCTCACATAACCCCAAATGTCGCGAGACAAATCAATCAAGATGGTGTTGGTGCGCGCCACAGCATCAAACAACTCGGCCATGTAATCATGCGGCTCAATTTGAATGCTGTAGGGCTGAAATGACAAACCCAAACCCCAGTGTTCTGCGGAAGCGCCTGCCTCTGTATGTTCTGGCATTTCGACGACAGATTTGGAAAAGGCCTCCCAATCAAATTCGGGCCATGCAGAAAGGTGCGCGTTGTAATTGCCGACTGCGCCATTCATTTTGGCCTTGAGTGGCACTGCCGCAATTTTGTCCCGCGTGTTGCGCAATCGAACCACCACGTTGGCGAACTCCTTGCCAACGGTGGTGGGGCTAGCGGTCTGGCCGTGCGTTCGGCTTAACATGGGCACCGCGGCATAGGCATGCGCCATACTGCGCAATTGTGCAATGATTTCTTCGAGCGCAGGCAAGATGACTTTGTGCCTGGCGCCTTTGAGTTGCAAGGCATGGCTGGTGTTGTTAATGTCTTCGCTGGTACATGCAAAGTGCACAAACTCCGAGACTTGCTCTAACTCGGGACGGTCTTTGAATTTGGATTTGATCCAATATTCAACCGCTTTCACATCATGGTTGGTGGTCTTCTCAATGTCCTTGATGGCCAATGCATCTTGCTCAGAAAAGTGCGTGACCAAACCAGTCAAGTAGCGCCTTGCACCCAAAGACAAGGGTTTGAACTCTGTAAAACCCGCATCCGACATGGCCATGAACCATGCAATCTCAACTTGCACACGGCGGTGCATGTAGCCCTGCTCACTCATGAGAGGTCGCAAGGCATTGAGTTTGTTGGCGTAACGACCGTCCAACGGAGAAAGGGCGGAGATAGGAGAAGAAGTCATGCCCCCATTGTAAGTTCTAGCCCTTACAAGGAAACCCCCTTTGGATTCCTCTAGAATGCAACACTCTAAACCCTGCTTTTTGACTCTATTTGACAAGAACAAACCATGAAATTGATCGGTTCACCTACCAGCCCCTATGTCCGCAAAGTCTGCATCGTGATGGCAGAAAAAAAACTGGAGTACCGCATGGTGGCCGAAGATGTTTGGTCAGCCACGACCACCATTCACGCCTCCAACCCGCTAGGCAAGGTGCCTTGTTTGGTGCTTGAGGGCGGTGAGGCCGTATTTGACTCTCGCGTGATTGTGGAATATCTGGATACGCTGTCTCCTGTGGGCAAGTTAATTCCAAGCAATGGCCGTGAACGCGCAGAAGTGAAAACGTGGGAGGCCTTGGCCGATGGTCTACTCGATGCCGCCATATCGGCTCGCATGGAGGCCTCATGGGCACATCGCCCCGCCGATCAACGCAGTCAGGCTTGGATTGACCGTCAGCTTGACAAAATAAACAAGGCCCTGCGCGCCATGTCACAAGGCTTGGCAGAAAAGCCATACTGCTCAGGTGCACACCTTAGTTTGTCAGACATTGCGGTTGGTTGCGCGCTGGGTTATTTGGACTTCCGTTTTTCCAACGTTCAATGGCGAAACACGTACCCCAACCTTGACAAGCTGCACGAAAAACTCATGCAACGTCAAAGCTTCATTGACAGCGTGCCCAAGTAATCAGCTGCTATTGGCACGCTTTTTAAGCCAGCGCATCAAGCCTCCCACCCAAGGTAGCTTTTCGTAAAGCTCCTCGGCGGCGTCCCAATAATCTCGGTGCAAGGTGATGCGCAATTGATCATCCAACACCAAGTGCGTGGTGCCCTTCACCACTTGCTCTGTGATGGTGTCAAACCGTTTGAATCGAAACTTGAAATCCCAGGTCATAAAAGCTTGATGGTCATCAACCACCTGCGCTGTGATGACAAAGCGCGGGTTCTCAAGGGACTCGTACATGTGCAGAAAAATCTGCTCAATGGCTTCGATGCCATGTACTTGGTTAAAGGGGTCTTTGAAATGCGCCGTTGGACTGTAAAAGTTTTTCAGTTGCGCCACACTCTGCGGACGGAGTTCCTCAAAGAACTGGGCTATTTGTGCAAATGTTTCGCGCTGGTTCATGATCAAAGTCCGGTAAACCGTCGAACCAATGCAAAGTAAACGCGATAGGGCAGCAAGCGCATTAACTTCAACCAGCCTGTAAATCGCTTGGGGAAATGAATGTCAAACAAGCCTTCTGCCCAACCTGCCAACATGGCTTTTGCAGCCTCCTCCGGTGAAATCAGAGCGGGCATTTGAAAATTGTTTTGTGCCGTCAAAGGAGTGGCCACAAAACCTGGGTTGACCACACTCACCCCAATGCCTTTGTCTTGCAAATCCATGTACAAGGTTTCGGCCAGGTGCGTCATGGCAGCCTTGGTGGGTCCATATGCCAAGCCATTGGGTAAACCACGCCAACCAGCCACGCTGCTGACCAAGCTAATGTGGCCGTGGGCTTGCTGCAAAAAGACGGGCAACACAGCGTCTAAAACCCGCAGCATGCCGTTGTAATTCACATCCTGATGCCTGAGCATGTCATTCAAATCAAACTCAGTTGCGCGCTGAGCGCGGTAGTGCCCAGCGCAATACAGCACCAAGTCTAAAGGGCCGCCTTCGGCAACTTGCCGCGCAACATACTTCACTTGCAAGGCATCGGTCACGTCCAATGACATTAACGCCACGGGCAAGCCCTTCGTCTTGCAGACTGCGGCCCACTCGGACAAGGTGCCTAAATCGCGCGCCGAAACAATCACATGCGCACCAGCGGCCTGCATTGCTTTGGCGCAAGCCAAACCAATGCCGCTAGAAGCACCGACCAACCAAACACGGCGACCTTGCCAATTCTGAATGGGCTGATTCATCGGAGCGCCCCATAGTCGCTTGGCGGGTGCAACTGGCGGCGTTGTGCTGTCGACAGGCGGCGTCATTTTGGCAGCCTGAAGACTCATGGCTTGCCTCCAGCGGCGACGGGCTCGCGCCGAGTGAAAGACAAAGTGACTTCGCCCAAAGAAAGGCCCAACTTGCTCATGACCGCTTTGTTCAACATCACTCGGTCGTCCATCAAATACATCCAATCGTCAAATTGAACATGCCAAACCGAGCCGTCAACGGGCAAGGCCAAGGTGTATTGCCATTGAAATGCATTGCCTTGTGTTTGGCCCGAAGCCATACCCACCACATCGTCTGCGCGGCCTTCGTATCTGCCATTGGGCAGGGCCGTCATGCGCCAGATCCTGCGTTGTTGTGTGCCGTCTGAATAGGTAAAGGCTTCATCCAGCACGCCTTCGTCACCTTGCCACTTGCAATCCATGACCACCGTGAATCTTTTGACCACGCGGCCGCTTCGATCGGTGAAGAGACCCCATGCGTCCACTGTCCCGTTGAAGTACGTGCGCAAATCTAAAGCAGGTGTTTGTGCCGCATAGTCAGAAATTTGAGGGCCCGCACAAGCCGATAAAGCCAGCACGCTACCAGCCGCCAAGCTAACTGTGCTTGCGCGAGCGAGAAAAGGCGCAGTCAAACCCTGCGTCATATTTTGTAACCACAGACGTCTGTTCATCCATCACTCCTAGATGTCGGCTGCTGCGCCGACGGTTGAATCCAAAACACAAACAACACTGCCAATGCCAAGAGCTTCAGCACACACGGCAACACGCCATAAGCCAAAGACAAAGCCCTCAAACCTTCTACTGTTTGCGTGCCTGGCGAGTAACCCCAATAGGAAAGCAGGGGCAAGCACAGGCCTGCTGCCAATGCCAAGTTCAATTTACTGGCCAGATTCCACCAGCCCAAATAAAGCCCTTCTGCACGTCCTCGATGTCCCAGTTGGTCAATCACTCGGTTCAGCAAAGCAGCAGGCACCACCAAGTCTGCGCCCAATGCGATGCCCGATGCCAGACAAATCGCCAAGAAAGCGATTTCGTCGCCAGGGCCTAAAAAAATAACGCTGCCGAAGCTCATGATGGCCAAAGCCATGCCAATCAACCACGACTTGGCTAAGCCTTGTGCACGCACAAGCTTGAGCCACAAGGGCAATGACAGCGCGCCTGACAAAAAGTAGACGCCTAAAAACAAAGGCGACATGGCCGCCGATGCCTGAATTTGATCTTCGATGAAAAACATAACCAGCCCTGCAGGCACAGCACTGGCAATGCCATTTAACAAGAACACCCAAAGCAGTTTGCGAAAACTGATTTGCTTCAGTGGCAAGTAATTGTCTTTGTCAGTAAGCTCCGTCTGGCTGTCTTTCTGAATCAGTGTTTGAAGCATCACACGGGACCAAACCATCAGGCCGAACACCAACATCAGGCCTAAGAACACAGTGGTTGGCAGCCATCCCGCCATCACGGGCAGTGCGGATGCGATGACCACACCCAACAAGCCCGCCCCCTCGCGCCATGCGACAACCCGGCTTTGCTGGCTTGCACCGCCGCCCAACCTTGAAGCCCAAGCTTGATGAAGAATGCTGATCCCGCTGTAGCTAAGGTGGCACAAAGTGACCCACACGCCCACCCAGATCACATAGTCAAAAGGGTCTGTGAAAATGGGCGGAAAAAAGAGCGCGGCAAATGACAATAACAACCCCATTGCATAGGCCAAGGCTACGCCCAACACACTCAAAGAAGAGCGCAAGTAAAGCGCGTCGCTCAAACGTCCCAGCATGGGGTCTACCAAGGCGTCTATCAAACGACTAAACAGCAACACAGCCCCCAAACTTGTCAAAGGCACTGCAAACTGGGTAGCATAGAAATGCGGCAAATTCACGTACATGGGCAAAGCCACAAAAGCCAAGGGCAATGCCAATAAGCCATAGCCCATGCTTTCCTTGTGCGTGATGTGTGGAAGCGCGCTCATAGGCCCTTCAACCAAGCTTGCCGGAGAGCGGGTGCCGTCGTTGATTCGTGCAACCAGATTCCAAAAAACAGTTGCGCAAACAAAGGGTCTTGTATGCGACCAATCACTTTGTCGTTCAAGAGAAATTCAGTGCCAGCGTTCGGGGCATAGACCGCCTGAATTCGGTCACCTTTTTGAACATTGGGAAAAATATCTAACATGGCTTTCAGCCAATTATTTTCTTGATCGCGCGAGAGGGCGCCTACTTTGCGCATTTCATCAATGGATTTTTTTGAAATGGCCGAGCCTTCCAGGCTTCTTAAGTAAGACAACTCCAGAACGAAGGCGTGCGCTGAATAGCTTGCCATGGAAAAGCCGGGACGCACCCAGAGACGTGCGTCATAAATGTCAAAGCCCCAGATGCTCAAGCGCTGTTGGGGCAAAGGTTGAACCCCAGGTAGCAAGGCTGGCGAGGCATGCACCAAGTTCAAAGCCAATTGGCATGCAACCAACGCAATGCCACCTGAAAAATAACGCTGACGGCGAAAAGCAAACATATCAATGTTTTTTCTGTAAGGTGAACTGAACCACATCCGTGTTGGCTTCATCAAATGCAGCCTCGCAATAAGCCAAATAGAACTCCCACAAGCGCAAAAACTTGGTGTCAAATCCCAACTTCAAGACTTGCGCCTCTTGGGCCATGAAGTCGTGGCGCCAGCGTCTTAAAGTTTCTGCGTAATCGGGCCCAAATTTCAGCTCATCGATCACCTCTAACCCTGCCAAGCGGGCTTGTCTTCTGAACTCTGAAGGGCTTGGCAAACACCCGCCAGGAAAAATGTACTGTTGAATAAAGTCTGTCGACTTCACATAGCGATCAAACAGCGCATCGTCAATCACAATGCTTTGAATGCAGGCTTTGCCGCCGGGCTTCAATTGTTGGCTCACGGTTTGAAAGTAGGTCGGCCAAAACTCTTTGCCAACCGCTTCAATCATTTCAATCGAGCAAATGGCGTCATAAGGGCCGTCATCAATGTCGCGGTAGTCTTGCAAGCGCAAATCTGTTTTTTCAAATTTGCCATTCCACTTCATGCGCGCATTGGCAAAAGCCAGTTGCTCGGTCGACAACGTCACGCCGGTCACACTGGCGCCAAAATCCATTGTGGCCATTTCGGCCAGAGCACCCCAACCACAGCCAATTTCCAGCACCCGCGATCCCACGCCCACACCGGTCATGCGCAGTGCGCGTCGAACCTTGGCGCGCTGTGCATCGCCCATGCTTTGGCTGTAATCACCTTCAAACAAGGCCGAAGAATAGTTCATGGTGCCATCTAACCAAAGCTCATAAAACGCATTGCCCAAGTCGTAATGCGCATGAATGTTTTTTCGGCTGTTGGCCTTGTGATTGCGATTGAGCAAGTGTTTGATGCGGTAGGCCATTCGGCCCCACCAAGTACCAAAAATCAACTCGTCAACCACGCGTCTGTTTTGAATCATGACCCGCAGCAAGTCACTCAATGAAGGCGTGCTCCAATCACCGTCAATGTAAGTCTCTGCGAAACCAATGTCACCCGACTTCAAGCTGGCCGTGAAGACGTTCCAGTTTTGAAGGCTGATGGCGGCGTGGAGGGTTGACGATTGGCCAAACACTTTGGTGCTGCGGTCGGGAAACTGGACCGTCAAAGTACCGTGTTCCATTTTTTCAAGCAATTGCAAAACTCTGCGAACGGCCATGGGCGCAGATTGAAGTTCGAATGACGTGCTGGTTGAGGGACTGGTATTCATGTTCAGCTGATTTTGGAAATAATCGTTGGAGAGCCTTGACCGCGAGAGACCAATTGAGCCGGAGGCTCTGGCTTGGTTAAGAATGGCACGCGCTTAAGCCAAAGTAAGAGGGCATGCCAGTGAATGCGAAGCATCACGGCAAATGTGAACAGGGGATAGCGCCAAAAAGTGCGCCGAATTTCCTCGCGCGTGGCCGGCAGCAAAACGCCGCTGATGCTGGTTTGAATCAAGGGGCCGTTGTCATCGCCATGGTCAACCCGAGCGACGACGCGCTCAGCATTCGCTTGAAACGTGCGCATGAACCTAAATTCATATTGACCCTTGACATCACAAAAAGGTGAGACATGAAAAATTTTATTGGCGTGTTCAGTATGGCCAAATTTCGGTTCTGGCAACAAATAGCAATGGCGCTCCCCAAAGGTGTTGTGTACTTCAGCCAAGATGGCGGCCAGCGTATTGTCAGATCGATGGCAATACCAAAAGCTCACTGGCTTGAAGGTATAGCCCAACACTCTGGGAAATGTTTGCAGCCAAATTTCTCCCTTGGCATCATGGATGTTTTCACTTTCAAGCAGCTCTTCGATCCAGGCTAAGGCGCCGCCGTTTTCGGGTTGGCGGCCATCGCCATGATCGATATCAAAAAACGACAACAGGCCCGATCTGTTGATGGACAATTCTGTTTTATTTGACTTGTCATTTTTTGAATTGCTGCGAGCTAAGGCCTGCAAATGCCGCATCGGTAGCATTAAAAAATAAGCGCTGTAATCAAAGGCATGCCGCGCCGGTCGCAAGCGAACATGGCGCACTTGGCCATGCCCTAAGAGTACGCCTCCCGTGTTCATGCATTGACTCTCTTGAGCAACTCTCTGGCCACCGACAAACCTGATTTCAAACCATCTTCATGGAAGCCATAGCCCAACCAAGCACCTGCATACCAAGTATGTTGTTGCCCTTGTATCTGGTGCAGGTGTTGTTGCGCATCAATGGCTGGCAAATCAAACACGGGGTGCGCGTAATCAATGGTTTGAATGATTTTTTTCGGATCTATGGCTTGCGTTGGATTGAGCGAAACCACAACCGCTTGGACGTAGGGCAGTGGTTGCAGTTTGTTTAACAAATAGTGCAAGCACACTCTGCTGCTTTCTTGCTGCTTATTTTCAGCGCGCACATAATTCCATGCCGCCCATGCTTTGCGCCTGCTTGGCAACACTTTTTCATCGGTGTGTAAAACCGCCACATTGTCTTGGTAGCGGATGGCAGATAAGTTCTGCGCCTCGTCCTGGCTTGGCGCTCTGAGTAGTCGCAATGCCTGATCTGAGTGTGTACACAGCACCACTTCGTCAAATCGTTCAGCCTGGCCTTGCGTCATCACTCGCACGCCGTCTTCGTCGCGCTCAATCATTTGGACGGGCGTGTTCAAGCGCTTATCGGCAATGCCGCTTACAATTTTTTCAACATACTTGCGTGAGCCGCCCTTGACGGTGAACCAGCGTGGGCGGTTGCTGACTTGAATCAGGCCATGGTTGTGGCAAAAGCGAATCATGGTGGCCACTGGAAAGGCCAACATTTGATCAGTTGGGCAACTCCATATGCAGCCCATCATGGGCAAGAAATACCAATTCTTAAAAGCATCGCCAAAGCCATGCTGATTTAATAATTCAGAAAGTGGTTGTCGCATTTCACTTTCTGCTTGCTGCCGCGCAATGCGCGTACACAGCTTGTTAAAGCGCAAAACGTCATACAACATTTTTAAAAATTGCGGCCGCAGCAAATTCAAGCGCTGCGCAAAAACCGTGTCTAAATCGCTGCCACTCCATTCCAAGGCCTCTTGACCCCAGGCCTTGGGTGCTTGCACAGAAAACGACATGTCTGACAAGGCTGTCTCGACGCCCAACTCCGCAAAAAGGTTGATCAAGTTAGGGTAGGTTCTTTCGTTGAAAACCAAAAATCCGGTGTCCACGCCATAGGTGAGCATGCCTTTGTCCGTGGGCAAGGTGATGTCCACGGTATTGGCATGACCGCCAAAGTACGCGCCGGCTTCAAACAGTGTGATATCGGCTTGACCTTGGAGGCTGTGCGCCACAGCCAAGCCTGAAATGCCCGAGCCAACAATGGCAATCTTTTTGTACTTCAAGATGTCGTTCTCTGTGGGGTCTAACAGGTCCTGCTGATGCAAAGCTCAAGAGGCTTTTCGAGCGAGGCTTTTCTCAATGGCTTGGACCAAACTTTTGCTTTCAGGGCTGGTCATGCTGTTGTAGCTGTCAATCAGCTTGCCATCGCGGCCAATTAAGTATTTGTAAAAATTCCACTTGGGTCTTTGGCCGGGGTCCTGCGCTAATTGCTTGAAAAAGGGTGCGGCCGCATCGCCCGTGACGGCTGTTTTAGTGAACATCGGGAACTTCACACCAAAGGTGTTTTCGCAAAAATCAGCAATGTCTTGGTTGTTGGATTTTTCCTGTGCGAAGTCATTGGAAGGAAAGCCCAAAACCACCAAGCCTTTGTCTTTGTATTGGCTGTAGACCGCTTCTAGGCCCTTGTATTGCGACGTGAAGCCACAATAGCTGGCGGTGTTGACCACCAAGATCACCTTGCCACTGTATTGACACAGCGATTGCGGTTTCTCATCTTGTAGTCTTGGAAATGTATGGTTCAACAAAGCAGGGCATGACGCCGACTGCGCCACAGGCGGGGGGGCGGTTTGCGCCCAACTGGATGACATGGCTAGCACCCACAGCACCATGGCCAGCAATTTGATGAGCTTGATGTTTAGCATTGAACTGTCCGTTCTATTTAGTGACTGAACAGTTTACTTCTATTTTTTTAACTTGTCACAGGCTGTTTAATCCCTTTGCTGGTTCGGGAAAAACAGCCCGCCAAAGTGTCAAGATGGCGTCTCTTTCCTTTTGCAAGTCGGCTTGCGGCACCTGGGTGGGGGCCTCATTCAGCCGCGCTTTGTGTTGCACGCGGCGCAGTTCGCGGTAAGCCGCGGAAGCCTTCACGCCAACGTCCTTGGAAAGCAATCCAGCAACTTCTGCCCGCTGAAGCAAGGCAATATTGCCCACATTGTCCGCCATTTCAGGGTGCGCGCGGGCGTGCATCAGGACCAAATACTGAACGGCAAACTCGGCATCCACCATACCACCCGGACTGTGCTTCACATCAAAAAGATCGGGCTTGATGGTGTGTGCTGTTCGGACCCGATTGCGCATGGTCACGATTTCAGACTTCAAAGAGGCTTCATCACGGGGGGCGCTGATCACGCTGCGCCGAACTTGGTCAAACCGGCTTGCCATCGCACCATGGCCCATCACAAAGCGTGCCCGCGTCATGGCCTGATGCTCCCAGGTCCATGCTGTGTTGCTGCCTCTTTGTTGTTGATAGTCCTCAAATGCAGCGAAAGTGGTTACCAACAAACCTGAGCTTCCATTGGGGCGAAGCGCCGTATCGATTTCAAACAAATCACCTTCTGAGGTTTTGACCGTGAACCAATTGATGAGCTTTCTGACAAAGGCGCCGTAGACCTCTGGCGCCCGCTCATCTGTGTCTTCATACACAAAGACGATGTCTAAATCGCTGCCATATCCCAGCTCTTTGCCACCCAATTTGCCGTAAGCCACAATGCCAAACAGCGGCTCTTCACGGTGTCGGTTTTTCAAGCACGACCAACACCATTCGGCCGTGACACGCAAAACGGCATCGGCCATGGCACTCAAATCGTCGGCCACTTGTTCCACGGTCAAACGCCCCTCCACATCTCGCGCCAAGGTTCGAAAAACCTCGGCATGGTGCGCCCGGCGAAGCAAATTCAACAAGTTCTCTTCGTCGTCTTCAAGGGTTCTTTTCAAGGCCGCCCGTCGGGCCTGAAGTTCAGACTCAAAGTCTAGCGCAACAAACCTTTGTTGCAACACATCGCCATTGGCCAACTCATCAATCACGCCGGGATGCTGAACCAAATAACGTGCGGGCCACTTGGCCGCGCCCAACAAGCGAAGCAATCTCTCATGAACCGCAGGGCGCTCAAGCATCATGGCCAAGTAGCTTTCGCGCCGCATCAATGGCTCCATCCAGTCGGCCATTCTCACCACCGCGTCCTCTTCAACCCGACCTTCTTGCAGCCATTGCGCAGTGCGCTGCAATAGCCGCATGAGGCGGCCCCTTGCGTCGTCTCGAAGGCTTTTGACTTTGGGGCTGTCTTGCCAATGCGCCAAGCGGGTGCGGGCCTCGCCCTGAAAAAGGTCCAACACCGCCTCTAGCTCGGGCCTTTCGCTGGCGGCGCTGGTTTGACAAGACTTGCATTGGCGATCACCCCCCAACAAAATGTCGAACTCATGTGCCACGACTTCGCGATGGGCATCTAAATCGGTGAGGAAATCATGGCTTGCCGCATACCCCATGGTGCTCGCAATCCACTGCAAATCGGCATCTTGCGTGGGCAGCACATGTGTTTGCTGATCGTCTAAATATTGAATCCGATGCTCCACTTTGCGCAAAAACACATAGGCTTGCGTGAGGGCCAGTGCAGTTTCTGCAGGCATCAGGCCCGCTTTGGCTACGCGCTGTATGGCATCTAGGGTGGGGCGCGTTCTCAGCTCTGGAAACTGGCCGCCCCGCACCACCTGCAACAGCTGCACCGTGAATTCAATTTCACGAATGCCGCCCCTTGAAAGTTTGACATCGTTGGCGCGCTCGGGGTGTCCGGCGCTTCTCTTGGCGGCATGGTCGCGAATTTGTTGGTGCAAGGTTCGCAAGGACTCAAACACGTTGTAGTCCAAATACCGTCTAAAGACGAAGGGCAAAATGACACTGCGAAGCTTGTCAGTGGAACCATTTTGAATGGCGCATCTGGGTGCGATGACCCGGCTTTTCATCCACGCAAAGCGCTCCCACTCGCGACCCTGAACCAACAAGTACTCTTCCAAAGCGCCCAAAGAGACAACGCTGGGCCCAGAGTTTCCGTTTGGCCGGAGTGCCAAGTCCATCCGAAAAACAAAGCCATGTTCGGTGGTCTCGCCAATCAAAGTGAAGAGGGCTTTAACGGCTCGGCTGAAATACTCTTGCACCGAAATTTTACCTAAGCCCTGACCATTGCCAGCTGTTTCGCCGTCCTCGTCATAGACATAAATGAGGTCAATGTCACTTGAGACATTGAGCTCTCGGGCACCTAGCTTGCCCATACCGACCACCCAAAACTGTGCTCTTTCGCCAGATGCCAACAAGGGCACACCGTGCCGTTCATCCAAGTCATGAAATGCCTGTTGACAGGCTTCGTCTAGGGCTAATTCGGCCAAGTGGGTCACCCCCAAGGTAATGCTTTGAAGTGAAGCATCTTGTTCACAATCCAATGTCAGAAGACGTGCCATGGTCCACTGGCGCAAGATACGCAAAGCGGGGCCCACCGCATGGCCTTGGCTGCGCAATTCTTGGTAGGCCTGATTCAATAAATCACGGTGGGGCATGCCTGATGGCAAGCTTAGAAAGACATCGGCATAGCGTCTTTGAAGCCTTTGAAAAAAACGCGAGCCTTCTGAGTGCGGCGGGGGGCGTTTTGAATCCATGTCTGGGTCTGTCTCAAATGGGCTTGTGGCGGTCATAATTCCCTGCCTAGGTCTTTATGTCCATACCGTCATTCGAATGTTGAAGTTTTCTACCCTTGCCCAAGTTTGCAGCACTGCCCTGCGCTTTGCCGCGTGGGTTTTGTTGGTCAGCGGCTTTGTCTTGGGAATGGCTTGGGCGGCATTGCATTTTTGGATTGTGCCCCGAATTGAAGACTTCAGGCCCAAATTCGAAAACTTAGCCACGCAGGCCATTGGGGTACCTGTCCACATGGGCAAGTTGCTGGCCGTTTCAACGGGTTGGATGCCGACTTTCGAAATCCATGACCTCAGCTTGATGGACCCGGAGGGACGACCCGCCCTCACTTTGCCCAAAGTTATTTTTGCCATCAGCGTTCGGTCTGTGCTCAGCCTGGGCGTCGAGCAGTTGGTCATCGACTCTCCGACCTTGGACATTCGTCGAACCGAAAATGGTGACTGGCGAATTGCAGGTCTTGCCTTGAAAAAAGACAACTCCCCCGACTCGGCTTTCGCCGACTGGGTTTTTGCACAAAAAGAAATCCTTGTGCAGCAGGGCACCCTGGTGTGGACCGACGAGTTCAACCCTTTGAACCGCGATACGGCGGCCTTGAATTTGAATCAGGTGTCTTGGGTGTTGCGAAATTCTGCGCGCCATCACCAATGGCGACTTGACGCCACACCCCCGGCAGGTTGGGGTGAGCCCTTCATGTTGATGGGCGATGTACGCCGCGGCCTTTTGTCAACTCATCCAGGGCGCATCAAAGATTGGAGTGGTCAGCTTCATGCTGAATTCTCAGATGTGAATCTGTCACAACTAGGGCCCCACCTGCCGTGGAAAGTCAACGCCACACAGGGCCAAGGCGCCTTGCGCATGTGGCTTGATTTAAACCATGGCAACATTCAACAGGCCACTGCCGACCTGGTGCTAGAAAATGCCAAAGCGCAACTCAGCCCCGAATTGGAAGGCCTGTCATTCAAGAGCATTGCGGGGCGTGTGTCGTTCAAGCCCATGGCAAATGGTTTTGATTTTTCGACCGAGGGTTTGCGCTTTGACACCGCCGATGGTTTGCATTGGCCTGGTGGCAACATCAGCCTTTCTTATTCAGAGGCTGACAAGGGCGCCAGTGCCCAAGGGCGTTTTCGTGGCGATCAATTAGATTTACTCGCACTTCGAAACATTGCACTCCAATTGCCATTGCCAGAGCCCGCCCGGCAAACCTTGCTGGCGCACAAAGTCAGTGGTTTGGTCAACCCACTGCACATCGAGTGGACCGAAAAAAACACAGGCCAAGACAAAACATACCAAGTCAAAGCGGCCAACGGCCGCGTTGATAACTTCTATTTTGAAGGCGGAAAGCCAGGCGCTTTTTCCGAAAATTGGCCGGGCATTGAGAATGCCAATATCAGCTTTGACATGAATGCAGAGGGTGGCCGTTTCAACGCTTCGATTCAAAAAGGGGCGCTGCAAATTAATCGCTTTCTTGAAGATCCACGCATCCCCTTGGAAAAGCTGCAGGCAGCCATCAAGTGGCAGCATCAAAACAATGAGATTGTGATTCCTGAATGGCAATTAAGCTTAAGCAATGCCGATGTCAAGGGTGATTTCAAAGGCAGTTGGAAGCCCAGTCCGCTTGCTGGCAGTTTGGGTATTTTGGATTTTCAAGGCAACATTCAACAAGGCGATGCTTCGCGTGTTCACCGATACCTGCCTTTGAATATTTCACAAAGTGTTCGCTACTATGTGCGCGACTCGGTTTTACAAGGCAGCCTTCAAGGCGTAGGCGTCAAAATCAAGGGCGACCTGAAACAACTGCCATTTGCAAACCCCAAAGAAGGCGAGTTTAGATTTGCTGGCAAGGTCAAAGAGGTCCAATACGCCTACGTTCCACCGGCAAGCCCCAACACGGCGAATCGCGATGCAAGCTCAGAAGGCCTTTGGCCGATCATGAGCAGCGTCAATGGTGACATCGTATTTGACCGACTTAATTTCAAAGTCAATGCTGCATCGGGCAAATGGGGCAACATGCCCTTCACGCAAATCAAAGCTGAAATACCCAGCCTCAAAGGCCCCGTGATTGTGAACGTTCAAGGAGAATCTAAGGCCAGCGCCAGTGTTGTCTTGAATGAACTGCGCCTTTCACCTGTCAGCAACATGCTGAGTGGCGCTTTGGAGCAAGCCAGCAGCACAGGCACATTGACGACGCGCTTAAAAATGTCCTTACCTTTAGCTGATCTTGAAAAAACAAGCCTTCAAGGCAGCATCGCCCTCAGCGGCAATGACATTCGCATGCAGTCCGTGTTGCCCGTTTTTGAAAAGGCACAAGGTGCCATTCAGTTCACGGAGGCTGACTTCAGTTTAGTGGGCGTCAACGCGCAGTTTTTAGGTGGCCCTATCAAGTTAGAAGGAGGGACGCGAAAGCTTGCGCCGCGCAGCACAGAAGCCAACCCGCTCATTCGCATTCAAGGGCAAGTAAGCGCCAATGGTTTGCGACAAGCCAAAGAAATTCCTGCACTCAGCTTGCTCGCTCAGCATGCCGATGGCGCAAGCAACTACACAGCCACCCTAGGGTTCAAGGGCGGGCAGAGTGAATTGAGCATTCAATCGCAACTGCAGGGCATGGCGATCAGTTTACCGGCCCCCCTTCACAAACGCGCCGATGAACAGGTGGCCTTCAAATTTGAAAATCTGGTTCAAGGCCTCAGCACCTCCAATCCCAGCAAGGCTTTGCGCGATCAACTCCAGCTGACATGGGGGCGTTCTTTGTCGGCCTCTTATTTGCGCGATGTGAGTGGCGCTGATCCTCGCGTCATTCAGGGCCGCTGGCAGGTCGGAGAAAACTTTGCGATACCTGGCGTTGCGCTCGCCGAGACAGGTGTGACGGCTTCTTTCAATTTGCCATCTTTTTCTGTAGACGACTGGGTGCAAGTGCTCTCGCCACCGAAGTCTAGCCCCGCTTGGCGTTCAGCTCAAAGTTCCGCCCTGAGTTCTGCAACGCTAAGCTACCTGCCAACTCGGATGACGCTGAAAGCCAGCGAGGTCACGGTGCAAGGTCGTCAGCTGCGCAGTGTCTTGGTCAGCGGCTCGCGCGAGGGCTATGTGTGGCGATCCAATTTAGATGCCAAAGAGTTCAGTGGTTATTTGGAATACCGGCAGCCCAACAACCAAAATGCGGGTCGCATTTATGCTCGTTTAGCGCGCTTAAGTTTGCCGCCTTCGGCAGATCAAACCGTAGAGTCACTGCTAGAGGATTCTCCTTTAAGCATTCCTGCACTGGACATTGTGGTGGAGGACCTTGAGCTACGCGGCAAAAAATTGGGGCGCGTTGAAATTGAGGCGGTGAACACAGAAACGTCACTTCCAAGCAATACAGTCGGCGGTGAATGGCGTTTGAACAAACTCAACATTACACTGCCTGAAGCCAGCTTCAAAGCAAGTGGCAGATGGGTCACTTCAAAAGATGGCACGCAACAAGCCAGCACCGAAATGAATTTTCGACTGGACGTTTCTAATGCGGGTGATTTGTTGACTCGTTTAGGGACCAAAGACGCACTGCGCGGGGGCGCTGGCAAGCTAGAGGGCCAGGTTAATTGGCAAGGCTCCCCAATGACCTTGCATTACCCAAGCTTGGGCGGCCGCTTTAATGTGAACATGGGGCGTGGGCAGTTCCTTCAAGCTGAGCCCGGTGTTGCCAAGCTGTTGGGCGTGTTAAGCCTGCAAGCTCTGCCGCGGCGTTTGTTGTTTGATTTCAGAGATGTATTCAGCGCGGGTTTTGCCTTTGATACGGTCCGCGGCGACGTGTTGATTCAACAAGGCATTGCCAGCACACGCAACCTGCAAATGAAGGGCGTCAATGCGGTTGTACAAATGGATGGCAGCTCTGACATTCAACGAGAAACTCAAAACTTGCGCGTCCTGATCTTGCCCGAGGTGGATGCGGGCACCGCTTCATTGCTGGCAGGTATTGCGCTGAACCCTGCCATTGGTTTAAGCACTTTCTTGGCGCAGCTGATTCTCAAACAGCCGCTGAGCCGGGTCAACACCCAAGAGTTCTTAATTGACGGCACTTGGAGCGACCCTAAGGTGACCAAAGTTACAGCTACCGCTGTTGCACCTTAAGCCTTGCTCGTGTTTTGCACATGACGCCAACTGACTCTTCATCGCTGCAAAACACGCATCTTCTGTGGCTCTTTTTCAAATCTGCCACGCGCTCATTTACTGACCGTCGCTTTTCATTGTGGCTTGCCTTGGTTGGACTGGTGGTTGCGCTTTTGGTGACCTTGGTTTGGCTTGCGGGTCGGTATGAGGCCAGTCAATATCAGGCGGAATTAGACCGTGACACGGCAGATGCCGTGACTGACATTCGCAATGGTTTCAGCAGGCACATTGTGAGCCTGCAAACCTTGCAGGTTAAGTCGCTGCCCTCCAAATTATGGCAAGCAGAAGTGCCGCTTCTGCTGAGTCAAAACAGAGCCTGGCTTCGCGTTGAAAGAAGAGACCTGCAAGGCTTGATCTTGGATGCCTCGGTCTCTTCATTTAAGCCAACTTTGTTTGATGATCAAACGCGAGTGAATGAGCAGGCCGAAATCGTTCAAACGTGTTTGCGTTCCAAACGACTCAATGGCCCTGCCTATTCGCGAAGTTACTTTGTACCCCAGGCCAATGGCATTGGTTTAGAGGTGATGGAAATGTGCCTGCCTATTCTCGTGCAGGGGCGTGCCATCGGATTTACGCTTTTAACCTACGGGCTTCAAGAAATTCTGGCTACAGAATTGGGCGAGTCGTATGGCCGTCGCAATGAAATTTCTTTCATTGAGCCCGATGGTACGCGTCTGGCCGTTCACGGTACTTTGCCACGCGCCAAACGGCTGTTCACAGCAACGCAGTTGCTGGACTTGCCAGGCACAACGCTGATGCTTCGAATGGATGGTCGGCGCGCGGCGCCAGATCTGTTTCCAAACATCTTGCCGGCCTTGGTCTTGGCCATGTCGATTGCCTTGGTCTCCGTTTTGGTTTTACTGGTAAAAGATTCTCGACGCCGACTTAAAGCGGAGCGCGACTTGGCAGATGCACTTGCCTTTCGAAAAGCCATGGAAGACTCCTTGGTAACGGGTTTGCGTGCGCGTGATTTGAAAGGTCGAATCACCTATGTGAATCCCGCGTTTTGTCAGATGGTGGGGTTTGACGCCGATCAGCTCTTAGGGCAATCTGCACCCATGCCTTATTGGCCGCCCGAGATGGTGGGCGAGTATCAACAACGTCAAGCGGTTCGATTGGCAGGCAGCGCACCGCCGCGTGAAGGTTTTGAGTCGGTTTTTGTGAGGAAAGATGGTTCGCGTTTTCCGGTCCTTATTTTTGAAGCCCCCTTGATCAATGTCTTGGGGCAACAAACGGGCTGGATGAGTGCATTTTTGGACATCAGCGAACAACGCCGCATTGAAGAGCTTTCGCGTTCTAGTCAAGAGCGTCTGCAAGCCACTGCGCGGCTGGCGACGGTGGGCGAGATGGCTTCACTTTTAAGCCATGAGTTGAACCAACCTCTGGCCGCCATTTCTAGCTATGCAACGGGCTCTTTAAACCTGATGCAACATCCAGAATTCAGCGACACGCACCCGCCATTGAGCGATCTTCAAATGGCCTTTGAAAGAATTTCTGAGCAAGCCGGGCGTGCTGGAAAAGTCATCAACAGCGTTCATGATTTCGTGCGGCGGCGTGATCAAGACAAAGAAATCGTCACCCCTCAAGCCATCATTGATGCTGTGATGCCACTTGTGCAGTTGCAAGCTCACAAATTACAGGTTCGCATCGAAACCAAATTTGATGAACGCTTATCGCCTATTCTGTGTGACCGAACCATGGTCGAACAAGTCTTGTTGAATTTGGCGCGCAATGGCATGCAAGCCATGGACCACCCTAACTGCCGCAAGCGACTCCTAACGCTTCAAGTTAAAAGGGCGGCATCCAGCGATTCCCATGGCTGGGTCGAGTTTTCCATCATTGACATAGGGATCGGAATTTCGCCAGACATTGCGCATCAATTGTTCACGCCCTTCTTCACCACCAAGGCAGAAGGCATGGGCCTGGGCCTCAGTCTTTGCCGAACCGTTGTCGAGCAACACGGCGGCCATCTGGAATTCGAAGCACAAGAACCCTGTGGCACCCTCTTTCGCTTTACCCTCCCCACAGCCCCCGAGCTGTGAGCAACGCTAAACTCTATTGATGCAACCTGCCCTGAACGCCTGTGTTTTCATCGTTGATGACGATGCCAGTGTTCGTGAAGCGATGGCTTGGTTGCTGCGATCTCGTCGACTGATGAGCGAGGCATTTGCAAGTGCAGATGATTTTGAGCGCATGCTGCAAGAAAAGTTTCCCGGCCCCAAAACACCTGTGCCCACCCAAGCTGGCTGCATCTTATTGGACGTTCGAATGCCAGGACAGAGTGGCTTGGCTCTGTTTGAGACGCTCATCGGTAACGGTTTGGCCCATACTTGGCCGGTTATTTTTTTAACGGGGCACGCCGACGTGCCAACGGCCGTTGACAGCGTCAAGCGTGGCGCATTTGATTTTTGCGAAAAGCCGTTCTCTGACAACGCTTTGGTTGACCGCGTGGAACAAGCTTTGGTTTTGTCCAATGAGCGTTTGGCGGTTCATCTCCAAAGTGCGGGCTTGGTATCACGCCTGCAAGACTTAACCGATCGAGAGCGTGACGTGATGCAGTTGGTGGTGGCAGGCTTGCCCAACAAACTCATTGCCGACCAACTTGACATCAGTGTGCGCACGGTTGAGGTTCATCGATCGCGCGTTTTCGAAAAAATGAATGTGAAGTCGGCGGTCGAATTGGCGAATTTATTGCGGGAGATTTGAATGCGCTTGAAAGAACGCCAGTCTTTGTGTCATTCTTTGGGCGGATTCTTTGGCTCAGGCTCTTTTGGCTTTTCCGATTTCAGTTCGCCCTTGTCTCGACCTGAAAACATCGTCCACCAAACAATCGCCAGCAAAATCAACAACGCCAACAACGCTTCTAACAAGATCAAACCCATGCCTCATCTCCTTGGTTCATGGATTTTAGGCAGCTTCTGCATTGTGGGTGCTTTACTTTTGACGGCCTGCTCTTCTCCTGAGAAAACGCCAATGCCACAAGTCCCCGCCTCGCCGCCAGCGGCGACTGTCCTTGAAAGTGCGCCCGCCGTTTTAATGAAGCCCAAAAGTCGCTGGATGTTGGCCAGCTGGACTGACCTTCCTGGCTTTAACGCCGACAACTTCAACGAAGCATGGGTCGCTTGGCGGCAAAACTGTGCGCGAAATTTACCCAACACGCAACGCCTTTGTGCCGACGTCAAGCGTTTGGACGGACAGCCTTCCGAATTGCAAAAAAACTGGGTGATGGAAAGCTTTCAGCCTTATCGGGTTGAACATTTAAATGCCGTCGCCGCGCCTGCCAATGGGCTCTTGACGGCTTATTACGAACCTGTTTTTGAAGCCTCTCGAGCGCCAAGGCCTGGCTTTGAAGTGCCCTTGTATGGCGTACCCGCCAATTTAAAGGCACGCTCCCCTTGGTACAGCAGAGAAGAGATTTCCAAATTGCCCGCAGCCCAAGCCGCCCTCAAGGGCAAAGAAATCGCCTTCATTGCCAGCCCCGTTGATGCCATGGTGCTTCACATTCAGGGGTCGGGGCGCTTGTGGCTCACTCAGCGCGATGGCAGTCGCATCCAAATCAGATTGGCCTTCGCCGGCACCAACGAGCACCCTTATCAAAGCATTGGCCGATGGCTGCTCGACCAAAACCTCACCAAGGACGCCACTTGGCCGGGCATCAAGGCTTGGCTTGCTCAAAATCCGCACAGAACCCATGAATTAATGGCGCGCAACCCGCGATTCATTTTCTTCAAAGAGGAGGCCCTTCTCGGCGCCGAGGCGCTTTTGGGCCCTAAGGGTGCGATGGGCATCCCCTTAACGCCAGGACGGTCTATTGCGGTCGATCCTGGCAGTATTCCTTACGGCTCTGCCGTCTGGCTTTCTAGCAGCGGACCTCAAACCCCTTTAAATAGGCTGGTTTTTGCGCAAGATACTGGCAGCGTCATCTTAGGCGCCGTGCGTGCTGACTATTTTGTAGGCTCTGGCGACGCGGCCGGCGAATTGGCCGGCCGTCTCAAACAAGATATGAACGCATGGGTTTTACTTCCAAGATAGGCCTTGTCGATTTACACTGCTTCTACATGCTTTTGAAAGTGGCACACCATGAACGCTCCCTTGCCTGAACATTTGCGCCAAGCACTGGCCAATGTCACCCTTGACGACAAATACAGCCTGAAATCTGGTCGGGCCTTTATGAGCGGCGTTCAAGCCCTGGTTCGCTTGCCAATGTTGCAGCAAGAGCGAGATGCTTTGGCGGGCAAACGAACTGGCGCCTTAATCAGCGGCTACCGCGGCTCGCCTTTGGGCGGTTATGACCAGGCCTTGTGGAAAGCCAAGACTTACCTTGAAAAACACAACATCGTTTTTCAGCCCGGCGTGAACGAAGAGCTCGCGGCCACAGCATTGTGGGGCACCCAACAATTGGGGTTTGCGCCACCAGGCAGTCAAAAACTAGATGGCGTCTTTGGCATTTGGTATGGCAAGGGGCCAGGTGTGGACCGTTGCTCCGACGTGTTCAAACATGCCAACATGGCGGGCACCACGGCGTGGGGCGGCGTATTGGCTGTCGCGGGTGACGATCACATTGCCAAAAGCTCTACAGCAGCGCACCAAAGCGATCATATTTTCAAAGCCTGTGGCCTGCCAGTGTTCTTTCCTGCTTCTGTTCAAGAGGTCTTGGATTTGGGTGTTCACGCCATTGCGCTAAGCCGTTTTGCCGGTGTCTGGTCTGGCATGAAAACCATTCAAGAAATTGTTGAGTCAAGCGCAACGGCCGACATCAACGCCGATCGGGTCAAGATTGTTTTACCTGCGTTTGAAATGCCCCCTGGCGGCGTTCACATCAGGTGGCCTGACGCGGCCCTTGATCAAGAAGCCCGCTTGTTTGATTACAAATGGTATGCCGCGCTGGCCTACATTCGCGCCAATCGTTTGAACCACAATGTCATAGAAGGCTCCAACGACCGCTACGGCATCATGGCCAGTGGCAAGGCCTACAACGACACACGACAAGCCTTGGTAGATCTGGGTTTAGACACCGAAACCTGCCAGCGACTGGGTATTCGGGTTCACAAGGTTTCGGTTGTTTGGCCTCTAGAGGCTCAAAGCACACGTGCGTTTGCCAAAGGCCTGAAAGAGATTTTGGTGGTTGAAGAAAAACGTCAAATCATTGAATACCAGCTGAAGGAAGAACTTTACAACTGGCCCGACTCACAGCGCCCGCGCATTGTGGGTAAGTTTGATGAGCTCGAAGGCGATGACTCTGGCGGCGAGTGGTCTGTTCCCAATCCAACGGCGCATCGACTGCTTCGCGCCAATGCCGACCTCACACCCACCTTGATTGCCAAGGCCTTGGCCAAGCGACTCAAAAAACTTGATTTACCCTCTGATGTCTTGGCACGCATCGATGCGCTGCTGCAGACCATTGACGCCAAGGAGCGCGCACAAAACAATTTGGTTCTCAAACCCTCTGCAGACCGCATGCCTTGGTTCTGCTCTGGTTGTCCCCACAATACCAGCACCAAAGTTCCCGAAGGTTCGCGCGCCATGGCGGGCATTGGTTGTCATTTCATGAGCGTGTGGATGGACCGCAGCACCGTTGGCTTTACGCAAATGGGGGGTGAGGGCACGCCTTGGATTGGCCAGCAACACTTCAGCAACGAAAAACATGTGTTTGCCAACATTGGTGATGGCACTTATTTTCACAGCGGCATCTTGGCCATCCGCCAAAGTATTGCCGCTGGTGTCAACATCACTTACAAAATTTTGTACAACGATGCGGTTGCCATGACGGGGGGTCAGCCCATCGGAGAACGCGCTGAAGGGCACACGGTTGTTCAAATTGCGCAAAGCATGCGAGCCGAAGGCGCCATCGTCATCAAAGTGGTAACGGATGAGCCCGAAAAATACGATGGCGTTGCTTTGGCTGAAGGTGTTTTGGTTCATCACCGCGACGAGCTTGATGCCGTACAGCGTGAGCTGCGCGAAGTGAAGGGTTGCACGGTCATTATTTATGACCAAACCTGCGCCACTGAAAAGCGTCGCCGTCGCAAGCGTGGCACCATGGTCGATCCCGCCGTCCGGGTCATGATCAATGAGTTGGTATGTGAAGGCTGTGGCGATTGTGGCGTTCAGTCCAACTGTTTGTCGGTTGAGCCACTTGAAACTGACTTCGGCCGCAAACGAGTCATCAATCAAAATACTTGCAACAAAGACACCAGTTGCCTCAAAGGCTTTTGTCCCAGTTTCATCAGCATTGAAGGCGGGCAACTCAAGAAAAAAACCAAAGAACAAAAGTTCAGTTGGGATGCCTTGCCCGCTTTGCCTTTGCCCGTGGTACCGAGTTTAGGCAATGCGCATCATCCTTATGGTGTGGTGGTTGCGGGTGTTGGCGGCACAGGTGTGATCACCATCGGTCAGCTCTTAGGCATGGCGGCCCACTTAGACGGGCTTGGCATTGTGACTCAGGATTCTGCCGGCTTGGCACAAAAAGGGGGCGCTACGTGGAGTCATGTTTTATTGGCCAAGCGCCAAGATGACATTCAAACCACACGTGTCAGCATGGCTGCGGCCGATTTAATTTTGGGCTGTGATCCCATTGTGGCGGCTGGCAAAGAAACCTTGTCACGCATGATGGAAGGCAGGACCCGCGTTGCTTTAAATTCTCACAGCTCACCCACAGCTGAGTTTGTTAAAAATACACAGTGGGAAAACCCCGCTGACAGTTGTGCCGCTGACATTGCTTCTACCGTTGGACTTCATGGTTTGGCCTCCCTTGATGCAGACCATCTCTCATCTCAATTGATGGGCGATACGATTTACATCAACCCCATGCTTCTGGGTTATGCATGGCAAAAGGGCTGGGTGCCCTTGAGCCTTGATGCTTTGAAGCGTGCCATCGAATTGAACGAAGTGGCTGTTGCGCAAAATCTGACCGCTTTTGAATGGGGCCGTCATGCGGCGCATCAATTGCCTGCTGTTGAAGCTTTGTTAAAACCACTGCAAATTATTTCGTTTAAAAAGCGTGATCGTTTAGAAGATTTGATAGCCACACGCATTGAGTTTTTAACAGCTTATCAGAACGCTGCTTATGCCAAACAGTACGAAAACTTTGTCTTGAACGTCAAAGCGAAAGAAAGCACTTTAAGTTCATCCTTGCTAACGGAGACAGTGGCTCGTCAATTGTTCAAATTGATGGCTTACAAAGATGAGTACGAAGTAGCACGCTTGCACACCAACAAACAGTTCCTAGAACGCGTTAAAACCCAGTTTGAGGGTGATTTCAAGGTTTTCTACCACCTAGCCCCACCCCTTCTTGCCAAACGCAATGAGAAGGGCCAACTTATCAAACAAAAAATGAGCCCCCACATGGTGCTGGTTTTCAAGGTTCTGGCTCAATTTAAATTTCTACGTGGTACGGCCTTGGATATTTTTGGCCGCACCGAAGAGCGACAAACAGAACGTGCACTCATTCAAGAGTACAAAGATGCCATTGATGAATTGCTGGCTTCTTTGACGTCAGAGAACCATGCATTGGCCATCAAAATGGCCAATGTGACAGAACAAATTAAAGGATTTGGCCATGTGAAAGAAAAACACTTGGCTACCGTCATGGTTCAGTGGCAAAACTGCATGGATGCATTCAGAAAAGCCATTTAATTTCAAATCTGAGTTTGTCTCTGTATTCTTCTTTTATATAGATTAATACATAGTAGTAGTAGATAAGGAGAGGCTTGTTCTGTGGACAAGTCTTTTTTTTCTATATAGATCAATGTATTGAATCATTTTGAAGGGTGTGTACGAGCTTGCTTCTGAGCTGTCAATCAAATATGAACAACTTAAGAAATGGAAATAATGTGTGGATAACCCTGCTGTTATCCCAAAACTATCCACATGTTTGTTCATTGACAAACAGCGAATCTTCAATGACTTGATACTGAGTTCAAAAAACCCAGTCACGATGTGTAAAGACCGGCCTTGAAATCATCTACCGCTTGTATCAATTCTTCACGAGTGTTCATGACAAATGGCCCGTGTTGTGCAATGGGCTCGTTCAGGGGTTGGCCTGCGATCAAAAGTACTTTGGCACCAGGCGAGCCTTCAATGACAACACCATTTCCTTCATTTTGAAGAATGGCCATTCTGTGTAAATTCACTGCTGTTTTTGCGCCGGCACTGACCACGTTGACACGACCGCGGTAAACAAACAAAAAGGCGTTGTGAAGGGGGTTCAATGTTTGCTGAAAACAAATGTCATCCTCAAAATGGATGTCCAAGTAAAGAGGGTTGGTGGGAAACAAGTCAATTGGCCTTTGGACCGCACCCTGTACACCATTGGAGTTACCAGAGATGACCCGGACCGTGATGGACTCATGGGGCTGATATTCTGGAATGCCATCACTTTGAATATCCTCATAAGCAGGTGTGCACATTTTTTGGGATGAAGGCAAGTTCAACCAAAGCTGGAACCCCTCCATCACACCTTCTTCTTGTTCAGGCATTTCGCTGTGAACAACACCTTTGCCAGCCGTCATCCATTGAACACCGCCGTTTTGCAAGAGCCCTTCGTGGCCGGCACTGTCTTTGTGCCGCATTCTTCCTGCAATCATGTATGTGACGGTTTCAAACCCTCGGTGAGGATGATCTGGAAACCCACCACTGTAATCATTGGGATCATCGCTGCCAAAGTTATCGAGCATCAAGAAAGGGTCGAGCCGTCTTTGGTGAGCTTGTGTCAAAACGCGCGTGAGTTTGACGCCATCGCCGTCTCGAGTGGCATGGCCCATGACTTGTTGTTCAATGCGACGACCTTGAAAAGGCATGTTGTTTGGGTTCATGGCTAAATTGTATCGATCGCGCAGCAGTCAGTCCGCCAATAGGCGGGCTTAGAGACTTGGGTAGTCGGTATAACCTGCCCTATGACCGCCATAAAAAGTGGCGCGGTCTGGCGTGTTGTAAGGCCCGTCCTGGTTCAACCTTGCGGCCAAATCTGGGTTAGCGATGAAAGATTTTCCAAAAGCAATCAGGTCGGCGCCATCGGCAAGCGCTTGATCGGCCAATGCCCTGTCATATGCATTGTTGAGCATCCATGCGCCATGGCCACCGCCCTGCTGATAGGCTTCCTTCAATGCCGCGTAGTCAAAGGGCGCCTCACCTTGTTGAAAATCACGGGCAGCGCCCGTCGAGCCCTCAATGGTGTGCACATAAGCCAAATCTAAAGTGCCAAGGAAACTTGCAACATGCTCAAAAAGTGCTTGTGGCGAGGCATCACTCGCATCGTTGGCCGGTGTGACGGGCGAAATGCGAATACCGCAGCGACCGCCACCAATTTCTTGGCTCACCGCCAGCATCACTTCTTTTAAAAGGCGCGCGCGATTGTCAATGCTGCCACCATAAGCATCGGTTCGGTGATTGCTGTCGGCTCTTAAAAATTGATCAATCAAATAGCCATTGGCCGCATGCACTTCGATGCCGTCAAAACCGGCGTCGATGGCGTTCCTTGCTGCGTGCCGATAGTCAGCAACGATGCCTGGCATTTCAGCCAATTCGAGCGCGCGTGGCACAGAGGTTGGGACAAAGCTTGGCACACCATTTTCGATGAGCACAGTTTTTGACTTGGCAACAATGGCCGAAGGCGCGACCGGTGATTGCCCATTGGGCTGAAGGCTGGTGTGTGAGATGCGGCCAACGTGCCAAAGTTGCACCACTATCTTTCCGCCTTTGGCGTGCACCGCTTGAGTGACGGCTTGCCATGCCTTGACTTGTTCTGCCGACCAAATACCCGGTACATCAGCGTACCCTTGGCCCTGGTGGCTGATCGCGGTTGCTTCGGTGATGATGAGGCCTGCGCCCGTTGCGGGGTTAGCCCGTTGGGCATAGTATTCGGCCATGAGCGCATTTGCCAGAGCCTGTGGCGCCCGGTTGCGAGTGAGTGGGGCCATCACAATGCGTGAGGCGAGTTGCAGTTGGCCAGCTTGGCATGGCTCAAATAAGTTTTTCATGCGTCGTAGCCTGGGTTCTCGCGATTGAGTTTTCGCAACAAAGAAGGCCAAACAAAACCGCCACCCAAGCCGCCGGTTTGGACCTTCATCACGTGTGCAATGCCATCCAAAATTTCAGGGTTGACCGCCGTGAGATCGGCGGCGCCGCTTTGACCTGCAAGCGCATCGACTTGAATACGGCAGGTATTTTCAAAGGTGTACATTCCCAAAAACGCATCGGCAATGGTTTTGCCCACAGTGAGCAAACCATGATTGCGCAGCATTAAAAAATTAGCCTCTCCCAAGTCTCTTTGCAAACGCGTTTTCTCATCGTCGCGAATGGCAACGCCTTCGTAGTCGTGATAGGCCAACGAAGCCAGCACAAAGGTGCTTTGCTGACTGATGGGCAGCACGCCTTGTTTTTGCGCACTCACGGCCACGCCTGCGCGGGTGTGCGTGTGAAGCACGCACGCTGCGTCTGGGCGCGCCTCGTGAACGGCGCTGTGAATGACGAAGCCGGCGGGATTCACGGGATAGGGGTTCTCTGCATCCAGCTTGTTGCAATGCATGTCGATCTTCACCAAGCTTGAGGCGGCGATTTCATCAAACATCAGGCCGTAGGGGTTGATTAAAAAATGATGTTCATCACCGCACACCGAGGCCGGCAATTTCGCACTGATGTGGGTGAAAACCAAATCGCTCCAACCATACAAAGCAACCAAGCGGTAACACGCAGCTAAATCGACGCGCAGTTGCCATTCATCGGGATGACAACGCGCTTGATGGGTTTGGGTTTGGCTCATTGAGTCTCCTGTTGGTGGGTGACACGAGCTTAGCTTGAGAGGGCTGCTGCGATCAGTCACGCAAGGAACACCCGATGCAGATAAAATCAAGCCCCTGGGCCGCAGGCCTCTCACGGCGCGAGCAGCGCCGACCCTAAGGTGATGGACTGGTGATTTGATGCTTTACCCACAAGAATTTGATGTGATCGTTGTCGGCGGCGGCCATGCTGGCACCGAAGCCGCGTTGGCGTCTGCGCGCATGGGTTGTCAAACACTCTTGTTGACACACAACATTGAGACCTTGGGCCAGATGAGCTGCAACCCCTCTATTGGCGGCATTGGCAAGGGTCACCTGCTGAAAGAGGTCGACGCTTTGGGCGGCGCGATGGCCATTGCAACGGATGAAGGCGGCATTCAGTTTCGAATCTTGAACAGCTCGAAGGGGCCCGCCGTGCGTGCAACGCGCGCTCAAGCGGATCGAGTTTTGTACAAGGCGGCCATTCGCCGTCGTCTCGAGAACCAAGAAAACCTGTGGATATTCCAGCAGGCTGTTGACGATCTCATGATTGAGTCAAATGGCACAGAAGACCGTGTTGTAGGGGCCGTCACGCAAGTGGGTGTTCGCTTCCGCTCTAAAACAGTGATCCTGACTGCAGGTACATTTCTAGACGGCAAGATTCACGTGGGCTTAGACAACTATTCGGCAGGGCGGGCGGGTGATCCTCCGGCGGTCAGTTTGTCTGCTCGCTTGAAAGAGCTCAAACTACCTCAGGGGCGTTTGAAAACAGGCACGCCGCCGCGACTTGATGGCCGCACCATTGACTTCTCAAAGTGCCAAGAGCAGCCGGGCGATGGCATGCCGGGCGGCTTGAACGCCGAAGCTGGCGTTCCTGTTTTCAGCTTCATGGGACGTGCAGACATGCACCCAGCACAGATGCCGTGTTGGATTACGCATACCAATGAGAGAACGCACGACATCATTCGGTCTGGCTTTGATCGAAGCCCCATGTTCATGGGCAAGATTGAAGGTGTTGGCCCAAGGTACTGCCCCAGCGTGGAAGACAAGATCAATCGCTTTGCCGACAAAGACAGCCATCAGATTTTTTTAGAGCCCGAGGGACTCACCACCCATGAGTTTTATCCCAATGGCATTTCCACCAGTCTGCCTTTTGACATTCAATACGCCTTGGTTCGGTCCATGAAGGGACTAGAGAACGCCCACATTCTGAGACCCGGCTATGCCATTGAGTACGACTACTTTGACCCGCGCGCATTGAAAAGCAGCTTTGAAACGCGTCAAATTGGGGGGCTCTTCTTTGCTGGGCAAATCAATGGAACGACAGGTTACGAAGAGGCTGCATCTCAAGGCTTGTTTGCCGGAATCAATGCCGCACTTCAGTGCAGGTCTTTGTCTGGTTCTGGCAATGACATGGGCGGCGCATGGTTGCCAAGCCGCGACCAAGCATATCTGGGCGTGCTGGTAGATGATCTCATTACCAAAGGCGTAACCGAGCCGTATCGCATGTTTACCAGCAGGGCAGAGTTTCGTTTGCAACTCAGGGAAGACAATGCGGACATGCGCTTGACGGAGGTGGGTCGCCAAATGGGGCTGGTGGACGATGAGCGCTGGGTTTCTTTTTGTACAAAGCGCGAAGCTGTTTCACGTGAAACAGAGCGACTTAAGTCAACTTGGGTCAATCCGAGAAATTTACCCGAGGCAGAGTCGGCGCGTGTTCTGGGCAAGGCCATTGAGCATGAGCACAATTTATTTGACTTGCTCCGCCGACCCGGCGTGAGTTATGAAAGCTTGGTGTCCTTGGATGCCGATCGGTATGTTTCAACAACTGTTTCACGTGAAACATTGGGTGAGCTTTCTGCATCCGTCATTGAGCAGGTTGAGATTGCGGCCAAGTATTCGGGGTACATTGATCGACAAAGGGTCGAGGTTGATCGTGCTGTTCATTTTGAAAACCTGAAGTTGCCCGCAAAACTTGACTACCTTCTGGTATCTTCTTTGTCGATCGAGGCCCGAGAAACCTTGTCCAAGCATCGCCCAGAAACTCTGGGCATGGCGTCCCGAATCTCTGGAGTTACCCCCGCAACCATTTCCTTGCTGCTGATTTATCTCAAAAGGGGTGGTTTTAAGGAGTTCATGTCGGGCAAGCCTGAAGCGGTGGAGGCGGTTGTGGAAGGCTCGGCGAGTTTGACGCCATGACGGCAGATGGCCAGTTTGAGGCGGGCATTCCTCAAGAGCTTTCTCTTGGAATTGAAGCCTTGGGCTTGAGTGTGGCGGAGGCCCAGCAGCGACAGTTGTTGAGCTACATGGCGCTCATTCAAAAGTGGAACAAAGTTTATAACCTGACGGCGCTGAGAAGTCCTCAGGAAATCTTGACGCACCATTTGCTAGACAGTTTGTCGTCAATTACGCCTTTGTGCCGTTACCTTGCCAAAAATGCGAAGAGCATCGATTCAAAAACAGAGTTGTTGGATGTGGGCTCGGGTGGCGGCTTGCCAGGTGTGGTGATTGCCATTTGTTGTCCCAATGTCAGCGTCACATGTGTCGACACAGTTTCAAAAAAAGCCGCATTTGTGCAACAGGTGGCAGCCAGCTTAAAGCTTTCAAACTTGCGGGGTGTTCATGCGCGGGTAGAAAGCTTAACGGGGCCTTTTGACGTCATTTGCTCCCGAGCATTCGCCTCTTTGCCAGACTTTGTCAATTGGTCTGCTGGTGCTTTGTCCAATGAGGGTGTGTGGATGGCCATGAAGGGCAAGTTGCCAGATCCAGAGATGGCGGCGTTGCCTTCTTTTGCAGAAGTGTTTCACGTGGAACAACTCCAGGTTCCTGGCTTGGCGGCCGATCGTTGCATGGTCTGGATGAAAAAACCCGCAACTTTGTCTACTGAAGTAAGCGCGACCTGAGTTTCGCCCCTTACACTTGGGCTCATTGAGAAAGCCTTTGATGTTTGGAATTTCTGATTACGGCGCCTTTGTTGCAGCCTTCGTGTTGCTTTTGTTCTTGCCCGGCCCTGGCAATCTGGCCTTGATTACCTCTACCACCCAAGGCGGTATGAGGGGCGGTATTGCCTCTGTTGCGGGCTTGATTTTGGGCGACCAACTTTTGTTGTGGATGACGGTGGCCGGTGTGGCGGCACTGCTGCAAACCTACCCCCATTTGTTTTTGGCTTTGAAATGGGTGGGCGCGGCTTACCTTGCCTGGTTGGGTTTTAAAATGGTCTTTGCAAAGCCGGGTGAAGGGCCATCGATCAAGATCACCCCAGGTCAATATTTCAAAGAAACCATGTTCATCACCTTGCTCAATCCAAAGGCCATCATGTTTTATTTTGCTTTTTTTCCGCAATTCATTGACCCTGAGCAGCACCAAGGAATGATTACTTTTGTTTTCATGGCCATTACCATTGCCGTTTTGGGTTTCCTTTACTGTTTTGGCGTTGTGGTCATCACGCATAACATGGCCGCTCGCATTAGAGCTAATCCCAGGGCGTCTGGTCTCTTGCAAAAAATTGCAGGCCTGTTCTTAATCGGTTTTGGTCTGAAATTGGCCTTAGGCAAATAATCGCATCAGCGAAAAAACAAAAGAGTCACAAATGGCAAAGATTTTCTGTGTTGCAAATCAAAAAGGTGGCGTTGGCAAGACCACATCGGCGGTTAACTTGGCCGCTGGCTTGGCCAAAGTGGGGCAGCGTGTTTTGTTGGTTGACCTCGATCCACAGGGCAATGCAACCATGGGTTCGGGCGTTGACAAGCGGCAGCTAGAACTCAGTGTGTACGACGTTTTATTAGAGTCAGCCAGCATTCAAGAGGCATCCATTTTTTCAGAGAAATCCGGCTATCACGTGTTAGGCGCCAACCGCGAATTGGCCGGCGCAGAGGTTGAACTGGTTGACCTTGAAAGACGCGATCAACGTTTGAAGTTGGCATTGGAAGTGGCAGACAAAGACTTTGACTTTGTCTTAATTGATTGCCCACCCTCTTTGTCCATGCTCACCTTGAATGGTTTGTGTGCCGCGCATGGTGTGATTGTTCCTATGCAGTGCGAATATTTTGCGCTTGAGGGGCTGACCGATTTGGTGAACACCATCAAGCAAGTGCATGCCAATTTGAACCCTGATTTGAAAATAATTGGTTTGCTGCGCGTCATGTTTGATCCGCGAATTACGTTGCAACAGCAAGTGAGTGAGCAACTTAAATCGCACTTTGGGGACAAAGTTTTTAACACAGTGATTCCTCGAAATGTGCGCCTGGCAGAGGCGCCCAGTTATGGATTGCCGGGCGTGGTGTTTGACCCATCAGCCAAAGGCAGCCAAGCGTTTGTAGAGTTTGCCAGGGAGTTGGTACAGCGCATTCCAACGCTTTAAGGCCACGAAAGCGTTTTTATGGAAAACCCAAAAGTCCTTATATTGCCTGGTTGGCAGGGAAGTGGGCCTTCACATTGGCAAAGACTTTGGATCAGTCAATATGCTTATCAGCTTGTAGAGCAACACGATTGGATGCGGCCACTTCGTGGCGATTGGTTGTCGCGATTGGACGAAGTAGTGTCCGACTTGAGCGGGCCCGTGTTCTTGGTTGCACACAGTTTGGGTTGCATTCAAGTCGCTGCTTGGGCTCAAATTTCTGCACAATGCCACAAAGTCAAAGCGGCCTTGTTGGTGGCGCCTGGCGACGTTGAAGCTTCACACCTGCAAGATGTTTTTTCAAGTTGGCGCCCGATCGCTTTGACGGCGCTGCCCTTCAAATCAATTTTGATTGGCAGTCAAAACGACCCTTATTGCACCCCTGCGCGGGCAGAACAGTTTGCGAAGGCATGGGGGTCCCAATATTTAAACTTGGGCGATTGCGGACACGTGAACGCCGAATCAAATTTGGGTGATTGGTCTGAAGGCCACGCCTTGTTGAATGAATTAATGAAAGAAAAAACACATGGTCACTAAAAAACCAAAGGGCTTAGGCCGAGGGCTGGAGGCTTTGTTGGGCCCTAAGGTGCAGGACGAACCCAGCTCGCCTCAAGCTGTTGAGGCGGCAGCCAATCGAACACCCAGCAGTTTGGCTTTGAGTGAGTTGGTGCCAGGCATGTACCAACCTCGAACGCGAATGGACGAGGGCGCACTCTACGAGTTGGCAGAGTCCATCAAGGCTCAGGGCATCATGCAACCTATCTTGGTTCGCAAGTTAAGCGATGGCCCCAATGCGGGCAAGTATGAAATCATTGCAGGGGAACGTCGTTTCCGCGCATCGCGACTGGCGGGTTTGAACGAGGTGCCGGTATTGGTTCGCGATGTGCCCAATGAGGCGGCAGCGGCCATGGCCTTGATTGAAAACATTCAACGTGAAGACCTCAACCCGCTTGAAGAGGCCCATGGTTTACAGCGCCTGATCAAAGAGTTTGGTCTGACCCACGAAACGGCAGCCCAAGCCGTGGGGCGCTCTCGAAGTGCTGCCAGCAACTTGCTTCGTTTGTTGAACTTGGCAGAGCCCGTGCAAACCATGCTGATGGCAGGTGACATTGACATGGGGCACGCTAGAGCATTGTTGGGACTGGACAAGGCCGCTCAAATTACAGCGGCCAATCAAATCAGCGCCAAAAAAATGTCGGTGCGCGAAGCAGAGAGTTTGGTGAAAAAACTCAGCGCAGAATTTTCTTTGGTGCAACAAAAACCGAAAAAAGAAAAGTCACGCGACATCAAACGTGTTGAAGAAGAACTCTCAGACTTACTCATGGCGCAAGTAGAGGTGCGCGTTAAAAAGCGCGTGAAGCGGCATGGCCGTTTTGAAGAAATAGGTGAACTCTCAATCCAGTTTGGATCACTCGACGAACTCAATGGGCTGATTGACAAATTGCGCGCTTAACGAACTGAAAAAGGGCAATCTGGCCTTTTTTCAATGAAAGATTTTCCCGGGGTTCATGATGTTGTGAGGGTCCAAGGCTTGCTTCAAGGTGCGCATCATGTTGACGGCGCCGACGCCCGCTTCTGTAACCAAGAAATCTATTTTGTGCAGGCCAATGCCATGTTCGCCAGTGCAGGTGCCGCCGAGGCGCAAGGCGCGGCTCACGAGCTTGTAATTCAGGTCCTCTGCAATTTCGCGCTCACTTGGAATTTCAGGGTCAATCAAATAGCCAAAGTGAAAATTGCCATCACCGACGTGCCCGACTAAAAAGTAAGGCAAACCACTTTCTTCTGTTTCGGTCACAGAGTCAAGCAGACAGTCGGCTAACTTGCTGATGGGGACGCAGGTGTCGGTGCTGATGGCTCGGCAGCCCGGCCTGCTTTGCAGCGCTGCAAAATAAGCGTTGTGACGCGCCGTCCAAAGGCGTGTGCGCTCTTCTGGGGTGGTGGCCCATTCAAATGCGTTGCCGCCATGGTCGCTGGCAATTTCTTGAACCGTTTCGGCTTGCTCTTTCACACCCGCTGGCGACCCATGAAACTCCATCAACAGCATGGGCTCTTCACGCAAGCCTAACTTGGCATAAGCGTTCACCATGCGAACGGTGTTGTGATCGATTAACTCAACACGCGCAATGGGCACGCCCAGCTGAATGACTTGAATCACTGTTTTAACCGCGGCCTCAATGCTGGGGAAGGAGCAGATGGCCGCTGAAATGGCTTCTGGCAAGGGGTAAAGCTTGACCGTGACTTCGGTCATCACGCCCAAGGTGCCTTCGCTGCCAACAAACAAGCGTGTGAGGTCGTAACCCGCACTCGATTTTTTGGCCCGGGTGCCTGTTCGAATAACTTCTCCAGAAGCTGTGACGACTTCAAGCGCCAATACATTCTCACGCATGGTGCCATAGCGAACGGCATTGGTGCCGCTGGCGCGTGTGGCGCTCATGCCGCCAAGGGTGGCATCGGCGCCTGGGTCGATGGGGAAAAACAAACCCGTTGACTTGATTTCTTCGTTCAATTGTTTGCGCGTCACGCCAGGCTGCACCGTCACCGTGAGGTCTTCTGCGTTGATCGCCAAAACCTTGTTCATACGCGTCAGGTCAATGCTGATGCCGCCTTGCACGGCCAGCAAATGGCCCTCTAAAGATGAGCCAACACCAAATGGAATGACGGGCACTTTGTAGTCGCTTGCCAATTTGACGGCATCGGCCACATCTTGTGTGCACTCGGCGAAGATCACGGCGGAAGGTGGGGGAACTGGCGCAAATGCAGATTCGTCGCGGCCGTGTTGCTCTCGAATGACCATGGCGGTTGAGCAGTTGTTGCCAAAGCGCGCCTTCAAAGCATCCATGAAAGCCTGGGGGACGGGGCGAGCGTTGACGACGGGCGCTAAATGGGCTGCTGGGGTCGGTGCGTTCATGGTGAGGCTCCAAATATAAGGGTGGTCTAAACAGGTGGCATGACAGTGCGCAATGACCATGAATGTGTAAATGCCCGCAAACTCGGTCAAAATCAGAGTTTACGCTGAGACTTGCATTTTTGCAGTCCGCCACGCACAGGGAAAACACCATGGGACACAGACTGACACAAATCGCCACGCGAACAGGCGACGAGGGCACCACCGGCTTGGGCAACAACCAGCGCGTGTCTAAAAACAGCTTGCGGGTGCATGCCATGGGCGATGTGGATGAATTGAACTCGCACATTGGTCTGTTGCTGTGTGAAAAAATGCCAGAGGATATTCGCGATTTGTTGGTCGAAGTACAGCATCAACTTTTCAATTTGGGCGGCGAATTGTCCATTCCTGGCTTTGAGTTGCTAAAGGCAGAGGCTGTTTTGGTTCTGGATCAGGCTTTGGAAACATACAACGCGCAGTTGCCCAAGCTGGAAGAGTTCATTTTGCCGGCCGGCAATCGATCGGCGGCCCAAGCGCACATTTGTAGAACGGTGGCCAGGCGTGCAGAGCGAGCAACAGTGGCCTTGGGCAATGAAGAGGCACTGAATGATGCGCCCCGTCAATACTTAAACCGAATTTCCGATTTGATGTTTGTCCTCTCGCGGGTGTTAAACCGGATGGATGGTGGTACCGATGTTTACTGGAAAAGCGAGCGGATGAAAAGCAAGGGCTAAGAAAACCCCTTCACGCTGCAATCAGGTGTCACCTAAGCGCAAGCATTGGGGATTTTCAGGGTGACAGCCGGCAGCTCGCAGGCTAGGCTATGGCCATGAACGCTAGCACTCCCAAGCCATTTGTATCGCCTTATCTTTCTTCGCTTGCTGACTTGCCCAAGTCTGCGCCCCAAGCGCCGCATGCCTACGTGCCGCAAATTCGACTGTACCAAGACTGGTTGCAACATAACCGAGGTCTGGCATTTGAAGCTTACAAAGACTTATGGCAATGGTCGATTACGGAGCTCGATGCATTTTGGCAAAGCATTTGGGACTACTTTGACATTCAATCGCCCACGCTTCACAAGGCCGTGCTGGTCAACAATGCCATGCCAGGCGCCATTTGGTTTCCTGGCGCGCAAGTCAACTATGCAAGCCAAGTCTTAAGGCATGTCGATCAAGCCCATGCGGCAGGCTTTGCGGCCTTGATTGCCCAAAATGAAAAAGGCCAGCACCAAGAAATTTCATGGCCTGAGCTGCAGCGCCAAGTGGCGTCCATGGCGCTGCATTTAAAAGCACAAGGCTTGCAACCTGGCGATCGAGTGGCGGCTTACTTGCCCAACATTCCCGAGGCCGTTGTGGCTTTCTTGGCCACCATCAGTGTGGGCGGTGTGTGGAGCATTTGCGCACCCGACATGGGAACCTTGGCGGTGTTGGATCGTTTCAGGCAGATAGAACCCAAGGTGCTCATTGCCTGTGATGGCGTGACGTATGGCGCCAAAGATTACGACCGCATGGCGGTGGTGCAAGAACTCAAGGATGCGTTGCCCACGGTGCAGCATGTGATTTTGCACGACAACTTGGGTATTGCAGATTTGGCCAGCAGCGAAGTGGCTTCGGCCATTCGCATGTCACAAACCACGTCCAAGCACGGACCCGAGGTCGATGCCTTCAAGCCCATGTCATTGCCCTTTGATCATCCGCTATGGATTGTTTATTCAAGCGGCACCACGGGCTTGCCAAAGCCCATTGTGCACGGCCATGGTGGCACCGTGATTGTGGCCTTGGCGCTCAAAATTTTGCACAACGATGTGGGCTGCAGTTATCACCCCAACAGCTGGGGTGAGCGCTTTCATTGGTACAGCTCAACGGGCTGGGTGATGTGGAATGCGCAAGTGGGCGGCCTGATGAATGGCACCACCTGCGTCATTTACGACGGCAATCCGGGCGGCAGCAAAGACAACCCTGACTGGAGCACGCTGTGGCGTTTTGCAGCAGAAAACAAGGTGACATTTTTTGGCGCGGGCGCCGCTTTTTTTGCCAACTGCCAAAAGTCCGGCATTGATCTCACGCAGTGTGGTGACTTATCTCGTGTGCGCGCATTGGGCACCACAGGCTCACCTCTTTCGCCTGAAACGCAAAATTGGGGCAACGCCCAATTTCAACGCATCAAAGCACAGAGCGCGCATTCCCCTTACCTTCACCGTGAAACAGACGGAGATATTTGGTGGTGCAACATTTCAGGCGGAACCGATTTTTGCGGTGCCTTCATTGGTGGCAATCGGGAGTTGCCGCAAGAGGCCGGCGTCATGCAGTGCCGCTTGTTGGGTTGCGCCGTTGAAGCGTGGAATGAAGCTGGCGAGCCCGTGCATGGCGAGGTGGGCGAACTGGTGTGTGCACAGCCGATTCCATCAATGCCTTTGTATTTTTGGAACGACCAAAAAAACGCACGCTACTTGGCCAGTTATTTTGAAATGTACCCCGCGGGCCATGGCCGCAAACCAGGCGGTGGTGACGCAGATGTCACGTATGGGGGTGTTTGGCGGCATGGCGATTGGCTGAGAATTGGTGCTGCAGAACAAGGCCAAAACGGCGGTGAAGGCTGCGTCATTTTTGGACGCAGTGATGCCACCATCAACCGCCATGGTTTGCGCATGGGCACCAGTGAGCTTTACAGCGCGATTGAAGCTTTGCCAGATGTGATCGACAGCATGGTAGTCGATTTGGAATACTTAGGCCGCGAAAGTTACATGCCTTTGTTTGTGGTGTTAAGGCCCGGACTGACTTTGGACGCCGCCCTGAAAAGCACCTTGAACAACGCCATCAAAACAGCCTTGAGCCCGCGCTTTATTCCGAATGAAATTTTTCAAGTAGCTGAAATTCCGCGTACCTTGTCTGGCAAAAAACAAGAATTGCCCATCAAAAAACTCATGCTAGGTCAAGCGCTAGAAAAGGTTGTCAACAAAGATGCAATGGCCAACCCTACATGCCTAGATTGGTATGTTGATTTGGCAAAAAAACATTTGGCCAAATCGGCATAACATGAAAAAAGCCAGTGTTGCAGCACACTGGCTTTGTAAGCATTCGAAATGCGCAATGAGCGCAATTTCAAAATCAGTTTTTATGCAAATCTGCGTTCAAGCTGCCCCAGCTTTCGGTGCGAGGAATGGCTTGCACCGCACCTGATTGTGAATCGCGGCGGAACAAGATGCCATTGCGGCCAGACAACTCGCGCGCCTTGACCACGCTGCCATCGGGCATTTTGACGCGCGTGCCGCCCGTGATGTAGCAACCGGCTTCCACCACGCAATCGTCACCCAATGAAATGCCAATGCCAGAGTTGGCACCCAGCAAACAACGCTTGCCCACTGAGATGACTTCTTTGCCACCCCCCGACAAAGTGCCCATGATGGAGGCGCCGCCGCCTACATCGCTTTGATCATCGACCAACACACCCGCACTGATGCGGCCTTCAACCATGGAAGAGCCCAAGGTGCCGGCGTTGAAGTTGCAAAAGCCTTCGTGCATGACGGTGGTGCCAGAGGCCAAGTGCGCACCCAAGCGCACACGGTCGACGTTTGCAATGCGCACACCGGAGGGCACAACGTAGTCGGTCATGTAAGGGAACTTGTCAACGGCTTTCACATCGAACACCACGCGGGCTGCGCGAGCGCGCAGTCGAGCATCTTGCAGTTGGTTTAAGGGGCAAGGGCCCATGGAAGTCCAAGCCACGTTGGCCAACATGCCAAAAATGCCGGCCAAGTTGGCTTGATGCGGTTTGACCAAACGGTGGCTGAGCAAGTGCAAACGCAAAAACACATCGTGCGTGTCTTTGGCCGGTTCTGACAAAGTGGCGATGCTGGTTTTGACAGCCACCATGTTGACGCCGCGCAATTCGCAAGGGCCGAGAGTTTTGACAAAGACCTCTCCCAAATGCGTACGCACATCGGCTTCGCTGAGAACGTGACTGCCGCTCTCTTTCAGGCCTTCGGCCAGTTGCGGGGCGGGGTACCAAGTGTCTAACACGGTACCGTCTTTGGCGATGGTGGCTAAGCCAAAGGCAATAGCGCCACTGTGAATCATGGGAGGGGTTTGCATGGTGGTGTCTAAAAACTCAAAAAAAGAGATTATCAGGCTTTGTGGGGCAGTTTGTCTTTAGCGCAACTCAGACAAGGCAATCGTTTGCTTTTTCAGCCATTCGCCCTGTGTATTCTGGAAGCCCAATTGAATTTCTTGTTTCGACCAATCCATTTCAATGAGACCAAAGTGGTTTTGTGTGATGAGTTCGCCCAAACGATTGGGGCCGTCTTCTTTGGCTTCCGCCCAAGCATGTGTCATGCCACTTGAAGTCAGCTCATACAAGGGGTAGCCTTGGGTGCCACTGCTTTTGTAGATGGCGCCAATGTGCCGGTCACCGGATAAAAGCACCACACCTTTTGCTGCTGTTTTCTGAATGAGTTGTTTTAACTTTTCTTGTTCGCGCGGAAAGTTACTCCAGCCCTCCCAGCCATGGCCCTCCACAATCACTTGAACGCCAGAGACAATCAAGCGAACTTCGGCAGGCTGTTTCAACTGCGTCTCGAGCCATTGCCATTGAGCCTCCCCCAGCATGGTTTTCTGCGGGTCGTTATCTGCCACGTACCTTTCTTTACCGGGTGCATTGCGTTGGTCTGTGACACGCAGCTTGGAGCGAAACCATCGGGTGTCCAGCAAAATAACCTGAACGCGCTTTCCAGCGGGGCCGAAAACATGAGCGTGGTAAAGACCTTCACGCGTTCTTCTGGGATCGTCAGCAGGCAGTCGCCAAAAATCAATGAATTCATTTTTAGCCGCTTGTTTGTGAGGGAACTCCACGCCCCCATCGTTCAAACCCATGTCGTGATCGTCCCAAATGGCCACGTGAGGCACGCCCTGACGCAAGGCAGCGAAGCCAAGCTGAGCGGCTTGGCTTGCATAGGCGTTTTTTAAGTTTTGCAATTGCCAAGGTTGGTTGCTGGCGTAGACGTTGTCGCCGCCAAAAATAAACAGATCAGGTTTGGCGGCCAGAATGGGTTGCCAAATGGGCTGCGGTTTGTGTTGATCAATGCAAGACCCAAAAATAATTTTTTGGACTTCCGAGGGCCAGGCAGGCAAGCCATTGCTTTTTTCAACCGCCTTGACCCTGTTGACTTGAGCACAAGCGCCAAGGCCAGTCAGTAAGCTGCTGTAAGCGCTGATTTTCAATAATTGACGGCGGTCCAAGTGATTTCCTGTCTTTTAAAAGGTGAGCATTTGTAGACGTTGTGACTATTTTATGACCAGCAAGTTCAAATTCTCAGATCGGTCGCTAAAATGCTTTCATGATTGCAAGCCTTGAGCCCCTCAAAAAGTCTTTCAAAGCCCAAATGCTAGAGGCCAGAGAGCAAGCGATTACAGCTTCGGTCAATCGACTTCTTTCTGAAAAAGGCTTTGACGCCATGACGGTGGATGAGGTTGCGGCAGAAGTTGGGATTGCCAAGG
>SHXD01000016.1 GCA_009693505.1 Limnohabitans sp.
CACCATGTAGCCATGTTCGACCACAATTTTTGCGCCCATGGCCTGCAAGCCTTTGATGTGCTGATCGACAGGCCGCGAACCAATGGCACACCCACCAGGCAGTGAGACCCGAGCATGACCAAAACGCGCCAACAAGGGGCCAAGCGCCAGCACAGATGCGCGCATGGTTTTCACCATCTCGTAGGGCGCTTCGGGCTTGTTCAGCGCACTCGCATTCAATGTCACACTGCCATCTTCTGCATGCAGGCAAGTGACGCCCATGTTGCGAATGAGTTTCAGCATGGTGCTAACGTCTTGCAACTTGGGCACATTGCGAAGCACAACTTCTTGGTCGGTTAACAAGGCAGCGCAAAGTTCGGGCAAGGCGGCATTTTTGGCGCCTGAAATTTCGATCTCGCCATTCAAAGAATGACCGCCATGAATGATGAGTTTGTCCATTTTTTTAGTTTGAGTAGCTGGATGAGCGTGCTGGTTTTTTGCCTGTTGATCAGGCTTGCGATTTGGCCCATTCAGCAGGCGTGAAAGTTTTCATCGACAAGGCGTGCACCTCATCGTTTTGCATTTTGTTGCCCAAGGTGGCGTAAACCTTTTGATGGCGCGCAATGAGGCGCAAGCCCTCAAACTGGGCGGACACCACCACGGCTTGCCAATGGCGGCCGTCGCCATCGACGGTAAGGTGTTGGCAAGAAAGCCTAGCGGCAATCATGGTTTGAATTTGTTCTGCAGTCATTTTTTCAGTTCAAAGAAGATTGAATCAGCCTCTGGTTTTATAGCCTGATTTCAGCAATTGAATGGCCAAGGTACTCACACCCAACATGGCCACAGAAACCACGGCCAAGCTGGTCCAAGGCGAGACATCGCTTTGGCCAAAAAAGCCGTATCTGAAACCATCAATCATATAAAAGAAAGGGTTTAGGTGACTCAAGCCTTGCCAAAACGGCGGCAAAGAATGAATCGAGTAAAAAACGCCCGACAAGAATGTCATGGGCATGATCACAAAACTTTGAAAAGCAGCCATTTGGTCAAATTTTTCCGACCAAAGGCCTGCCACCAAACCCAAAGCACCCAATAGGCCGGCACACAGGACGGCAAAAACCAAAATCCAAACGGGCGCATGGTACTGCAAGGGCGCAAACCACACTGTGACGGCAAAAACACCAAAGCCAACCGCCAAGCCGCGCAACATGGAAGACCCCACATAGGCCACAAACCAGTGCCAGTGCGACAAGGGTGTAAGCAACAAGAAAACAATGTTGCCCATGATTTTGCTTTGCACCAAGCTGGATGAACTGTTGGCAAAAGCATTTTGCAAGACGCTCATCATGATGAGGCCAGGCAACAAAAATGCCGTGTAGGGCACGCCGTCATAGACCTTCACATGATCTTCTAAGACGTGGCCAAAAATCATCATGTACAAGACGGAGGTCAGAACGGGTGCCGCTATGGTTTGGAATGCCACCTTCCAAAAGCGCAACACCTCTTTGTACAACAACATGCGCCAGCCGCTCATGATTTGCCCTCGGCCATGACATCCAAGAAAACATCTTCTAAATCGGCCTTGCGAATTTCAACATCCTGTGCAACCAAACCGGCCTGGCGAACAGCCGCCAAGTAGCTTTCAATCTCGACTGCATCGTGCGCTGGAAACTGAACGATGCGACCCGTGATGCGCGCTTTGGCGGCCAACTCTAAGGGCAATTGACCGTCTATTTTGAAACGCAGCACATTGCTAGAGGCTGATTTCAACAACTCAGAAGTGCTGGCCAAAGCCAATACCCGCCCTTGTTTCAGCATGGCCAAGCGGCTGCAAAGCGCTTCCGCTTCTTCCAAATAATGGGTGGTGAGCAAAACGGTATGACCTTCTCGATTCAACCTGGCAATGAATTGCCACAGCGTTTGTCTGAGTTCAACATCCACGCCTGCCGTAGGTTCGTCCAGCACAATGACCCGTGGCTTGTGAACCAAGGCCTGTGCCATCAAGACGCGCCGTTTCATGCCGCCAGAGAGCTGCCGCATGTTTGAATTGGCTTTGTCTAGGAGGCCTAAGTTGTTTAGCAACTCGTCAATCCAAGCATCATTTTTAGCAACGCCAAAATAACCCGATTGAAAACGCAAAGCTTCGCGAACGGTAAAGAAGGGATCGAACACCAACTCTTGGGGCACCACACCCAACATGCGCCGCGTTTGAGCGTAATCCAGATGGACGTCCTTGCAATGCACCATGACGCGACCCTCTGTGGCTTTGCTAAGGCCCGCCAGAATGCTAATGAGTGTGGTTTTGCCTGCGCCATTGGGGCCAAGCAGACCAAAAAACTCACCCTCAGCAATGTCAAAGCTCACCTTGTTGAGTGCGGTGAACGGCTGGCTGCCAGGATTTTTGACAGGGTAAGTTTTGGAGACGGATTGAAAAGAGATGGCGGGCATGAGCCCCTTATTTTACGTTCATGGGCTTTCGACCAAGAGCTCAGACACCCCATAAAGCAGGGCCAATTCGCGTAATTTGGCTGGGAATTGCTTGAATTTCAAAGTTTTTGACAAACTTTCGGCTTCTCTGCGACATCCCAAGAGCACAGCAAGTGCTGAGGAATCGAAATCAGTCAACTGCCCAGCTTGTATCTCGACCTCTGAATCGGGGTTGTTGCGAATTTGTGCCTGCAACTTGGCCAAGCAAGCCGCAGCATTGCTGTGACGCAAATCGGGGGGCAAAGTTAAAAGGGCTGTGGACATGCATGAGACGCGGCAAAGGTCGCGGTTAGGAGCGCTAAATTAGGCTTTTTTAGCATTCGATTTATTTCGATCAGACAAGCTCTTGATCAAACCATCCACGCCACCTACATTGATTTCTTTAGAAAATTGCGAGCGGTAGTTTTCAACCAACCAAATGCCCAAGACATTGAGGTCAAAAATTTTCCAACCTGCACCTTCACCAGGCGTTTTTTCAAGGCGATAGTCAAGCTGAATAGGTTCACCTCTGCCTCTGACCTCGGTTTGAACCACCAGATTTTTATCATCTGTGGCACCGCGCAAAGGTTTGACCTCAATGGACTGATCGCTGATTTGACTGAGTGCGCCAGAATAGGTGCGAATGAGCAGCAACTTGAACTCTTCTTGCAAGCGTTCTTGCTGCTCAGGGGTGGCCTTGCGCCAGCCTGGCCCTGTGGCCAGCGCGGTCATGCGGCGGAAATTGACATGCTGCATCAACTTGTTATCGACCAATTGCATGATCTTGTTGATGTCACCGCCCTTGATGCTTTTGTCGGAACGAACGGCATCCAAAGTTTCATTGGAAATGCGTTTTACGAAAGCATCGGGTGCTTCATCGGCTGCCAAAACGGCGGCTGAACCCAAGGAGAAGCCCATTGCCCAAACAACAGGCCATAAATATGTGAAGAATTTGCGATTCATAGGATGAGATCATAAAGAGCGTTTGACTCTTTAACGCGCGAACTAAAAAAAGTAGATTAAACCACCAAGTTCAATTCTTCTTTGACCCAAGGCTGTTAGGGTTTGGGCGTCTGAGGCAAGGGCTCCTGGTTGCCCGTGGCGCTTGGCCGATTGGGGGCCACCATGGGCGCCGGCTGGTCCGGATCTTCAAAGTCGTCCAACATGGGCGGGTTGCCGTCGTAAATGTCGTTCAAACGCTTTTGCAAATAGGCATCCCGAGTGAATGTGTAGGGGTCTAAAGAAGCTTGTTTGACAGCGTCTGACAAGGACAAATAGCGCTCCCGCTTGTCGGTCAGGCGCAACAATGTCAGCATATTTTTAGCCGCTGCGTCTTTCAGTTGTTGATTCACATCTGTTTTGTTGTCGATGAAGAGGCCCAGGCTGTCGCGAATGGTGGAGGGTCCAAAAAATGGCAAGACCACATAGGGGCCAGACGAAACACCCCAAAACGCCATGGTTTGACCGAAGTCCTCTTTGTGTTTGTCAATCTTCAATTCGGTGGCCCAATCAATGATGCCGCCCAGCCCCAGTGTGGTGTTGATGCCCACACGCATGGCACTTTTAGCGGCCGCTTGGAGTTTCAATTGCGCCAAGCTGTTGAAGAAAGACATGACATCGCTCTGATTGCTGAAAAAATTGCCAATGCCTTTGCGGACCACCGTTGGCAAAACTTGACCATAAATAACCGCAACAGGTCTGAGCACTACATCATCGGCCATGTCGTTGAAGGCCGTGACTTTTCGGTTCAAAGGCTCAAGAGGATCCGTTGGATCTGGGCCTTTGAGTGAAGCGCACCCTTGCAACAGCAAGCTTGCCGCAATCAATAAACCGAGGCGCAAGCGCCACCAAACTTTCACTATTTGCTTCCCGTTGTGGGTGCTGCAGGTTCAGCCGCTTTGCTGTACAAAAATTGACTGATTAAATTTTCTAAGACCACAGCCGATTGGGTCGACCCGATGTTGTCGCCTGCCACCAAGTTCTTTTCGTCGGCACCAGCCACAATGCCCACATACTGCTCACCTAACAAACCGCTGGTGAGAATTTTCAAAGAACTGTCTTTGGGAAAATCGTACTGGTTTTGCAAAGCCAAACTGACTTTGGCTTGAAAGCTTTCGCCGTCAAATTGAATGCTGTCAACACGGCCCACCACCACACCCGCACTCTTGACGGCTGCGCCTTTTTTAAGACCGCCAATGTTGTCAAACTTAGCTGTCACGGTGTAATTTTTGGACCAACTGTATTGCAGCAAATTGGCCGACTTAAGCGCCAGAAAAAGCACTGCCGCCAATCCGATCAACACAAACAATCCTACCCACACATCATTTTTTGAACGTTGCATCACGTCCTCCTTAAATGCTGAACATCATCACAGTGAGGATGAAGTCCAGTCCTAAAACAGACAACGAAGAGATCACCACGCTTCGGGTTGTCGCGAAAGCCACGCCATCGGGTGTAGGCTGAGCCACATAACCTTGCAGCAAGGCAATGAAGGTGACTGCCACACCAAACACAAAACTTTTGATCATGCCATTGCCAACATCTTTGAACACATCAACACCGCTTTGCATTTGACTCCAAAATGAGCCTTCATCAACGCCAATCAGCAGCACACCCACCACATAACCGCCCAAAATACCGACGGCACTGAAAACGGCTGTGAGAAGAGGCAAAGCAATGATGCCACCCCACAAACGCGGCGCCAAAATTCGCAGTTTTGGATCAACCGCCATCATTTCCAAAGCCGTCAATTGCTCGCCTGCACGCATCAAACCAATTTCTGCCGTAATGGAGGCGCCAGCCCTTCCGGCAAATAACAGCGCCGCCACCACAGGGCCCAGCTCACGCACCAAACTCAGCGCCACCAACAAGCCAAGTGCATCGGCAGCGCCATAACGCTGCAAGGTGTAGTAGCCCTGTAAGCCCAAAACAAATCCGACAAACAAGCCTGAGACTGTAATGATGGCCAAGGAGTAGTTGCCCAAGAAATGCACTTGATCGCGAACCAGCCCAAAGCGCTTCAAACAAGCGCCCGACATCATGGCCAGTTGCCCAAATAAACGCGCGCCATAACCCCAATCCGCCAATTTCTGACGGACGGCGTAGCCAAGTTCAGCAGGATGCAAAAAGTTCATGATGCAATGCTGCTGAAATCTTCAGCGATGGATTTGGCGGGGTAATGGAAATGGACAGGGCCCTCGCTGAGGCCATTCACAAATTGGTGAATCAGCGGATCAGCAGTTTGCCTGAGTGCCCCGGGCGTGCCTTGCGCTGCCACTTTGCCATTGGCCAAGACCACCACATGGTCTGCAATTTGAAATGTTTCGTCGACATCGTGCGATACCACCACACTGGTAATGCCCAAGCTGTCGTTCAACCTGCGAATGAGCCTTGCCGCCGTACCCAATGAAATGGGGTCAAGCCCAGCAAAGGGTTCGTCGTACATCATGAGATCGGGATCTAAAGCAATGGCACGGGCCAATGCAACACGACGACCCATACCCCCTGAAATTTCGGAAGGCTTTAAGTTTCTGGCACCTCGCAAGCCCACCGCATCGAGCTTCATCAAAACAATGTCGCGCACCATGGACTCAGACATTTTTGTGTGTTCTCTTAGGGGAAACGCCACGTTGTCAAACACATTCATGTCGGTGAACAAAGCGCCAAACTGAAACAACATGCCCATGCGCCTGCGTGCAGCATAGAGTTGCTCGGTGTTCATCTGCCCAACATCTTGACCATCGAATGTGAGCAGACCATTGAGCGCGCGGTATTGACCACCAATTAGACGCAGCACCGTGGTTTTACCACCTCCCGACACACCCATCAGGGCCGTGACTTTGCCACGCGGTATGCCAAACGACAGGTCGTTCAGAATGACGCGGTCCCCGTAGCCGAAGCTGAGGTTTTTCAATTCAACCAGCAGTGGAGGGTTGGGCAATGTCATTTGTGAAAAAACAAAAGCCGGGGTCGCCGGCTTTTGAAGGATAAGGCGTTCAGGTGAAGCTTGTGAGATTTGTCAAAATTCACACGCCAGCCTGTCTGCAGACATTTTAACGGGGTAAGTCGCTGCTTCCCATTAAGAATTCATCCACAGCACGCGCCGCCTGGCGGCCTTCCCGAATGGCCCAAACCACCAAGGATTGGCCACGGCGCATGTCGCCAGCCGCAAATACCTTGGCCACATTGGTGGCATAGCCGCCTGTGAACTCGGTGCTGGCCTTGGCATTGCCACGGTTGTCTTTGTCCACACCAAATGCGTCCAAGATGGTAGTGACCGGGTTGACAAAGCCCATGGCCAACAAAACCATGTCGGCTGGGTAGGTTTTTTCGGTGCCAGGCACATTGACCAATTTGCCGTCTTTGAATTCAATTTCGACGGTTTTCAAACCTGTGACTTTGCCTTTTTCGCCAATGAATTCTTGGGTAGAAATGGCAAATTCACGGGCGCAACCTTCTTCATGGCTGGAACTGGTGCGCAGCTTCAAAGGCCAGTAGGGCCATGTCAATGGGCGGTTTTCTTCTTCAGGCGGCTGGGGCATCACCTCAAACTGCGTGACGCTTTTGGCGCCATGGCGATTAGAAGTTCCCACACAATCGCTACCGGTATCGCCGCCACCAATCACGATGACATTTTTGCCGTCTGCACGCAATTGGTCATTGAACTTGTCGCCAGCGTTCACTTTGTTTTGCTGCGGCAAGAATTCCATGGCAAAGTGAATGCCCGACAAATCTCGGCCAGGCACTGTCAAGTCGCGTGATTGCTCAGATCCGCCAGCGAGCAACACCGCGTCAAAGTCTTTTTGGAGTTGCTCAGGGCTGATGTTTTCTTTGGACCAGTTGGTCACTTTGGAGCCTTCAGGCAAATGGCCCACCATGACGCCGGTTTTAAGCGTGACGCCCTCAGCCACCAACTGCTCTGCGCGGCGGTCGATGTGTGATTTTTCCATTTTGAAATCGGGAATGCCATAGCGCAGCAAACCACCGATGCGGTCGTTCTTTTCAAACAAAGTGACGTCGTGACCGGCTCGCGCCAATTGTTGGGCCGCGGCCATGCCTGCGGGACCAGAGCCCACTACGGCCACTTTTTTGCCCGTCTTGTGCGTGGCTGGGCGGGGTTTTACCCAGCCTTCTTGCCAAGCACGGTCAATGATGGCGTGCTCAATCGACTTGATGCCCACGGCATCGTCGGCCACATTCAAAGTGCAAGCGGCCTCGCAGGGTGCAGGGCAGATGCGGCCCGTGAACTCTGGGAAGTTGTTGGTGCTGTGCAGCACTTCAATGGCGTTTTTCCAATCGCCTTGGAACACCAATTCGTTGAAGTCCGGAATGATGTTGTTGACAGGGCAGCCGCTGTTGCAAAACGGTGTGCCGCAGTCCATGCAGCGAGCGCTTTGCGCTTTGGCTTGTGCGTCGTCCAAACCGATGACGAATTCTTTGTAATTCTTCACGCGCTCGCCCACGGGCTTGTAGCCCTCTTCGAGTCGCTCAAATTCCATGAAACCAGTGATTTTTCCCATGATCAATCCTTGTTATTTCTGTGTGCTCAGTTAGCGTGTATTTGAAAATTAGCTGGCCGCCACAGTGTCTGTGGACTTGGCTTTGGCGATAGCAGCTTCTTTGCGCGCGTTGATTTCACCCAAGGCGCGCTTGTATTCGTTCGGGAACACTTTCACAAACTTCAAACGTGATTGCGCCCAGTTGTCTAGCAACTCGCGTGCGCGTTGGCTGCCCGTCCACTTGTGGTGGTCTTCTAGCAATTTGCGCAATTGTGTTTCGTCTGCTTGATCTCGGTGCCACACATTGCGCTCAATCGCTGCTTCTTGCTCGGCCACTGTGAGTACTTTTTCCATGCTCACCATGGCGGTGTTGCAGCGTGATGCAAACTGGCCGTCTTCGTCATACACATAGGCAATGCCGCCGCTCATACCGGCCGCAAAGTTGCGACCTGTTTTGCCCAGCACAGCCACGGTGCCGCCGGTCATGTATTCACATCCGTGGTCGCCCGTGCCTTCCACCACCGCAGTGGCACCCGACAAACGAACTGCAAAACGCTCGCCGCCCACGCCAGCAAAGAAAGCTTCACCAGTGGTGGCGCCGTACATCACGGTGTTGCCCACAATGATGTTTTGGCTGGCCACGCCGCGGAATTCCAAACTGGGGCGAACGACAATGCGGCCGCCTGACAAACCTTTGCCGGTGTAATCGTTGGCTTCACCAATGAGGTACAGCGTAATGCCCTTGGCCACAAATGCGCCAAAAGATTGGCCGCCGGTGCCTTCAAGTTGAATGCGAATGGTGTCGTCTGGCAAACCTTCTGGATGCACTTTGGTCACAGCACCTGAGAGCATGGCGCCCACAGAACGGTTGACGTTGCGCGCCACTTCCATGAACTGCACCTTCTCACCTTGGTCGATGGCAGCGCGGCTCTTGGCGATCAGAATATTGTCCAAGGCTTTGTCCAAGCCATGGTCTTGCACGTCCATGTGGCGACGGGGTACGTCGGCGGGCACATCGGGTACAGCGAGCAAACGGCTGAAATCGAGGCCACTGGATTTCCAGTGTTCAATGCCTTTGCGGGTGTCGAGCAGATCGGCACGGCCGATCATGTCGTCAAACTTCTTGATGCCCAACTGCGCCATGATTTGACGCACTTCTTCGGCAATGAAGAAGAAGTAATTGACCACGTGCTCGGGCTTGCCAGAGAACTTTTTGCGCAAGGCGGGGTCTTGTGTGGCCACGCCCACAGGGCAAGTATTCAGGTGGCATTTGCGCATCATGATGCAGCCTTCCACCACCAGCGGTGCAGTGGCGAAACCAAATTCGTCTGCGCCGAGCAACGCGCCAACGGCGACGTCGCGACCTGTTTTCATTTGACCATCGGCTTGCACACGAATGCGGCCGCGCAAGCGGTTGAGCACCAGTGTTTGTTGCGTTTCAGCCAAACCAATTTCCCAAGGGCTGCCAGCGTGCTTGATGGAAGACCAAGGTGATGCGCCTGTGCCGCCATCGTGGCCGGCAATCACCACGTGATCGCTCTTGCACTTGGCCACACCTGCAGCAATGGTGCCCACACCAATTTCGGACACAAGCTTCACGCTGATGTCGCTGTGCGGCGCCACATTTTTCAAATCATGAATGAGTTGCGCCAAATCTTCAATGGAGTAGATGTCGTGGTGCGGTGGGGGAGAAATCAAACCCACACCTGGCACCGAGTGACGCAACTTGCCGATGTACTCGGACACTTTGCCACCCGGCAATTGCCCGCCTTCCCCCGGCTTGGCACCTTGCGCCATCTTGATCTGAATTTGATCCGCACTGTGCAGGTACTCGGCGGTAACACCGAAGCGGCCCGAAGCCACTTGCTTGATCTTGGAGCGCAGTGAATCGCCGGCCTCAAGCGGCATGTCCACTTCTACTTCTTTGTCGCCAATCACGCTCTTCAAAGTCTCGCCCTTTTTGATCGGGATGCCTTTGAGTTCATTGCGATAACGCGCTGAGTCTTCACCGCCTTCACCGGTGTTGCTTTTACCGCCAATGCGGTTCATGGCCACAGCCAATGTGGCGTGTGCTTCTGTGGATATGGAGCCCAAAGACATGGCGCCTGTCGCAAAGCGTTTGACGATTTCGCTGGCGGGTTCTACTTCATCAACGGAAATGGCTTTGGCGGGATCAATCTTGAATTCAAACAAACCACGCAGCGTCATTTGACGCTTGGTTTGGTCGTTGATGATCTGTGCGTATTCTTTGTACGTGGTCCAGTTGTTGGCACGGGTGCTGTGCTGCAACTTGGCAATGGCATCGGGTGTCCACATGTGTTCTTCACCGCGGGCACGCCATGCGTATTCACCGCCGGCATCGAGCATGGTGGCCAACACAGGATCGTTTCCAAACGCCGCTTTGTGCATGCGCAAAGTTTCCTCGGCAATTTCAAAAATGCCGATGCCTTGAACTCGTGTGGGTGTGCCCGTGAAGTACTTGTTCACAGTTTCCGAGTTGATGCCGATGGCTTCAAACAACTGCGCACCGCAGTAGGACATGTAGGTGCTCACGCCCATTTTGGACATGATCTTCGACAGGCCCTTGCCCACCGCCTTCACATAGTTGGAGATGGCTTTGTCGGCCGACAAATCACCTGGCAACTCTTTGTGCAAAGCTTGCAAGGTTTCCATGGCAAGGTAGGGGTGAACGGCTTCTGCGCCGTAGCCAGCTAACACCGCAAAGTGATGTACTTCACGCGCGGTACCGGTTTCCACCACCAAGCCGGCAGTGGTGCGCAAACCTTCGCGCACCAAATGCTGGTGAATGGCAGACAGCGCCAGCAAAGCAGGAATGGCCACTTGCGTAGGTGATACACCGCGGTCGCTGATGATCAAAATATTGTGGCCACCTTTGATGGCGTCCACGGCTTCAGCGCAAAGTGATGCCAACTTGGCTTCAACACCTTCGCTGCCCCAAGCTGAGGGATAAGTGATGTCCAAAGTGGCACTCTTGAACTTGCCTTGTGTGGACTGCGCAATGTTGCGCAACTTGGCCATGTCTGAAAAGTCAAGCACGGGCTGGCTCACCTCCAAACGCATGGGTGGGTTCACTTGGTTGATGTCAAGCAAGTTGGGCTTGGGGCCAATGAAAGACACCAATGACATCACGATGGCTTCGCGAATGGAGTCGATGGGCGGGTTGGTCACTTGCGCAAACAACTGCTTGAAGTAGTTGTAAAGCGGCTTGTTTTTGTCTGACAAAACAGCCAAGGGGCTGTCATTGCCCATGGAGCCCAAGGCCTCTTCACCGGCTTGCGCCATGGGGGCCAACAAGAACTTGATGTCTTCTTGGGTGGTGCCAAAGGCTTGCTGCAAGTCGAGCAATGATTCGTTGGACACAGGCGCGATGGCCGTGGACTCTTTCACGTCATCCAACTTGATGCGCAAGTTTTCAATCCACTGCTTGTAGGGCTTGCTGCTGGCCAAGTTCGACTTCAATTCTTCGTCGTCGATCATGCGGCCTTGTTCCAAATCGATCAGGAACATCTTGCCGGGTTGAAGGCGCCATTTGCGGACAATTTTACTTTCTGGAATGGGCAACACGCCGGTCTCTGACCCCATGATCACCATGTCATCGTCGGTGATGCAATAGCGTGAAGGGCGCAAGCCATTGCGGTCCAAGGTGGCACCAATTTGGCGGCCATCGGTGAACACAATCGATGCAGGACCATCCCATGGCTCGAGCATGGCAGCGTGGTATTCGTAGAACGCTTTGCGGCGCTCGTCCATGGTGTTGTGGTTTTCCCAGGGTTCTGGAATCATCATCATCACGGCTTGGCTGATGGGGTAGCCAGCCATGGTGAGCAACTCTAAACAGTTGTCAAAGGTGGCAGTGTCGGATTGGCCGGCAAAGCTGATGGGGTAAAGCTTTTGCAAGTCGTCGCCAAGCACGGGCGAAGACATCACGCCTTCGCGCGCCTTCATCCAGTTGTAGTTGCCCTTGACGGTGTTGATCTCTCCGTTGTGCGCTACATAGCGGTAAGGGTGCGCCAAGGGCCACTCTGGGAATGTGTTGGTTGAGAAGCGTTGGTGCACCAAGCCGAGTGCTGACACACAACGCTCGTCTTGCAAGTCAAGGTAGTAGGTGCCCACTTGATCGGCCAGAAGCAAGCCTTTGTAAACCACAGTACGGCTTGACATGCTGGGAATGTAGTACTCGTTGCTGTGTTTCAAATGCAGGTTTTGAATGGCAGCACTGGCTGTCTTCCGAATGACGTAGAGCTTGCGCTCCAAAGCGTCTTGCACAATCACATCGGCACCGCGGCCTATGAAGATTTGTTTCAAAACTGGTTCTTTTTCTCGCACCGTGGGCGACATGGGCATGTCGCGGTTCACTGGCACATCGCGCCAGCCAATCACCACTTGACCTTCAGCTTTGACAGCGCGCTCAAGCTCTTGTTCGCAAGCCATGCGGGAGGCATGTTCCTTAGGCAAAAACACCATGCCCACGCCGTACTCACCTTGCGAAGGCAATGTCACACCTTGCTTGGCCATCTCTTCTCTGTAAAGCGCATCGGGCAACTGAATCAAGATACCCGCACCGTCGCCCATCAACTTGTCGGCACCCACAGCACCCCGGTGGTCCAAGTTCTCGAGAATCTTCAGTGCCTGCGTGACGATGGCATGCGTTTTAGCGCCTTTAATGTGGGCCACAAAGCCCACACCACAAGAGTCGTGTTCTTGAGAAGGGTCATACAGACCGTTTTCTTGCAAAGCTAATTTTTCGGCAGCCGAAGTCATGGCGCACTCCTAGAGATATTTCACGGGAATACGAGCTTATTGCATTGCACCAAAAATGCCAAGAAAATTAATTGGGGTCAGATCAACATTAATTTGATCTATTTCAAAAAATAAATTAATTGGGGTCAGATCAAAATTGACGTAAAAATAATCAATAAGTACCAAATTTTTATTAAAATTTAAGGTTTTGGGAGCTTTTTGAAAGGTCTGCCGGCCTTTTGCGGCAGGATTTGACGTAGGGTGCTCTTTTCCAATGACGTTAAAAAATCAGGGCGCCCCACCACGCGCCCCTTCAGGGCCGACTCGGTCAGGTCTTTTTGAGTGGCCGCAGACAAACCTCCAGCCACAAATTCGGCGTATGCTGCCTCCCTGGCAAAGGGCGTATTGCCCAAGCCCCAATAAAGTGCGTGTGGCGTCACCAATTTGTCGATATTTTGACCCGCCAGGTGTTTGTAGCTCGACCAGCCAAAGTCCTCAGCCGATTCGGCCACCCCTGCCCTGACTGGGTTCAAGTCAATGTAGGCCATGCACGTGAGGAGGTAGGCTTCAGAATCAATCAGCGAGGATTTGTAGCGCCCTTCCCAGAGTGTGCCGCTTCTGTTGTGGCGCTTGTTGAAGTAGCGCACATAACTCCTCCCCACCGATTGCATCATCAAAGACATTGCTTCATCGCTGGGCGGCGTAAGCAACATGTGAAAGTGATTGTCGAGCAACACGTAGGCGTTGACAGCCACTTTGTGACGTTGCGACTCTTCTAGCCACAGGCTGTAAAGCATTCTTCGATCGGTCTCGTCCAGCACGATGGGCTGACGATTGTTACCCCGCTGAATCACATGATGCGGGTAACCTGGAAGGGCTAAACGGGGTTGGCGGGCCATGCCTGAATGCTAACCCGAAAGAAATTAATGTTGATCTGACCCCATTAAGGGTAACGCGATGCAAGGGTTTGCTGGAGCCCGAATTCGGTCAGGAGGGACTGGAGGTGGTCGGCGGCACCTTGTTTGGGGCGGCCGGTGTAGTGGGCCAGGATGAGTTCGTTTTTCAGGCTGTGTTCCCAGCCCACCAGTTCGGTGACTGTGACGGTGTAGCCTTTGGATTCGAGGTACAGGCAGCGAAGCACATTGGTGAGTTGGCTGCCTATTTCGCGTGTGTGCAACGGGTGGCGCCAGAGTTCGGCCAAGGGGGTGCGCGACAAGTTGAGGGCTTTGTTTTGGCGCAATTTAGCGGCCACTTCCGCTTGGCAACAAGGTACCAAGACCATGGCGCGGGCTTTTTTCAGAAGGCCAAACGCGATGGCGTCGTCGGTGGCGGTGTCGCAGGCATGCAGTGCGGTGACCACATCGATGTGCGAGGGCATGAGGTCAGACTGCGATGACTCGGCCACGGAGGTGTTCAAAAAGACCATGCGCTGAAAGTCCAAGCGCTTCGCCAAAGCACGCGAGGCTTCGACCAATTTAGAGCGCGTTTCAATGCCGTAAATATGGCCTTGCGACATCTGCTTGAAAAACAAGTCGTAGACGATGAACCCCAAATACGATTTGCCAGCACCGTGGTCTGCAAGTGACAAACCCTTTGGCCGCACGTCGTCAAGAGCCGGCTGAGAAACAGACAACTTCAAGTCCTTGGCTGCATCTTCTTTTGACAACTCTTTCAAAATCTTTTCTATGAACTGAAACAGATGCAGCACCTGTTTCAATTTGCGACGTGAGTCTTGATTGAGCTTGCCCTCACGCGTGAGGATGTGCAGCTCTTTGAGCAATTCAATAGACTGCCCTGGCCGCAAATCTAAATCCAATGGCTTGGGTTCTGTCGATTTTGAATTAACTGGATTTTTTTTCATCAGACTCATTCTGCGGCAAAGTGGACCCCACTTTTAAGGCTTTCCATCCATCCAAACCCAATTGGCTCAAGGTGGCCATGTTGGCATCAAAAATAGCTTCCGCCTCAGGAAACGCAGCCACTGCTCGGTCAATGCTGACCTCCCGAATCAAATGCAAAGTGGGGTATGGCGATCGGTTGGTGAAATTGGTGATGTCGTTTTCATCGGTGCCCGCAAATTGGTAGTGCGGATGAAAACTGGCGATTTGAATCTCGCCTTTCAAATGGAGTGCCAACAAACAGTCGTCTGCCACATTTAAAAAATCGTTGTAATCGTAAAAATCTTGCAACAAGTTTTGAACCACCAATAAGGTGGTGTCCCGCACAGATGCATCTAGCGCCACGAGATCTTTTAACGCTTGCAGCAAGTCGTCGCGCAAAGCTTCCAATGTGGCGGCCGCACTGACTGTGCAATGCACTTGCCCCTTCACATAAACCGATTTGGCAAAAGGACACAAATTCAAACCAATGACCGCTCGCTCTAACCAGCGCAAAGTATCTTGCACCATGAGATTTTCTGGCGTGGCTTTCAATGAAGTGTTATTTGAAGACATTGAAACTGTTGTTTGAAATTTCATGAAGCCACACTTTGTTGACTCAAAGTTCGCGCAATCAAGATGGACAGCAAACCGCCTAGAACACAACACAGACCTGTCGCTAACCAAGTCCATTGCCAACCACCTACTTGCGACGCAAGCCAAGCCACCACAGGCGGCCCTGTAAACTGCCCCGCCGCTGAGCCTTGCTGCATCCATCCCACCGTGGCAGACACATTGCGTTCATGCGGCGCCAAACGAACTGCCAAAGAAAATAAAGTGCCAGGAACCAAGCCACCACAGGCTGAAAAAAGCAACACGCCTGCATAGCGCAACCATGGCCAGCTTTGGGTGAACGCTGCAAACGCCAAAAAAGCGCCAGTCCCCATTGCCAAAAATCCCAAGGCCAACAACACGCTGGGATGAATACCCTTTTGCAACAAACGTCCTGAGGCCATGTTGCCCAACATGTTGACAGCCGCCGCCGCCGCCGTTAACAAGCCCAAAGTGGAACCCAACAAACCGGCCTGAGTGTAGATAGAAGGCAAGAAACCCACCACCGCCAGCCACTGGCCAGAATACATGGCAAAGCAAAGTGCAACCCACCACGGCCCTGGCGCTGAAAGCGTTTCACGCAATCTTTGGGTCCAAGCCACCGCTTTAACTGACGAAGCATGTTCAGGCTCAGGACCAGAGGAAGTTGAAACATCTGCAGGTACCAGACGCCATAAAACAAAGGCCATGGCCCAAGATAAAAAAGCAAACAATAGCCACCAGGTACGCCATCCAAACTCAGGCAACCACAAAGGACCCGCTAACAAGGTCAGGGATGTGCCCGCAGGCATATAAGCCCCCCAATAGCCCAACAACTTTCGCAAATGGTGTTCGCTGACCAACTTGCGAATGAGCCCGGGTGCGGGCAAAGTGACCCCTAAGAATCCAAAACCTTCAATGGCACGCCACACCATGAGGGAGGTAGCGCTTTCTGAGGCAGCACCCATGGCACTGGCCACACCCAAGATGACCAAGCCCGACAGCATGCTGCGCTTAAGGCCGAAGCCATCGGCAGACAAACCCACAGCGAGGGCCAAGCTCATGCCCGCCAGTTGCACCAAGGACAACAAGAAGCCCGCTTGCATCAAACTCAATCCCAAAGTTTGACTCAACTCTGGCAAAGCAGGCGGCAGTTTTCCAATTTGCAATGCAGCCACCAAACCAGAGAATATCACGCAGTAAGCAGCCCCTGAAGAGAAAGACTTCTCTGAAACTGCGGAGGAACTTGTCATGCTAGCAATCGACGACCCGTCAAGCGTTCGTGCTCCCGCGCAGCAAAGCGATCGGTCATGCCCGCAATGTAGTCGGCCACTGAGCGGGGCGTTTCTTCGCGCGCAGCAAAATCAGAGGACATTTCTTGAGGGCTGCTGAGGTAAGCAGAAAACAACTCGCGCACCACCACCTGGGCTTGGGTCGTGGTCTCCATCACTTGGGGATGCCGATACAAATGCTTGAACAAAAATGATTTCATGACTTGAACTTGTTCCGCCATGGGCTCCCCAAATGTCACCAGAGGCCCTGCAAGCCTTGCCTGGTCTGCATGGTGAGGGGCATGCAATAGCAAATTAGCACGCGTGGTGTCAATGACATCGTAGACCTGATCGCTGAGCATGCGGCGAATGGTTTCGTACAACAATCGTCTGGATTTGGAAGCATCTTCCAAACTTGGATGCTGCTGCAGCGTCAAAATTTTGTAGTGCTCAAACAAAGGCACTTCTGCCATTTGCGACAAGCTTAGCAACCCTGATCGCACCCCATCGTCAATGTCATGCGCGTTGTAGGCAATGGCATCGGCCAAGTTGCAAAGCTGCGCTTCCAAACTAGGCTGGGTACCATCTAAGAATCGTTTGGCCACACCGCCAGGTTCTTCAGCCTCTATAAATAACGCATTGCGCCTGGCGCAATGTTTCAAAATGCCCTCACGCGTTTCGAAGGTGAGGTTCAAGCCATCAAAGTCTGGATAACGTTCTTCCAAATAATCAACCACACGCAGGCTTTGCAAGTTGTGCTCGAACCCACCAAACTCTTGCATACACTCATTCAGGGCATCCTGACCTGCATGGCCAAAGGGTGTGTGCCCTAAGTCATGGGCCAGCGCCACAGCCTCAACCAAATCTTCGTTCAGTCCCAATGCACGGGCAATGGAACGTCCTAGCTGAGCCACCTCTAAAGAATGAGTCAGGCGGGTGCGAAATAAATCACCTTCGTGATTTAAAAAAACCTGCGTTTTATAGACCAGCCGGCGAAAAGCCGTCGAGTGGACGATACGGTCTCGATCACGCTGGAAGTCATTGCGCGTTGGGGCCGGCGCTTCAGCATGTCGCCGACCACGCGAGTTTTCAGCAAAGCAGGCGTAGATTTCAAGCACAGCAACGGTCTATCACAGCACGCACCATGGCTTCAGGTGCAGCACTGACACGGGCCTTGCCAGGGCCATCCATCAATACGAATTGAATGTCGCCCGCCACAGATTTTTTATCATGCAGCATGAGTGCAAGGTAGTGGCCCGCATTGTCTTGTGCTTTCAGCACAGGGCCTTTGATGGGCAAACCAGCGCGCTCAATGAGGTCTGTCAAACGCTTGACAAAAGCAACATCGATCAAGCCCATGTCGGCCGACAAATTGGCGGCCATGACCATGCCACAACCCACCGCCTCGCCGTGCAACCACTTACCAAAACCTAGGCCTGCTTCAATGGCGTGGCCAAACGTGTGGCCAAAATTCAAAATGGCCCGTAAACCTGACTCTCGCTCATCTTGCCCCACCACGAAAGCTTTGATTTCACAACTGCGCTTCACAGCATAGGCCATGGCCTGCGTTTCGCAGGCTTTTAAGGCTGCCATGTTGGCGTCAATCCAATCAAAAAATGCCATGTCAGCGATAGGGCCGTATTTGATGATTTCGGCCAGTCCGGCGCTGAGTTCGCGTGCTGGCAAAGTTTTTAAAACACCCAAATCGCACACCACACGCTGCGGTTGGTAAAACGCGCCAACCATGTTCTTGCCCATCGGGTGATTGATGGCCGTTTTGCCGCCCACCGACGAGTCGACTTGCGCCAGTAGCGTTGTGGGCACTTGAACAAAGGGCACCCCTCGCATGAAACTGGCGGCAGCAAAGCCCGCCATATCGCCGACAACACCACCACCCAATGCAAACAAAACTGTTTTGCGATCGCACGCACGGCCGAGCAAGGTGTCAAAAATAAGATTGAGTGTGACCCAGTCTTTGTGTGCCTCGCCGTCTGGTAACTGAACACTGTGAATTTGTTTGTAATGGCCCGAGAGCGCCTGCCGCAAGGCGGATTCATAAAGCGGTGATACCGTGGTGTTGGTCACAATCAAGGCGGCAGCAGCTTTGGGCAATTGGCCGTAGGTGCCGGCTTGCCCTAATAAATTTTCACCAATCAAAATATCGTAACTTCTGTCAGCCAAATTAATTCGGACAGTTTCAACGTGATGATTCAATGTGTTCATGTTCGGCTTGGGTTAGCGTTTGCAGGGTGCGTGTCAAAACCATCGAGGTCTAACTCTGCAATGATGGTGTTGAGCAATCTTTTGATGCTGGGTCGTCCTGTTTCAAAAACTAAATGCGCTGTCTCGCGGTAAAGAGGATCGCGCTCATTAAACAAAGCTCTCAACTTTTCTTGCGGATCGTTGACTTGCAATAGCGGCCTTTGCATATCGTGCTTCAGTCTTCTGAAAACTTCTTCAGGCGTTGAACGCAAATAAACCACCTTACCTCGCGTGTGCAAATTTTGCCGATTGAGGGGCCGAAGCACTGAGCCACCACCTGTTGACAGCACACCGTGGTGGTACTTGCTTAAATCGTCAAGAACGTTTTGCTCAATGTCACGAAAACGCTCTTCACCTTCACGGTCAAAAAACTCTCGAATCGAACAACCTAAACGTTGCTCGATGACAGTGTCTGAATCCAAAAAAGGCAAGCCGAGTCGACGCCCCATCTGTCTGCCGATGGTCGTTTTGCCAGATCCCGGGAGGCCAACAAAAATAATGAGCAAAAGTAGAAACTTAAGGAAGGATTGAGCCTCCAAGTGTATTCGAGGGCGTAGGGCTTAGGTTTTCAGCCAGTACCCTGGGAGTCACAAAAATCAACATTTCCGTTTTTCGTTGCGTTGATTGCTGGTTTTTAAACAGCCAACCCAGCCCCGGCAGGCTGCCAAGCCAAGGCAATTGAGCCACATCGTCCTTGTCGGCCGCCTCCAAAATACCGCCAATGACCACTGTTCCCCCGTTGTCCACTAAGACTTGTGTTTTCACATGCTTGGTGTTGATGGCATAGCCAGCCGCTGTGATTTGGCCCACACTGTCTTTGGAAATGTCCAATTCAAGCACAACGGCCCCCTCTGGCGTGATTTGGGGTGTGACTTCCAACTTCAAGTTGGCCTTGCGAAAGGCAACAGACGCGGCGCCATTGCCATTGCTCACTTGGTACGGTAACTCGGTGCCTTGTTCAATCAGAGCCTTGGTTTGATCGGCTGTGACCACCCTTGGGCTGGCCACCACTTTGCCCTTGCCATCGGCTTCAAGTGCAGAAATTTCGAGGTTTAAAAATTGATTGGCTGCTGCGTTGAACAGTGAAATGGCAAAACTAGGTGGCGGATAAATGGTTTGACCGGCTGAACCTGCAGGCAAATTCAAGGCAAAGCCAGGTTGAACACCCCCTGTGCTGCCCAGCGCGTGACCACTGATTGCCATATTCAAGGGTTTGGCATTGGCGGCAAAGGGCGCCGTAAATGGGGCTGCAAAGGCGCCGCCCAAGCGCACACCCAAGGATTTGCCGAACTGCTCTTCAGCTTCCACTATGCGCGCTTCAATCATCACCTGCCGGACCGGCACATCCAAGCGTTTGATGACCTCTTGCATCTGCTTTAAGTAAACCGGCGTGTCCAAAAAGAACAATTGATTGGTTCGCGGTTCAGCCATGACGGTGCCTCGCGCACTGAGCCAATGGTGCCCCGAATTCGCAGCGCCACTGCCTGTCAATTGCAAGCGCTGAACCACGTCCAACGCTTTGGCATATTTCAAAGCAATGGCCAAGGCTTGTAAATTTTCAGGCACTTCTTTTTTAGGCGCAATCCACAAAACGCCGGCTTGCTGGGTGGCGACCAAATTTTTTGACTGCACAACGACTGCCAAGGCTTCACGCCAAGTCATGTCATTCAAGTGCAAGCTGACTGGCCCGGACACACCCTCGGCCACAATCAAATTTTGATTGCCCATTTCGGCAAGCGATTGCAGCAAGGCCTTGATCTCGATGTTTTGAAAACGCCACTTCATCTTTTGCTCCAATTCCAGGGCGCCAAGCGGTGTCATACAGCACTGAAGTAACACCCATGCGGCCACCCTGATGGCTTGAAGCCTTGGACAATTCAGCGTGCTCATGGCGTCACCTTTTCCCAAGCTAGCAAAGTTGAAGGCTGGCCGAATTCATCTCCCAGCCAAAGCCCCTTCGCGTCCAAAGAAAGCACAAGTCGGTTTTCAATGCCGAGGTATTGCCCTGGCCTCACTGCACTGATTTGACGACCCGATTGAAGGATCGTCCAAAACAATTTCGGATGAGGTTCAGCAAGCGTTTGAACGGTTCCGACTAGGCGCATTTGCGCGACTGAGTGGTCTGGCAAAACACGTTCATTCAAACTGAGGTTTTTAGCTTTGACTTGGCTGGTAGCCTGAATTTCAACGCCTGTGTCTGTGAAAGCGTCTTCGGCGTCCCACAGCAAATTAATTTGCCCTTCTAGCGAGTACTCATCCGTTGGCAACAAACGCCAAATTAACTTGGGCCAAACGCCATTTTGAAACAATTGATTCAGTGACTGCCAATAAGCGTAGGTAGCCGCTTGAGAACCCCTCAGACTGAAATCTAATGCGCCAGCTTCAAAGCCTTGTTCATCGGGCAAGGGGGTAAATTTCATTTGAACGATGTGCAAGTTTTTTGTCTGAGCCAATTGCTGCAAACGATGGATCAACTGCGTGCGAAATGCAGAATTTGGCCAAGCCAAAATCAGCTCATCCACTTGGGATTGATATTCAAGCAGGGCATCATTTCTTTGCACATGCGTCAAAGACAATGCGGTGGAATTTGCCTTCTGCAATGCCTGCTCAGCCTGCCGCGTCATTTGCGCATTTGCCATGTGCTGCCACTGCAAGCGATAAGATGGCACGAACCCAGCGGTGGTGAGCGCATGCCAGGCCCCCAAAAGGAACACCATGCTCACACCGCACAACCATATGGCGCGCCCAACACGGGCCCAGGCACTGCGAAACAGACTGCGATTGCGCCAATGCAAAGCAACCTGAGGCCATGCTTTGGATACCAGCGACACACACTTGCGCATGCCAAGATTTTTGAACTCATGAATGTTCATGGCACAACCTTATCAGCCGGTGAATTCGAGGCATGAGCCCAAAGGGCAGCTTTCAGTTTGACTTCTACCAAACTGGACCCGCTGTGCGAAGGCTTGGACGTAGCCCTGTGCGCATGAAGAATTTGGGGGGCTGTTTTCCACCGATCGAAAAGGATCATGTCGTTCATCAGGCTATGCCACTTTTCAGGGTCTTCGCTGAGACCCTCAAACTCCAGTTTTCCTTGCTGCCAGTGCAGGCTGTGTAATTCAGCCATCACCCCCTTGCGGCCGCCATGGTTGGCTAACAAAATAGTCTGTACCTCGTTCATGTCGTCTTGCTCTTCCTGTCGACGCGTTAAGTAATTAACGCGTGATTTCAAACGTGCCAATTCAAGTTGGGCGTCGGCTGCTTCGGTTTCAGAAACCACTTCCAGTTGCTGCATTGATACCAAGCTGGGCAAATTGGAAATAGCTTGGGCCATTTCTTGTTGCGCATTGATTTCTTCCCGAACAATCAGGGCGGCCACCATCAACACCGCTATTCCAAAAGCCATCATCATTTCAATGTGAAGCTTGCGAAGTTCAAGTTTCGAAGAACGCAGCAAATTCAGCATGGCTTGTCCTCTTTGAACAAATTGAAATAGTGGCTTGCCAACTCGTCCATGCATGGCAATCTGAATGCTTCAGCCATGACGTCTGGCTGAAGCCCCCAAGCCTCCCCCAACTCATCCATTTGCGATGCACAAGTGATGGCATCGGGCCGGAGGTCTAGTGCGTTGAGTTGTGCCACATAAGCCTTGACCAAGCTTTTTGGACAAGCCCTGCAATGCGCTAACCAATGGCCCTCTAAGCTTGAATGAACTTCAAAGTCCATGGCCAACTCGGCCACCGGCCATTGAAGTGCGGTAGCAGCCTCCAACCAACATTCAGCCTCAATGTCTTCTGGCCCCCAATGCGCTTGGCAATGAACATCACCCGCCCAAATTTCAGGAGAGTGAAGCATGAGAATGGTCGAATGGGGCTTGGCTTGCAAACAATCCAGCCTCAATTGAGACATGAGGGGCGCCAAATCCTCAGCCCTGCGGTACAGCACCGCAGCATGTTGAACAGCCAAAGCGGCCCAAACCTTGACAGGGTTTGAATTTGAATTGACAGGGCTTGCTGCACAGGGCGCTGTAAACGCATCAAACGGGATAAAAATAGGGCTGACGACAAACCGCAAAGAGGCGGCTGGCATGCGTGAGGGAAGGGATAGCACAGATTCACTTTCATAGACATCGAACAGTGCTTTGATTGGACCTGCCCAGTGCACTCGAAAGGACTACAATTCCTATCAATCCAGTTGCTTTCAGCAACGTTCAAATTCCACCATCTGCCCGGCAGTTTTGACAATGCGGTCAGCGCTTATTTCCGCTTAAGAAATGTCCAAAAAATCCAAATCAAAATCTTCTCACCAAAGCGACTTGATTGAAGCGCCAAGATTGCACTGGGCCTTGCGCATTTGTCTTTGGGCAATCGGCCTTGTCTTTGCAGGTTTGTTGTCCGTGTTGATGGTGGTGGGTGTGGCCATGGTGATGGCCTATCCCCAATTGCCCGACACCTCTGATCTGGCCGAATACCGTCCCAAGTTACCTTTGCGCATTTACACGGCAGACGGGGCCTTGATGGGCGAGTTTGGCGAGGAGCGTCGCAACCTCACCCCCATCAGAGAAATTCCGCAAGTCATGAAAGACGCTGTGCTGTCCATCGAGGATTCGCGCTTTTACCAACACGGCGGACTGGACTATTTGGGCCTCATCAGGGCCGGCATTGCCAACTTGAGCAAACGCAAAAGCCAAGGCGCATCGACCATCACCATGCAAGTGGCCCGCAATGTTTATTTGTCTACCGAGAAAACATACACCCGAAAAATTTATGAAATTTTGCTGACCTTCAAGCTCGAACATTTGCTCACCAAAGATCAAATACTCGAGATCTACATGAATCAAATTTTTCTCGGTAACAGAGCCTATGGCTTTGCTTCCGCCGCCGAAACTTATTTTGGCAAGTCACTCAAAGACATCACGATTGCAGAAGCTGCCATGCTGGCCGGCTTGCCCAAGGCACCCTCGGCTTATAACCCCATCAGCAACCCAAAACGTGCACGCTCAAGGCAGTTGTACATCATCGAGCGGATGGAAGAAAACAATTACATCACCGCCAAACAGGCCTTGGAAGCCAAGGCCGAGCCCCTGCGCATCCGGCCTAGCAACGACAAGAGTCGAATTCATGCAGAGTACGTGGCTGAGACAGTGCGTCAGATGATGTTTGCACAGTACGGCCAAGAGACTTACACAAGAGGTCTGAATGTCTACACCACCCTGCAATCGACAGAACAAAATGCAGCCTATCAGGCCTTGCGTCAAGGCATCATGGACTTTGAGCGTCGGCAGGTTTACCGCGGCCCCGAAAAATTCATTGAGTTGCCCACCAATCCCAAGGAGCTAGAAGACGCTATCGATGAAGTGTTGGACGATCACCCCGACAATGGCGATGTCATGTCGGCTGTGGTCTTGGAAGCCAGTCCTAAGAAAATTGTGGCCATTCGCCAAAATGCAGAGCAGCTTGAAATTACAGGCGACGGCTTGAAGCCCGCCCAGTCTGGCCTTTCTGACAAAGCGGGTCCCAACATCAAAATCAAACGTGGCGCTGTGATACGGGTGGTGCAAACGCCCAAAGGCACTTGGGAAATTACCCAACTGCCTGAAGTTGAAGGCGCCTTTGTGGCCATCAGTCCGCAAGACGGTTCGGTCAGAGCGCTGGTAGGCGGTTTCGATTTTGCCAAGAACAAATTCAACCATGTCATTCAAGCTTGGCGTCAACCTGGCTCTAGCTTCAAGCCCTTCATTTATTCAGCTGCTTTGGAAAAGGGTTTTACCCCTGCAACGGTGATCAACGATGCGCCTTTGTTTTTTGATGCTGGCGTCACGGGTGGTCAACCGTGGGAGCCTAAAAATTACGACGGCACCTTCGAAGGCCCCATGACACTTCGCAAAGGTTTGGCCAAATCGAAAAACATGATTTCAATTCGCATTTTGCAAGCTGTGGGCACCCGCAACTCCCAAGAATGGGTGACCAAATTTGGTTTTGACGAAGACAAACACCCTGCCTACCTGACCATGGCTTTGGGCGCTGGTTCAGTCACCCCCATGCAGATGGCCACTGGCTATTCTGTGTTTGCCAATGGTGGCATGCGCGTTCAACCGCACATGATCACGCGCGTCACCGATCACAAGGGAAAAATTTTGGTCGACAGTCCGCCGCAAATGGTCAACGAAGCCAATCGCGCCATCACGCCCCGCAATGCGTTTGTCATGACCAGTTTGCTGCAAGAGGTCACTCGCTCTGGTACGGCGGCCAAAGCCCGCGTCGCTTTAAAGCGTGACGATATTTATGGCAAAACCGGCACCACCAACGACTCCATGGACGCTTGGTTTGCCGGCTATCACCGCAATTTGGCGGCTGTGGTTTGGATTGGCTACGACACACCGCGCAAATTGGGTGATCGTGAAACAGGTGGGGGCTTAAGTTTGCCCGTTTGGATCAGTTTCATGGAATCTGCCCTTAAAAACATGCCCATCATGGACGCCATCGCGCCTGAAGGCGTGTTGTACGTGAATGGCGATTGGTACTTTGAGGAATATGCCAAAGGCAGTGGCGTCACAAGCCTAGGTTTGGGCAACGAAAAAGTCGGGACCTTGCCAGAACCCGATGAGAAAAAACGGATTCTGGATTTGTTTCGTAATTGAGCAAGCCCAGTTAGAAGCTCAATTAGAAGTTTAGCGATAGGCCCGACTGCGCTGAGCCAAAGCGCGAGAGGTTTTCAAAAAACTCTCCCTCACCTTTGGTGTCCTGCCAAATATCATCTTTGAATTTGTAGTGGTGTCCCCCAGACTTAGCGGCAAGCCACACTTCATGCAAGGGTTTTTGCAAATTCACAATGATTTGGCTGCGGTTGCCAAAGGTGATGGTAATCATGCCGCCCACTCTCTGGTTATCGATGTCGGCATCGGTTTCATCGTTGATTCGATCGCAACTGGTCTCAATGCGAGACAAAAGGCGTTCAGCCGTATCCAGAAATTCAAGGTCGTTCATTACAATCCGTGACATGTTCAAAGTTTTGAGAATTTTAGTCATTGCCCAAACTCTTGGCGTTTGTGCGGTGGCTTTGACTGCCTGCGGGCAAAAAGGTCCCTTGGTTCACCCCCAAGACCCCTTGTCGGCAGACCGAGCCACTTTACTCCAAACTTTAATACCTCGTTTTCAAAGCGAAGCGCCCCAACCCCAGACACCTCCTGCCACAAAACCATGAACGCCAACACCCTTCCTGGACAGCCTCACATTGCTTACCAAGCCAATACCTTGTGCATGGAGAACGTGAATCTTGCCGATGTCGCCGCCCAATTTGGGACGCCGGTCTTTGCTTATTCCAAAGCATCCATGTTGTCGGCACTGGCGGCCTACCAACGTGGCTTTGCAGGCCGCAAAGTGCAAATTTGCTACGCCATGAAAGCCAACTCCAATTTGGCCGTGCTGCAAGTCTTTGCCAAAGCAGGTTGTGGTTTTGACATTGTTTCGGGTGGTGAGTTAGCCCGCGTTTTGGCAGCAGGTGGTGCACCCGAGAAAATCATTTTTTCGGGTGTCGGCAAAACACGCGCAGAAATGAAGCAAGCACTCGAGCTCGGAATTGCTTGCTTCAATGTCGAAAGCGAAGCAGAGCTGGAAGTGCTCAACGATGTCGCTTTGTCGCTCGGTCAAAAAGCGTCTGTGAGTTTGCGCGTGAACCCCAACGTCGATCCTAAAACGCACCCCTACATTTCGACCGGCCTCAAAGGCAACAAATTTGGCGTTGCGCACGAAAGCGCTGTTGAAACTTACAAGCGCGCTGCTGCCTTGCCAGGCTTGGCCGTGGTGGGCATCGATTGCCACATTGGCTCGCAAATTACAGAAGCCACGCCGTATTTGGACGCCATGGACCGGATTCTTGATTTGGTGGCCGACATTGAAGCGGCAGGCATTCCCATTCACCACATTGACTTTGGGGGTGGTTTGGGCATTGACTACAACGGCGATACACCACCCGCCGCAGACACGCTGTGGCGGCAACTGTTGGCAAAGTTAGATTCGCGTGGTTTTGGCCAGCGGCAACTCATGATTGAACCGGGGCGCTCCTTGGTGGGCAACGCTGGTGTGTGCCTGTCAGATGTGGTGTTCATGAAGCCTGGCGAGCAAAAGAATTTTTGCATCATTGATGCCGCCATGAACGACTTGCCTCGCCCAGCCATGTACCAAGCCTTTCACCAAATTGTGCCAGTCACACCGCGCGCTGGCGCAACGACATTGGTCGATGTGGTCGGCCCTGTGTGTGAAAGTGGCGATTGGATTGGCCGCGATCGCGAACTCAATGTACAAGCAGGCGACACCTTGGCCGTGCTATCGGCCGGCGCTTATTGCATGAGCATGTCAAGCAACTACAATACCCGAGGACGCGCAGCCGAAGTGCTGATTGATGGTGATCAGGTGCATTTGATTCGCAAGCGCGAAACGGCAGCCGATACCTTTCAAGGCGAGCACTTGGTGCCTTGATTGAAGGGGCCATTTGCCGCCATCAAACGCGTGCCTGACGCCTACTGTGTGCAGCGTGCCAGATTCGCCAGCCCAATAAGACGCCTAAGATCCCGGCGTACACAAAAACTTCTTTGAAGTCCTGTTTGCCAGACCTCATCCAAAAGAAATGCAAAATGGCCAGCACGGCAATGGCGTAGACCAGGCGGTGCAACATGCGCCAGCGCACAGCCCCTAGCATTTTGATGGCCGCATTGAACGAAGTGGCAGCCAACAAACTGAGCATGACAGCACCTGTAAAACCTACTGCAATGAAGGGTCGCTTGACAATGTCCTCAGCGATCTCATCCCACGCCAGGCCCATGTCAAACACGCTGTAACAAAGCGCATGCATCAGCGCATAAAAAAATGTGAGCACGCCTAAATTGCGCCTGAATTTCAACAACTCTGACATGTTGAAAATAACGCGCAAAGGCGTGACCAACAAAGTAATGCACAAAAATCTCAGTGTCCAATCGCCTGTCGAACGAATTAAATATTCTGCAGGATTGGGGCCTAAGCTGTCTAAGAAAATGCCGCTGCAAAGCCAAGCAAATGGTATCAAGCAAACCAAAACCAAGCCTAGCTTGGCCGTTGGCTTGCGCAATACCTGGCGCAGCATCAAAAGTTCTTCACAAGGTCCATGCCTGCATAGAGGGAAGCTACTTGGGCTTCATAGCCATTGAACATGAGGGTCTTGCGCTTCTTATCGAGCAAGCCGCCTTCACCAATTCGCCGCTCACTGGCCTGGCTCCAACGCGGGTGATCCACCATGGGATTCACATTGGAATAGAAACCATATTCTTGCGGTGCGGCCTTGGCCCAAGACACGATGGGTTGTTTTTCAACAAAGCGAATTTTCACAATGCTTTTACCGCTTTTGAAACCATACTTCCATGGCACCACCAAGCGAACGGGCGCACCATTTTGTTTGGGCAGCACTTCACCGTACATGCCAAATGTGAGCAAACTTAAAGGGTGCATGGCTTCGTCCATGCGCAAGCCTTCAAGGTAGGGCCAATCGATGTAGCCACCGCGCAGGCCCGGCATGGTTTGAGGGTCGGCTTGTGTGACGAACTCAAGGTACTTGGCATTGGGCAAGGGTTCGACGCGCTTGATCAAATCGGACAATGAATAACCAATCCAAGGGATCACCATAGACCAACCTTCTACGCAGCGCATGCGGTAAATACGCTCTTGCATGGCGCCCCATTTCATGACATCTTCCAAATTGAAACGGGTGGGTTTTTTCACCAAGCCTTCAACTTCAATGGTCCATGGGGCAGTTTTGAGGGTATGTGCGTTGCGGGCAGGATCTGATTTATCAACACCAAATTCGTAAAAGTTGTTGTAAATGGTGGCATCTTTGTAAGAGGTTGCCTTTTCAACGGTCATGGCACCTTGAACGCTAGATTGAGTCGCAGGGAGTGCAGCCAATTTGGCCGCAGCGGCACCGCCTTGCGCAAACGCCTCACGTTGTGCCCAAGAGGCCATGCCCATGGCGGCAGCACCTGCCGACCATTGGCGAAGCAACTGGCGTCGGTTGGCATAAACCTCAGGCTGCGTTATTTCACTGCTCAGGGGGTGTATAAATCCATCTTGTTGGGTGTGAATCAGCATGGCTAACTTTCAAAGAAGATCAAGCATTGGAAAACTTCAGCTTTAACCCCGTCTTGGCAAGGGTTAAAGTGGCAAAAAAATGGACCCCGAAGGCCCATTTTGTACTCACCAGCGTTAACTCTTTGTGTTGCTGTTAACGCAAACCTGCAATGTAGTCAGCAACAGCCTTAATTTCACGGTCGTTCAATTTGGCAGCGACTTGTGTCATTTGCAAATTGTTTTTGCGAATGCCGTCACGGAATTGTGTGAGTTGGCTGGTGGTGTATTCGGCATGCTGTCCTGACAAACGGGGGTATTGCGAAGGCATACCTGAACCATTCGGGCTATGGCAACCAGAGCAGGCTGCAATTTGACGATCAGCAATACCACCTCGGTAAATCTTTTCACCCAAGGCAACAGACTCTTTTTCTTTGGCGAATCCGGGCTTGGCCGTTTTGCTGGTCAAGAAATACGCCACATTGCGCATGTCCGCGTCGCTCAATTGGGAAGCAAAACCCATCATGACAGCGTTGGCGCGTTTGCCTGATTTGAACTCTTGCAACTGCTTGATGGTGTATTCAGGGTGCTGTTGAGCCAACTTAGGGTTGACGGGGGTGCTTGAGTTGCCATCTGCCATGTGGCAAGCAGCGCAAACGCCGCCCACAATGGCCTCGCCCTTGGCCAAATCTGGCTTTTCAGCTTTTGGGGCAACATCAGCGGCAAATACAGAACCAGCCATCAAAGCTGAAGTGAGTGCAGCGAAGAAAAATTGAGTCATTGACTTCATGGTCGACATCCGAAATAGTAGGCGCAAAACCACGAGATTCTACAATGCCTGCTAACGCCATTTCTGGCGCCCTTCAAGTTTGAACCGTATGGCCACCGAAAATAGCTCCCTTTCAGCCCCTAAAGCCTCGCTTTCAAGCGCTGTCAAAGTCAGGAAAACACCTGTCAAAGCAGGGCCATTTCCAGCAGTTCCGGAAGTCAAGGTCATCACGCCGATGGGTTGGATGCACACCGCCCGTTTTCTAACCACCGCTGCTGAACTTTTTCACCTGCCAGCCCTCGATGTGCCAGAAATTGCCTTTGTAGGGCGCTCCAACGCTGGGAAATCCACCTGCATCAATACACTGACGCAACAAAAACAGCTGGCCTTCGCCTCCAAAAAGCCCGGCCGCACCCAACACATCAACCTGTTTTCATTGGGCAAGCAAGGGGTAACAGATGCTGTTTTGGCCGACTTACCAGGTTATGGCTACGCTGCGGTGCCCAAACAAGACAAATTGCGCTGGCAAAAAGTCATGGCCAATTATTTGGTCACACGGGAAAACCTCAAAGGCATCGTCCTGTTGTGCGACCCCCGATTGGGCATGACCGAACTCGACGAGGTGTTGCTCGAAGTCATTCGGCCCCGGGTAGAAGAGGGTCTGAACTTTTTGGTACTGCTGACCAAATCAGACAAGCTCACCCGATCGGAAGGCGCCAAGGCCTTGTCGATTGCCAAATTGCAAGCGGGCGGCGGACAAGCCAAACTTTTCTCTGCTCTCAAAAAACAAGGCGTTGAAGACTTGGCCCAATTGATGTGGGATTGGACGCATGAACCGGAACCAGATGGCACCCATGATTGAAACTTGGCAGCAAACATTGCCCCATGGCATTCACTTGAGTTGCCGTGCGGCTGGCCCCAAGGGTGCGCCCGTCTTGCTGTTCTTGCACGGCTTCCCTGAAGCGGCTTTTGTATGGGACGACATGTTGCTGCACTTTTCGAAACCTGCCAATGGTGGCTATCGATGCGTGGCGCCCAATTTGCGCGGCTATGAAAAATCGAGTCATCCTTCCGAGGCATCTGCCTACCGTGCTAAATTTTTGGTGCAAGACATTGCTGCGCTGATTCAAATTGAATCTGGCACATCAGAACTCAAAGCCTTGGTCGCCCACGACTGGGGCGGCGGCGTGGCTTGGAACCTTGCCAATCAAATGCCTCAGTTGATGCACAAACTCATCATCATCAACTCGCCTCACCCTGGTACTTTTCTGCGCGATTTAAAAGACCATCCAGCGCAAATTGAGGCCAGTGCGTACATGAATTATTTTTGTGAGCCGCAAGCTGCTGCCGAACTCAGTGCCAATGAATTTGAAATGCTGTTTGCCTTTTTTGAAAAAGGCGTGAAGCCCAGTTGGTTAACGCTCGAAGTCAAAGCGCAATACAAAGCGGCTTGGTCGTGTGGGTTGCAGGGCGGCCTTAACTTCTATGCGGCATCGCCCCTCAAGCCCAACAAGCCAAGTGAGCATGTCTTGCAAAATTTGACTTTGCCTGACGAGATGTTGCGCATCACGGTACCCACCTTGCTACTTTGGGGAATGCAAGATGTCGCCTTGCTGCCTAATTTGAATGTCGGCTTAGAGGCCTATGTACGCGAGCTCACTTATGTGCCCATTGAAGAAGGCTCGCATTGGGTGGTGCACGAGCACCCAGAAATTGTTCAGCGTGAAATAGCGGCTTTTTTATAAACCGATGCTTCACCCTCTGGGCGCGTTTTGAAGCGCTTGTGCACCCAGTAATACTGCGATGGGGTGGCGCGAATGTGCTGGGCCAATTCAGCGTTCATTCTGAGGGTATCGTCAAATAAATTGGCTGTCGGAAAATTGTCCCAAGCCTCTTGCAAAGTCATCTCATAACCTTGGGGTGTCATGCGCGTTACCAGGGTCAAGACCTGCGCATGCCCTAAGCGCGCAAATCTGGACAAGGACGGAACCGTTGCGGCGGTCACGCCCATGAAAGGCACAAACAGCGATTCCTCTGGACCAAAGTCCATGTCGGGTGACAAGTGCAAAATCTCACCACGCCTTAAGCCACTCATGATTTTCTTCACCCCCTCGTGGCGAAAATAGGGCTTTACATTGCCAGTGCGTTGACGTCCTTCATTCACCCACGCGTCCATCACTTTGTTGTGCTGCGGCACAAAGATAAAGGCCACAGGTTTACTGGCTTTTAAAGTAAGCGCCAAGCCACCTGCATCGAGTCCAACGAAATGGGGCGCCAAAATAACCTTAGGTGTGTCGGCTGCCAGTTGAGAAAAAGCAGCAGGGGTGCCAACCCATTTCAAGCGCGACTCAACAACCGACAAAGGGGCATACCAAAGCCACGCTCTGTCTAGCAAGGACTGTGCAAATTGCACAAAATGCGCGCGGGTCAGTTGTTTGATTTCTTCAATGGATTTTTCAGGAAAGCACAGCCTCAAATTGGTCTGCACAATGTGCTTTCGATTTTTCATCTTGGCCCACAGCAGCCAGCCTAAAAAATGTCCCAGCACACGGATGCCACGCAAAGGCATGTGCGACAACAAACGCATGAGGCCCACAAACAATAGCGTCACGCGGTGGACTCCTGTCGAGGCTGTTTGTAACGGGCATAGCCCCAAAGGTACTGATCAGGGCGCGACAAAATCAAGCGCTCCATGGCCTGGTTGATTTGCAAAACCAGTGCATCCACGTCATCCGCATCTTGGGTACCTAGTTCACTGGCATGAATGCGGTAGCCTTGCCCCCAAGGCAGACGCTCGCCCCAAATCAAAATCAATTTGGCCCCTGTTTGCAAAGCCAATCTGGCTGCCAATGTCATAGTGTAGGCAGGCTTGCCGAAAAAGGGCGTCCATTGCCCCATGCCTTGCGGTGGCACTTGATCTGGCAGTAGGCCCACCGATCTGCCAGCGCGCAGGGCTTTGATCATTTGCCTCACACCCGACAAAGTGGTGGGTGCCGTTTCCAGCCCAGGACGCGCGCGGGAAGCTTTCATGACCTTGCCAAAACCTTCTTTGCGTGCAGGCCTAAACAGCACAGTCAGGGGCCCATATTTTTGACTGAAAGAGGCACACAAAGCCTGTGCACTCACTTCAAAGCAGCCCATATGAGGCGTTAAAAATAAAACGCCTTGGCCCGCGGCATAGGCTTTTTCAACTTGTAAATAAGACCCCTCAGCCCATTGCACGGCGGGGCTTTTGCCCATCCACAAGCGCGGCAGTTCGGTCGACATCGAACCAGCCTGCCCCACTGCGCCCACCGCTTGGGAAAAGCCAAGACCCGCCGTTTTGACGTTGGCTAAGAAACGCTGGCGATAGGTTTTTGACATCAGCCAAGCTAGCCAGCCAACGGCCTGCCCAAGGGCGTGCAAAGCCCACAAAGGCCAATGGGAAAAAAAACGAAACCAAAAAATCATTTTATGTTTGGTAAACTATATCTGTCGCTGAGTTAAACAGAGCAACTTGCAGGGCGACACACACATTCTTTCAGCATGCTAAGCATGCCCCGAATTGTGCCTTGTCTTAGGACAAATCTGCTAAAGCGTTCGCCGAGGCCCAAAGATCCTGGCAGCGCAGATCAACATGCATGCCAAACTTTAGGAGAACCCTCATGGCGAATGACTATCTTTTTACTTCAGAATCCGTGTCCGAAGGCCACCCCGACAAGGTTGCCGATCAAATCTCAGACGCCATTCTCGACGCAATCTTTGAACAAGACCCCCGCAGCCGCGTGGCCGCCGAAACGCTGACCAATACGGGTCTGGTGGTTTTGGCTGGTGAAATTACCACCAACGCCCACGTCGACTACATCCAAGTGGCGCGCGATACCATCAAGCGCATTGGCTACGACAACACCGAGTACGGCATTGATTACAAAGGCTGCGCCGTCATGGTTTGCTACGACAAGCAGTCCAATGACATTGCCCAAGGCGTGAACCATGCCTCCGACGACCACCTGAACACCGGTGCCGGCGACCAAGGTTTGATGTTTGGTTACGCTTGCAGCGAAACCCCCGACCTCATGCCTGCGCCCATTTACTACGCGCACCGTTTGGTAGAGCGTCAAGCCCAGTTGCGCAAAGACGGCCGCCTGCCTTTCTTGCGCCCCGATGCCAAAAGCCAAGTGACCATGCGCTATGTGGACGGCAAGCCCCACAGCATTGACACCGTGGTCTTGTCCACTCAGCACAGCCCCGACCAAAGCGAGTCGGCCACCAAAATGAAGGCCAGCTTCAACGAAGCCATCATTGAAGAAATCATCAAGCCTGTGCTGCCCAAAGAGTGGCTCAAAGACACCAAATACTTGATCAACCCCACTGGACGTTTCGTCATTGGCGGACCTCAAGGTGATTGCGGCCTGACCGGTCGCAAAATCATTGTGGACACCTACGGCGGTGCTTGCCCTCACGGCGGCGGTGCCTTCTCAGGCAAAGATCCTTCTAAGGTTGACCGCTCAGCTGCTTATGCAGCGCGCTATGTGGCCAAGAACATTGTGGCTGCGGGCTTGGCCACCAAGTGCCAAATTCAAGTGGCCTACGCCATTGGTGTGGCACGCCCCATGAACATCACGATCAACACTGAAGGCACTGGCGTGATCTCTGATGACAAGATTGCCGCTTTGGTGAACGAGCACTTTGACTTGCGTCCTAAGGGCATCATTCAAATGCTAGACCTCTTGCGCCCCATCTACACCAAAACAGCTGCTTATGGCCACTTCGGCCGCGACGAGCCCGACTTCACTTGGGAGCGCACCAACATGGCAGCCACACTGCGTGCGGCTGCGGGCTTGAAGTAATTATTGAACGGGGTTTTCGATGGCGCCAATGCCATCGATTTCCACGCGCACCACATCGCCCGACTTTAAATATTTGGGCGGTGTGAAGCCAATCCCCACACCCACCGGTGTGCCTGTGGCAATGACGTCACCAGGGTACAAGGTAATGCCCGCACTCAAAGTTTCAATGAGCGTGGGAATGTCAAAAATCAAATCAGCAGTGGCGGCGTTCTGGCGCTCTTCGCCATTCACGTAGCAACGCACGTGGGTGTTCTGGCCGTCCATTTCGTCGGCACTCACCAACCATGGGCCCATGGGGCAGAAGGTGTCAAATGACTTGCCCATGTGCCATTGCATGTGTTTGTTTTGCCAGTCGCGTGCCGTCACATCGTTGACGATGGTGTAACCCCAAACATGCTGCATGGCGTTGGCTTTGGTAATGCCCTTTCCACCTTTGCCAATGATCACGGCCAATTCGGCTTCGTAGTCAATGGCCGTTGACACCTTGGGCATCTCGATGGCTTCGCCTGTGGCAATGACGCACTCTGGCACTTTGGTAAAGATGATGGGCTCGGCTGGAATTTCGCCGCCGGCTTTGGCACTGCTGTCAAAGCCACTGCGCGCAAACTCTTTGGCGTGTGCGTGGTAGTTTTTCCCAACGCAAAAGATGTTGCGGCGGGGGTGGGGCAATGGGGCGCGCAATTGCACGTCTTTTAAAGGAATGGCGGCGCCTAAGGCGGGCAAGGGTTCACCGCGCGACAGCGTGTCTACCAGCGTGAGGGCGCCAAGTTCGCGATCGGCCAAAGGCATGTCAAACGGTGTGACTGTGGTTGAGTCTTGAGACACCAGACCCACATGGGGTTGGTCTTGGTAAAAGAAAGCAACAATGCGCATGATGAAGGGCACCTTCAAATAAGATTGATCTAGCTCGTATTGTGACTCTTCCCGAGAATTTGATCGGTGAGGTCCGCTCACTGATTGATGCCCCGCTGTGACATAGGTTCATGCAGAAAATGGACTGCAGTGTTAGAGTCTGATTGAAAGCCCATGCGCCCCAAAACAATGCAGGAGACCTCATGAATTTCTTTCAATCGATGCATCCATCAAAAACAGTTCGCCAGTATTTCCTTGGTACAGCCAGTGTTCTCGCCAGCAGTTTGCTTCTGAACATGGCCGGACAGGTTTCTGCCATGGCGCAAGCTGCCCCCTACCCGACCAAATCCATCACCATGATCGTGCCGTTCCCACCCGGTGGCTTAGCGGACATTGTGGCTCGCCCCGTGGCAGAAGCCATGAGCCGTGAACTGGGTCAGCCAGTGATCATTGAAAACAAAGGCGGTGCAGGTGGCGGCATTGGCATGGGTGTGGCAGCACGTTCCAAGCCCGATGGCTATACCGTTCTCTTGGCCTTGTCTTCATTGACCGTCATCCCTGAAGCCGATGCCTTGTTAGGCCGCAACCCCATGTTCTTGCTGAACGAGCTGCGACCCATTGCACGTTACACCGCAGACCCAACGGTGCTAGCCGTGCGCGCTGACGCGCCTTGGAAGACTGTTAAAGAGTTTGTTGAAGATGCGCGCAAACGTCCTGGTGCTATCAACTATGGCTCGTCGGGTAACTACGGCACCATGCACGTTCCCATGGAAATTTTGGCGCAAACCGCAGGCATCAAAATGACCCACATTCCGTTCACGGGTGCAGGCCCAGCAGTCGTGGCCATGTTGGGCGGTCAAATTGACGCATTGTCCACAGGCCCCGCCACAGTCTTGCAGCATGTCAAAGCCGGCAAAATTCGTGTGCTGGGTCACTGGGGCAACGGCGCATTGGCATCCATGCCCGACGTGAGCAGCTTGAAAGATTTAGGCTTCAATGCCGAGTACGCGCAGTGGTCTGGCTTGTTCATTCCCAGCGGCACACCCGAGCCCATTGCGCAGCGATTGCGTGCTGCCGCCAAAATGGCCGCTCAAGATACCAAAGCCCGCGAAGTGATTCAAAACACCGGCAGCCCTGTGCAGTATTTGGACAGCCTCGATTTTGAAAAATACGTTCAAGCCGATGCCAAACGCATGACCGACGTGGTCAAGAAAATTGGCAAAGTCGAATAAGCCACTGAGCCAACTTCTTCACGCCTTCAAAATATTTTAGAACTCTCGGAGACTCTCATGACCTCGTTTAGACAATCAACTCAGGCCAACCGGACTTCCACGCAAGCTTTGCAGAAGACCTCTCAAACTCGCCGCAACATGTGGCTTGCCTTGGCAAGTTTGCTGTTTATCGGCACAGGCATCTTTTTGTCGCAGCAAGCCCACGCGCAAAACTACCCCGCGCGCCCTGTCAAAATCATTGTGCCTTTTGCCACAGGCGGCCCTGCCGACAACTATGCGCGGTTCATGGCGCAGCGTCTGCAAGACAGCTTGGGTCAAACTTTTGTGGTCGACAACAAGCCTGGTGCAGGCTCGGTCATTGGCACAGACTTAGCGGCCAAAGCTGCTCCCGATGGTTACACCTTGCTGCTCATGTCGAACACACAAACGGTGAACGAAACACTCATTCCCAACAAGCCTTATGGTTTGATGAAAGACTTTGTGGGCGTCGCCCCCATCAACTATTCTGATTTGGTGTTGGTGGTCAACCCCACCAAAGGCATGAACACTTTGGCTGACGTCATTCGCGTGGCCAAAGCAGAGCCTGGCAAATTGAACTACGCATCATCGGGTCCTGGTACCCCCTATCACATGGCTGGCGAATTGTTCAAAAGCATGGCCAAGATTGACATGGTGCACGTGCCCTACAAAGGCAGCTCTGGCGCACGCACAGATGTGCTGGGCGGCCAAGTCGACATGATGTTTGATGCTGTCACCACCATGACCGAACAAGTCAAGGCAGGTAAAGTGAAAGCTGTGGGCGCCACCGGCAAAGTGCGCTCCGATGTGTTGCCCGATGTGCCCACCCTGAACGAAGCCGGTGTTGCGGGCTATGAAGCCACCATTTGGCTTGGCATCATGGCGCCCAAAGGCACGCCCAAAGCCATTGTCGACAAATTGAATGAAGCCGTTTCCAAAATTGCTTCACAACAAGATGTTAAACAGCAGTGGGCCAAACAAGGCGCAGCACCTTTGGTCATGAACCCTGTGGTATTTGACAAATATTTGCAAGACGACATTGCCAAATGGGCTGGTGTGATCAAGTCAGCCAACATCAAATTGGATTAATTGTTTTGTCGCGCTTCTTTCATTTGCTCAGCGGCGGTGCCGCACAAGGCTTGGTCAACGCTTTAAAAGCTTCGATTGAAAGCACGACTGAAACGCAACTCATATGCACCTTTGGTGCTGTGGGTTTGATGAAGCAAAAGCTCCTAGATGGTGCACCATGCGATGTGGTCATTTTGACAGCGGCACTCACTGAGCAGCTCACAGCGTCAGGGCATGTATTGGCGGGCAGTGCGCGTCATTTGGGGCCTGTCAAAACAGGCGTGGCCGTGAAGAGCGGCACGCCTTGGCCGCAAGTTGACACCGCCGAGCATTTGAAGGCTGCCATGTTGGCCGCGACCAGCATTTATTTTCCCGACCCCCAGTTGGCCACTGCGGGCATTCACTTTATGAAAGTGCTCAATGGTTTGGGCATTGCCGATACAGTGGCCAGCAAACTGCACCCTTACCCCAACGGCAATGCCGCCATGAATGCCATGGCCGCTTGCGATGACCCGCATGTCATTGGCTGCACACAGGTCACAGAAATTTTGATAACACCTGGCATTGATTTGGTGGCCAACTTGCCACTCGAATTTGAATTGGCCACCATGTACACCGCGGGTGTTCGGTCAACCAGCACTTGCGTGGCAGAAGCTCAGGCCATGATCGATATTTTGATCTGTCAAGAGCATGCCGCGCTTCGCACCAAGGGCGGCTTTTTACCTGTGGCCTAAGCCACTTCAACAGCTAAATACCTTTACTTACGACAGCGCAGCTTTCGCTAAGTTGTCTGGCGACATCGGTAATTGCCGAACACGCACACCCACTGCATGAAACACCGCATTGGCAATGGCAGCAGTTGTCGGGCCTTGTGTGGCTTCACCCGCACCTAAGGGAGGATTGAGCGTTTCACCATTTTCAGAATTACCTGGCCTGAGATGCACTTCTACCTCAGGCACCTCGCTGAAACGCAAGATGGGATAAGCCTCCCAATGCGTGCTGGTGATATTTTCTGAATCCCAATGCGCTTGTTCTTTCAATGCCCAACTGGTCGATTGAATGGCGCCGCCTTCCAATTGCGAGATGGCACCATCGGCATGGATGATTTCACCAATGTCGGCCACCACCCATAAGTTGCAGACACTCACTTGGTGCGTCACTTCTACTTCTGCCACCACGGCGCAATAAGCGCCTTTGCTTTTGTACCTTGCGTAGGCAATGCCCAAACCCCAGCCCTCTTTTTGCGAAACGCTTTGTCTTCGCTCTAACCAATTCACTTGATCTGCAAGGGTTTTGATGACAGCGATGGCACGCGGGTCTTCTAACTTGCTTAAACGAAATTCGACTGGGTCGAGGCCTTGGTCATGTGCAATTTCATCCATGAAGCTTTCGCAGGCAAACACATTGGCATGCGCGCCTAAACCTCTCATGGCCGAGGTTCTAAAGGGCAAGCCCAACAAGCGATGCGCATTCACTTTCACATGCGTGCTGATGTAAGGAGGCACGGCATTTCGTTCTGCGCCAGCGCCTGCTGCTGCCGCGACATTGATAGGCTCTAGGACGGGAAAGTTTTTTTCAGTTTGCCAACTGTCTTTGAATGCTGGCGTAGCCGCGCGGCCAGGTCTTGAACTGTGGCCTTGACTCCAGACGTCGTGTTGCCAAGTGAGCAACTCGATGCCGCTGCCATCCTGACGACGCTCAAAGTTTGTCGTTTCAGTGCTTGCTTGAACTGTGGCTTGTAATTTGACACGCATCGCAGGCGCCAGCGGCGATTGCTGCATCTCTTCCTCACGCGACCACTGCACACGCACACATTGCCCCGGCACATGCCTAGCCAACCACGCAGCGTCATAGGCCACATCGTCCGCACCGTTGTGTCCGTAACAGCCAGCACCCCTCATGTGCTGGACTTCAATCTGCTGTGCATCCACACCAAACGCTAAAGCCAAATCTTTGCGCAAAGGAAAAATACCTTGCGAGTGGCTCCACACTTTCAAACCACTCTTTGCATCAGCAGATTCCCAAACAGCCAGCGCCACACTGGGCCCCATCGAAGCATGGTGCAAAGCGGGCCTGAAATAAACCGCTTCGTAAACCTTGGCGTCCTGATCTGAATCTTTGCTTGCATCTGCCATCTGACCCGCTTCATGAAACACCTGCGAGTCCATCGCGGGTGCAACTTCAAACAAATCCACGCCTCCCTCGCGGCAATCAGGCAAGCGCTCCACATCCCACTTCAGCAAACGCTGCAACTTACTCGCCGCCTTTTCAGCCAACTCTTCAGTGGAAGCAACAACACCCAACAAACTGCCATCCCGAAACGCCTTGACACCCTCAAGCAGTCCCGCCACAGCTTCAGACCATCCATCAGCGCGCAAAGTGCTACGCAACCCTGGCCCCCTTACCATCCGCCCATGTTTAATTGGGGTCAGAGCAGAATTAATTCCGAGGTCGTGGAGGAAGATGGGCTCGCCATTGACGAGTGCGTCGAGATCATCGCGACCATTGATCAGCGTCAAGGCCGTGGACTTGGTGTGCACCGTGACATCAACGGGTAACTGCGCGTCGACGCATGAACGCAGCTCTGAGTAAGAAGCACATGCGTGCATTTTAAAAAGCTGCACAGCATGTGCACAAGCCTGCCTAATGGCCAGACCCGAATCTTGGACGGACAAGCTCCCAGACGTCATGCCCTCGTCGGGGCTTTGATGGGTGTTGGCTTCCTGGATGTGAATGCTGGACACAGGCAGATCCAACTCATGAGCCACCATCAGCTTCAGTGCATGCAAGATGCCTTGGCCCAATTCGACTTTGCCCGTGAACACCGTCACAGTGCCATTGGCTTCAAAGCGCAGCCACTGCGCCAGCAATGGATTGGTTTTCAAACTCACGGAGGGGATTAAGGGTTGGCTCATGCTGACACCTCAGAGTGAACCACTTTCAAGCCACACTGAAGCGCTGCTTTTTTCACCGCCCTCAACACACGGATATGTGTGCCGCAGCGACAGAGATGAGGCTCCAGGGCTTCACGGATTTGCAGGTCAGACACCGTTTCATGCGCGCTCATTAACAAAGCGGTTGCGCTGATCAGTAGCCCACTGGTGCAATAACCACACTGTGCAGCTTGCTCGGCAATGAAGGCTGATTGCAGTGCTTTTAAGAAAGGCGTGCTGGGCAAGTCAGGATTCTTCGCAGACTCTAGGGTCACAACACTGTGCCCCACCAATGCATCAATCGGCAATTGGCAGGTGGGCTTTGATTGGCCATCAATCAAGACATGGCATGTACCGCATTGCTCTTGACCACAACCGTATCGCGTCGCGGTCAAACCCATTTGGTTGCGCAAGGTTTGGAGCACATTGGCCCCCGCATCCGCAGTCCAAAGTACTGACTGGCCATTGACCTGTGTTTTGATTTGCATGGCTGACATTAACTTTCTTTCCCAGAGAAAACCCCTGATTTCACCCCCAATATAAAGTGAAGCTCTTGAAATAACTTCAATTGCCCTTATCATTAGCACTCTCAGGAGATGAGTGCTAACAACGTCAGCATCCTCTTATGAACCCTTAAGTATTCAATTTCTGAATACTTTTTGTTTTTTAACCTTGTTTCATATTTAGGAGATGCAATGAAACTACGTCCTCTCGGCGATCGCGTAATCGTTAAACGTGTCGAAAGCGAAACCAAAACTGCCTCAGGCATCGTGATTCCTGACGCAGCCGCTGAAAAGCCTGATCAAGGCGAAGTCTTGGCTGTGGGCCCAGGCAAGCGCAATGACAAAGGCGAAGTCTTGGCCATGAACGTGAAAGTCGGCGACCGCGTGTTGTTCGGCAAGTACAGCGGCCAAACCGTCAAGGTCATGGGCGATGAGCTGTTGGTCATGAAAGAAGAAGACCTCTTCGCCGTGGTCGAAAAATAAATAAATTGCGGGAAAGATCGGCCAACGCGCAAAGCGCATGACCGCTCTGTCCCCAACCAATCAATCTTTAAGGAATATCAAAATGGCAGCAAAAGACGTAATTTTCGGCGGCGAAGCCCGCGCACGCATGGTTGAAGGCGTGAACATTTTGGCCAACGCGGTCAAAGTAACTTTGGGCCCTAAGGGTCGCAATGTGGTGCTCGAGCGCTCTTTCGGCGCCCCCACCGTGACCAAGGACGGTGTGTCCGTGGCCAAAGAAATCGAACTCAAAGACAAGTTGCAAAACATGGGCGCCCAGATGGTCAAGGAAGTTGCTTCTAAGACTTCTGACAACGCAGGTGACGGTACAACAACCGCTACCGTGTTGGCTCAAGCCATTGTTCACGAAGGCATGAAGTACGTTGCCGCCGGCATGAACCCCATGGACTTGAAGCGCGGTATCGACAAAGCTGTGACAGCCTTGATCGAAGAGTTGAAGAAAGCCACTAAGGCCACCACAACCACCAAAGAAATCGCTCAAGTCGGTTCTATCTCTGCAAACAGCGACCACAGCATTGGCGAAATCATTGCCAAAGCCATGGACAAAGTGGGCAAAGAAGGCGTGATCACTGTTGAAGACGGCAAGTCACTCGACAACGAACTCGACATCGTTGAAGGCATGCAATTCGACCGTGGCTACCTGTCACCTTACTTCATCAACAACCCCGAGAAGCAAGCTGCTTTGCTCGACAACCCCTTCGTGTTGTTGTTCGACAAGAAGATCAGCAACATCCGTGACTTGTTGCCCACATTGGAAGCAGTTGCAAAAGCAGGCCGTCCTTTGTTGATCGTTGCTGAAGAAGTTGAAGGCGAAGCCTTGGCTACTTTGGTGGTCAACACCATCCGCGGCATCTTGAAAGTTGTGGCTGTGAAGGCTCCTGGCTTTGGCGATCGTCGCAAAGCCATGTTGGAAGACATCGCTATCTTGACTGGCGGCAAAGTGATTGCTGAAGAAGTTGGCCTGACACTCGAAAAAGTGACATTGGCAGACTTGGGTCAAGCCAAGCGCATCGAAGTGGGTAAAGAAAACACCATCATCATCGATGGTGCTGGCGCTGCTGGCGACATCGAAGCACGTGTGAAACAAATCCGCGTTCAAATCGAAGAAGCCACTTCTGACTACGATCGTGAAAAACTGCAAGAGCGCGTGGCCAAGTTGGCTGGCGGTGTTGCCGTGATCAAGGTTGGCGCTGCCACCGAAGTCGAAATGAAAGAAAAGAAAGCCCGCGTTGAAGATGCATTGCACGCTACCCGCGCTGCTGTGGAAGAAGGCATTGTGGCTGGCGGCGGTGTGGCATTTCTGCGCGCTCGTCAAAACGCTGGCACCATCAAGGGCGACAACGCTGACCAAGACGCTGGTATCAAGCTGGTGATGAAAGCCATCGAAGCGCCTTTGCGCGAGATTGTGTACAACGCAGGTGGCGAGCCATCTGTGGTAGTCAACGCTGTTTTGGCTGGCAAAGGCAACTACGGCTTCAACGCAGCCAACGACACCTACGGTGACATGATTGAAATGGGCATTTTGGACCCCACCAAAGTGACACGCACTGCTTTGCAAAACGCAGCGTCCGTGGCCTCTTTGATGCTGACCACAGAGTGCATGATTTCAGAAGCACCTAAAGATGAATCTGGCGCCGGTGGCATGCCTGACATGGGCGGCATGGGTGGTATGGGCGGCATGGGCATGTAATTGCTCGCTGCTTCAAGGGTCTGCAAAGGCCTTTGACCGCACACAAAAAACCCCGCAAGCAATTGCGGGGTTTTTTTTCGTCGCGCTCAACTCAGACAATTCAATTGAGCGACATACCGACAAAAAATAGCCTATCGAATTTTGCGTAACAACTGTGCCGTAGAAGCATCCAAACCCGCTACATCACCCGACAAAATGCGCGCATGAATGTCTTTGGCCAACACCTTACCCAGCTCCACACCCCATTGGTCAAAGCTGTTGATGCCCCACACGGCACCGCTCACAAACACGCGGTGTTCTTGCAGTGCAATCAATGCACCTAAATTGAAGGGCGTTAAGTCTTCCAGCAAGATAAATGTACTAGGACGGTTACCTACAAAGTTTTTGTGACCATTCGCATGTGTCTTGCCCAGCATCAAAGCTTGCGCCTGCGCCAGCGCATTGGACAACAACAAAGCTTGGTGATCCGGCAAAGCATGTGTGGCGTTTTTAACAGCCACAAATTCAAGTGGTACCACATCGATTCCTTGGTGCAGCATTTGAAAAAACGCATGCTGTCCATTGGTACCTGGCTCGCCCCATAAAACGGGCGAGGTACCATACGGCAAAGTGTGCCCCGCCTGGTCCACCTGCTTGCCATTGCTCTCCATTTCAAGTTGCTGCAAGTAAGGCGCGTAGCGTTTCAAGGCGCTGTGATACGGCGCAATGCAGCGAGTGGTGTAGTGCAAAAAGTTGCGATACCAAACATCCAGCAGACCTAAGCGCACAGGCAAGTTCTGCGCAGGCTCGGCATTCAAGAAGTGCTGATCCATGGCATGCGCACCTGCCAAAAATGCACGGAAGTTGTCTGCACCGATGGCAATGGCCAAGGGCAAACCAATGGGCGACCACAATGAATAACGGCCGCCCACCCAATCCCAGAAGCCAAAACAAGTTTGAATGCCAAATTTGCCAGCTGCTTCCACGTTGGTGGTGAGCGCCGCAAAGTGACGCGACACATTCGTGCCACCTTGCGCTTCAAACCAACGCTTGGCCGACACCGCGTTGGTCATGGTGTCCAAGGTAGTGAATGTTTTGGAAGCCACCAAGAACAAGGTACTGTCAGCCTTCAAGCCTTGCAACACCGCATCGAGTTCATGGCCATCCACATTGGACACAAAGTGAAAGCGTTTGCCCTTCATGGCGAAAGACTGCAAGGCCATTACAGCCATCTGCGGGCCCAGATCAGAACCCCCAATGCCGATGTTCACCACATCGATAATGTGCTCGTCTGCGCGAATTTTTTCAGCAAACGCCAACATGGCATTCAAGGTGTGATGCACATCTTTCAAAGAAGACTTCAGTTCAGAAGGCAACGCATCAACAGAAGCACCTTGCGCGGGTTGACGCAACAACCAATGCATCACCGCTCTATTTTCTGTGGTGTTGATGGCATCGCCTTGGAACATGCGATTGCGGAGCTCCAATACGCCAGTTTGCTTCGCTAAAGCCAACAACTGCGCCTCCACATTGGCATCCCAATGATTCTTTGATAAGTCTGCAAACACGCCTGGCGCCTCTTGGCTAAAGTGCACTGCGCGCCCGGCATCGCGCACAAAATCAGTGCGCAAATCAAAGTTAGAAAAAGTCTTGGCATGTTCAGCCAAGTTTTTCCAAGCCGCAGTTTGATCAGCTCGCATGTTTGCCCCTTCTGCTCAATTTTTCTTGCTACTCATGAAGCGTTTTGCGCTGCCAACATCAAGCCTTCTAACTTGATGGCATCGACACAGAAAGCACGAATGCCTTCTGCCAATTTTTCAGTGGCCATGGCGTCTTCGTTCAATGCAAAACGGAAACCTGATTCCTTGTATGCAAGCAAAGGCAAGTCCATGCCCTTGGCGGCTTGTGCGTCAAGCGAAGCGGTCAAAGCAGTTTCGTTGGCGGAAAGCAGGGCCAACAAGTCAGGGCTGATGGTGAGCAAATCACAACCGGCCAAGGCCACAATTTGACCCACGTTCCGAAAGCTCGCACCCATCACCTCGGTGGCAATGTCATTTCTTTTGTAGTAGTTGTAAATGGCGCGCACAGACTTCACACCGGGATCGTTGGCGCCTGCATTCAAAGCCTCATCCCAAGCAGCGCCAGCTGTTTTTTTATACCAGTCATAAATGCGCCCCACAAACGGCGAAATGAGCTGCACCTTGGCTTGACCGCAAGCCACCGCTTGCGCAAACGAGAACAACAAGGTGAGGTTGGTGTGAATCCCTTCACGCTCTAATTCAGCGGCCGCTTGTATGCCTTCCCAAGTGGCCGCAATTTTGATCAGCACACGTTGGCGAGAAATACCTTGCGCTTCATAGAGGCTCATCAAACGACGCGCACGCGCCAAGGTGGCCGCTGTGTCAAAACTCAAACGGGCATCCACTTCCGTAGACACACGACCGGGAATGGTCTTCAAAATTTCGCAACCAAAACGCACCAACAAATGGTCCATCACCACATCCAAAGTCTCGTCTTTGTGCGCTGCAACTGACTCAGAAAGCAAAGGCGCGTACTCGGGTTTTTGAACAGCCTTCAAGATGAGCGACGGGTTGGTGGTCGCGTCTTGGGGTTGGAACTGGGCCAATTGTTTGAAGTCACCAGTGTCTGCCACAACGGTGGTGTGTGATTTGAGCGCGTCGAGTTGGTTCATGGCAAATAAATTAATTCAATGCTTGAATTATCGATGAAACAAAGTTACATTACAAACTCATTTTTATGTAACAAATAAACATGTCTTTTGATTTAGTCTTTTTTGGCGGCACCGGCGACCTGGTGTGGCGCAAATTGATGCCCGCCCTGTTTCAAGCATTCCGCCACGGTACCCTGCCCGAGGGCGGCCGAATCATTGGCGTTGCTCGTGACAGCATGTCGGATGAGCAATACCGCACGCTCATCCAATCTCGTTTTGAGCAGGTCGAGGGTGCCAAACGCCCCAATGATGAAGAATTTGCACGGTTCAAGGCCATGCTGCAATACGAGCGTGTGGACTTGTCAAATCCCGACGACTACGCCAAATTAGCGGCGAGATTGGGAGAGCGCGAAACAGATCACGTCGTGATGTATTTGGCCACTGCGCCTAGCTTGTTCAACACCGTTTGTGAACAACTGGCCGTGGCCAAACTAAACACCCCCAAAACACGCATCGTGTTGGAAAAACCCTTGGGCCACGACCTCCAATCAAACCGCGCCATCAACCAAAACGTGCGCAAGGTTTTTGGTGAAGACCAGATTTTTCGAATTGACCATTACTTGGGCAAGCCTTCAGTGCAAAACCTGTTTGCCATGCGCTTTGGCAACGCCTTGTTTGAACCCTTGTGGCGACGTGAACACATTGCCAACATTCAGATCACGATTGCGGAAGAACTCGGCGTTGAAAAACGTGGTGCGTTTTATGAAAAAACCGGCGCACTGCGCGACATGGTGCAAAACCATGCGCTGCAATTGTTATGCGCCATTGCCATGGAGCCGCCCATCAATGCGCATGCCGATGCCATTCGCGATGAGAAGCTCAAAGTCTTGCGCGCGCTCAAACCATGGACCCCTGAAACCCTCACCCAACACGTGGTGCGCGGCCAATACAGCCCAGGTAATTTGAATGGCCACGCCGTTCCTGGGTACAGCGAAGAAACCGGTGTCAACGCCAACAGCAGCACCGAAACTTTTGTCGCGCTCCGAACTGAAATTGCAAACTGGCGTTGGGCGGGTGTGCCTTTTTACATTCGAACTGGAAAACGCTTGGCATCGCGCGAAGGCTACATTGAAATCAATTTTCGGCCCACACCGCATGCCATTTTTCAAGCACCCTCCGGCGGCGTTAACAAACTCATCATTCACTTGCAGCCTAAAGACGGTTTGGCATTGCATCTTTTTGCCGAGGGACAAAACAAACGCCTTCAGAATGGCAAGCAAGCATCGGCCCAACTCAGTCCGGTTCACCTTGATCTCGATTTTGACAAACGTTTTGGCAGCGATCGCGTGGGCGCCTACGAGCGTTTGCTGCTAGATGTACTCGATGGCCGTTTGAATTTATTTGTTCGAAGTGACGAGCAAGAAGAAGCCTGGCGCTGGGTTGAGCCCATTCTTCAACACTGGGCTGCAGACACGCAAGGACCACGGCATTACGCAGCAGGCACTTGGGGCCCCAGTGCTTCAAGCGCCATGATTGCACGTGACGGATTTTGTTGGTCTGAGGAAATTTAAACCATGCTAGACCGCATCAAAGCTTCACTGCCTTCCTTGGCGCCTGCTGAGCAACGCGTTGGCAAATTGGTGTTGCTAGACCCGCGTGCTTTTGCCAATTTACCGGTGACACAACTGGCAGAACGCGCACATGTGAGCAAACCCACCGTGGTGCGATTTTGCAGAAGCGTGGGTTATGACGGCCTGTCTGATTTCAAACTCAAACTGGCGGGCAGTGTGAGCGAAGGCGTGCCCTTCATTCACCGCAGCGTGGACGCCGACGACAAAACCACCGACGTGATGGTGAAGGTGATCGACAACACCGTGGCGGCATTTTTGAAATACCGCAACGACGCCTCTGCCTCCGCGCTAGACCAAGCCGTTCAGGCCTTGGCCCAGACCCACAGCACTGGCAAGCGCATTGAGTTTTACGGTGTGGGCAATTCGGGCATTGTGGCGCAAGACGCTCAGCACAAGTTTTTTCGGTTGGGCATGAACACCATTGCCTACAGCGATGGCCACATGCAAGTGATGAGCGCCTCCATGCTGGGCCAAGGCGATTGTGTGGTGGTCATTTCGAATTCAGGCCGCACGCGCGATTTGATGGACGCCTGCGACATTGCACGCAAACGTGGCGCTACCACCATCGTGATCACGGCCAGCGGTTCACCCTTGGCCACAGCAGGTCAAATTCATTTAACAGCCGATCACCCTGAAAGCTACGACCGCTACAGCCCCATGGTGTCGCGGCTTTTGCACTTGCTCATCATTGACATTTTGGCCACCACCGTGGCGCTGCGCATTGGTGAGACCCTGCAACCTGCTTTGCGCGAAATGAAAAACAATTTGCGCAACAAGCGCTATACCTGAAGCACTTTACAAAAAAGCACTCAGTGCTTGTACAACTTGCCGTCTTTCACAATCACTTCAATGTGATCGCCTTGGCCCAACAAGCAAGAAATATCCGTCAGCGGGTTGCCATTGACCAGCAGCAAATCGGCAATGGCGCCGGCCTTCACCACACCCAATTGCCCTGACATGTTCAACAACTCAGCCGCGTTCAAAGTAGCTTGCTGCAAGGCTGCACCATTGCCCAAAATGCTGGCACGAATGCGCAACTCTTCTGACTGATGGCGGTGTGACTCGCCTAACAAATCGGTGCCCAAGGCCATTTTCACGCCCGCCTTGGCCAGAATTTCCAAAGCCTTCTGGCCTTGGCTGCGAACTGTTTCAATTTTGGCCACAGATACTGCAGGCAGTCCCAGGCTGGCGCCTTCATTGGCCAATGCTTCATAAGTAATCAAGGTGGGCACCATGTAAGCATTCTTTTCGGCCATGAAATGGGCTGTGGCTTCATCGATCAAGTTGCCATGCTCAATGCTTCGCACACCAAATGCAACGGCCCGTTGGATCGCCTTGGGTGTGTAGGCGTGTGCCATCACATAAGTACCCGCATGCTCTGCCTCTTCCACAATGGCTCTGATTTCAGCTTCTGAATAGCCCAAATAATGAATAGGATCGTTGGGCGAAGCCACACCGCCTGAGGCCATGATCTTGATTTGATTGGCACCCTTCATGATTTCTTCCCGCACCGCCAGTCGCACATTGTCAACACCATCGACCACCCGCGCCAAAGCACCAACCCGGCTGGAGCACCCGCAGGGCTCAATCACATCACTTCGCGGACGGCCATCGCCATGGCCACCTGTTTGCGACAGCGCACGACCCGAGGCAAAAATACGGGGCCCCTCCACCATGTCGGTGCGCGTGGCTTCGGCCAAATTCCAGTCACCCCCGCCCGCATCGCGCACCGTGGTGAAACCGCGCATGAGCATGCCCTTCATGATGGGCAAAGCGCGCAATGTGGCAAACACGTTGGGTTGATTGGCCGTGACATTGAGGTTCAAATGGGCGGCAATGACATGCACGTGGCAGTCGATCAAGCCCGGCATCAGGGTTTTACCTTGGGCTTTGACTACTTTGGTACCTGACGCAATGAAAACGTCGGCTTGGTGGGGTACCACCGATTTGATAAGGCCGTTTTCTACCCAAACGTCTTGGTCTGCTTGCAGTTGCAAAGACGCCACATCTAGGACATTGGCCGATTGAAACAAGATCGCGTTCATAGATGATTTGCCCGTGGATGCAAAAAACACATTAAAACCCATAAAATCGGAATTGTCGCACTTGGCAATAACCCTGATTGGGCTTGCGACATGGGACCACCCTCCCCTAGAATGATGGTGTTAAACAACTTAGACAGGATTTAGAATGTACCGACTTTTCCTCAAAACCTCTCGCCTGCTGACGCTCGCGATTGGCGTTACGGCAGCCCTGCTTGGTGCTACCTCCGCTCAGGCTGTCGAATTTAAATGGGCCGCTCAAAACGACATCTTGACGCTAGACCCCCATTCCCAAAATCACGCCACCACCAACAACATCTTGGGTCACACCTACGAAGCCTTGGTGCGTTACGACAAAAACTACAAAGTTGAACCCTCTTTGGCCGCCAGTTGGTCCAATGTCAACCCCACTACCGTGCGTTTTAACTTGCGCAAAAATGTGAAGTTCAATGATGGCTCTGCTTTCACAGCAGACGACGTGCTGTTTTCATTCGACCGCATTCGTCAGCCTCAAGGGACTATGCAAATTTATGTTGCTGGCGTCAAGGAAATGAAGAGGGTTGACGATCACACAGTGGATGTCATATTGGACAAACCTAACCCCACTATGTTCAATAACTTTACTACTTTCTTTATTGTAAGTAAGCCATGGGCTGTGAAGAACAAGTCTGAAAAAATTCAAGACTACAAGGCCAAAGAAATTACTTTCGCATCTAACAATACCAATGGCACAGGCCCTTATGTCATCAAGGAATGGCAGCCCGACCAAAAAGTGGTCATGACACACAACAAAGCCTGGTGGGACAAGTTGCAAGGCAACGTGACTGACGTCATCTATACCCCTATCAAGTCAGATCCCACACGCGTTGCTGCGCTGCTGGCTGGCAACGTTGATGCCGTCACCGACTTGCCAACGCAAGACGTTGCTCGTCTGCGCAGCACATCCACATTGTCTGTCTTGGACGGCCCTGAAGTCAGAACCATCTTTTTTGGTTTGGACCTGGGCAGCGACGAGTTGAAATACGGCCCTAAAGGCAAAAATCCTTTCAAGGATGTCCGTGTTCGCAAAGCTTTGAGCATGTCAATTGATCGCGTTGCCATTCAACGCAGCATCATGCGCGGCCTGTCCATTCCTGCAAGCCTGATCATCGCCCCTGGCGTTAATGGCTATAGCAATGACATGGACAAAGTAGCACCTGTTGACGTTGAAGGCGCCAAAAAACTATTGGCTGATGCAGGCTATCCAAGTGGTTTTGAATTCACCCTCGACTGTCCTAACAATCGCTACGTGAATGACGAAGAAATTTGTCAGGCTGTTGTGAACATGTGGGCCCGCATTGGTGTCAAAACCAAACTCAACGCCATTAATTTTGGTCCTTTCATTGCCAAAATTCAAAACTTCGACTCTAGCGCTTACCTGCTGGGTTGGGGCGTTGCTACCTACGATGCGCAGTATTCATTGCAGTCTTTGGTCATGACGCGCACACAAGGCGCCGATGGCAGCTTTAACTTGTCCAAAGTGAGCAACGCCAAAGTTGACGCCTTGGTCGAGTCCATGAAAACAGAAATCGACAAAAACAAGCGCGATGCCATGATCAAAGAAGCTTTGACCATCACACGCGATGAAGTTTTGTACATTCCTTTGCACCACCAGATGCGCCCATGGTCCATGAAAAAGAATGTCACCATGACGCACAACTCCAACGATGCGCCCAAGATGTTCTTTGTCACTGTGAACTGATTCACAGCGCCAGCAAAAAAGACACCCTCGGGTGTCTTTTTTTTGGCCTCAGTGGCGCCCTTCTTCCACAGCATGGCAAGCTATCTTGATGCCGTTCAGGTCTTTCAGCACTGGGCGCTCTGTTTTGCACCTCGCATTGGCCAAGGGGCAACGCGGATTGAAACTGCAACCTGGGGGTGGATTCAGCGGGTTGGGCACCTCGCCTTGAACAGGCGTTCGGGCACGTCCTGTGTCTTTCATTTTGGGAATGGCGTCTAACAGCATGCGCGTGTAAGGGTGCTGCGGATTGTCAAACAAGGTGTGCTTGTCTGCCAACTCCACCAACTGTCCTAAATACATCACGCCCACTTTGTCGCTCACATGCCTGACCACGGCCAAGTTGTGCGAGATGAACAAATAGGTGAGGCCGCGTTCGCGCTGCAAATCTTTCATGATGTTCAGCACTTGGGCTTGCACGCTGACATCTAAAGCCGATGTGGGCTCGTCACAGACCAAGAATTCTGGGGCGGTGGCCAAAGCACGCGCAATGGAAATACGCTGGCGCTGCCCTCCTGAAAATTGGTGCGGGTACTTGACCATATCGAGCGCCGACAGTCCAACCGACTTAAGCAATTCGGCCACTCGGTCTTTCAACTCTTGTTCATCTTTGATCAGACCATGCTCGTGCAAGGGCTCGCCCACAATGGCTTCAACCGTCCACCTGGGATTCAAGCTGGCGTAGGGGTCTTGAAAAATCATTTGGATGCGCTTGCGCATGGCCTTGGCATCGCTCGACTTGAAGGCAGCGTGCGCGTCTTGCCCATCAAAAGTCAGGCCACCCCGAGTGGGCTCATACAAGCCCACCAAAAGCCGTGCAACGGTGCTTTTGCCGCAACCTGACTCGCCAACCAGAGCCAAGGTCTTGCCGCGCTCAATTTCGAAACTCACGCCATCAACGGCTTTGAGCAATTGGCGTGGTTTGCGTTCAATCACTCGGCTTAGCCATGACGCAGAGACATCAAAGGTTTTGGCCAGGTCACGGGCAATGACCAAGGCTTGCGTATTATTGTGTTGAGATTCTGGAACGCTCATCACACGCCCTCCAATGTGTTGGCGTGGTGCACCCAGCAGGCCACCTGCGTTGGGGTGTTTTGTCCGCTTCTTGCTACCGCCGCCAAATCGGGACGCTCTTTTAAACAACGATCAAAAACTTGCGGGCAGCGTGGGTTGAAGGCACAGCCTTTTGGGATGGCATTCAGGCGCGGCATAGCACCATCAATTTGGTTCAAGCGTTCACGGTCAATGTCCATGTCTGGAATAGAAGCCATCAGGCCCGCGGTGTAAGGATGCTCGGGGTGATTAATGACCTGATGAACTGGCCCAATCTCGACAATGCGCCCAGCATACATGACGGCCACACGGTCACATGTTTCGGCAATCACGCCCATGTCGTGCGTGATCAGCATGACGGCAGCACCGCGTTTTTTACAAACGTTTTTCAGAAGGCTGATGATCTGCGCTTGAATGGACACATCCAATGCGGTGGTGGGTTCATCGGCCACAATCAATTGGGGCTCGGCGGCCAAGGCCAAGGCAATGACCACACGCTGTCGCATGCCGCCAGAAAACTGATGTGGGTAATGGTCAATTCGCTCTGCTGCGGCTGAAATACCGGTGTCTTGCAACAAGGCAATGGCACGCTGCCGCGCTTCTTGATCTGACACGGGCAAGTGCGCTTGAATGGTCTCTGTCAATTGTTTGCCCACTGAATACAGCGGGTTCAAAGAAGTGAGTGGGTCTTGAAAAATAGCGCCAATCTTGCGACCCCGAATGCTGCGCATTTGATCGTTGTTCAGATTGTCAATGCGCTGGCCTTCTAACAAAATTTGGCCAGAGGCAATGCGGCCTGGCGGCTCTAACAAACCAATGATAGAGGCCCCCGTGAGTGACTTGCCTGCACCCGACTCGCCCACCACACCCAAAATTTCGCCGGGTGCAATGTCAAATGAAATTTCGTCTAGCGCACGCAATGTGCCGTGCCGACTGGGAAACTCCACCACCAAATTTTTAACTTGTAACAAACTCATGACATAGAACTCTCTTTAAACACGTCGCTTGAATTAAAAAATTAACGCAAACGAGGGTTCAGGGCATCACGCAGCCAATCGCCCAACAAATTAACCGACAAGGCAATGAGCACCAAAGTAAGGCCCGGGAAAATGGTAATCCACCACTCACCTGAAAACAAAAAGTCATTGCCAATGCGAATGAGTGTGCCAAGCGATGGCGACGTGGGTGGTACACCCACGCCTAAAAATGAAAGCGTGGCCTCGGTAATGATGGCGGAGGCCACTTGAATGGTGGCGAGCACCGTAACAGGCCCCAGCACATTGGGCAACACATGGCGCAACATGATTCGAAGGGGCGCCACGCCCGTGACCCGCGCAGCTTGCACATACTCTTTGTTGCGTTCCACCAAGGTAGTGCCGCGCACCGTGCGAGCGTATTGCACCCAGCCAGTGAGTGAAATTGAAATGATAAGCACCCCAAAGGCCAATGAGTCATCGGCGTTGGGAAACACAGCACGGCCGACACCCGCAATAAGCAAGGCCACCAAGATGGCTGGGAAGGAAAGCATGACGTCACACAAACGCATCAGAAAAGCATCGAGCCAACCACCTCGAAAGCCTGCAATCAAGCCAAGGCTTACGCCGACCACCAAAGAGAGAATGACGGAAGCCATGCCCACCACCAAAGAAATGCGGGTGCCATACATCAGGGCCGACAAAATATCGCGACCTTGGTCGTCGGTGCCCAGCAAATATTTGGTACTGCCCTCGGCAGACCAAGCGGGCGGCAAGAGTGAGTCCATGAGTTCGAGCGATGCGGCATCAAACGGGTTGTAAGGGGCCACCCACTTTGCAAAAACCGCACAAAAAATAAACACAAAGGCAATGAAAGCGGCCGCCATGGCGGTTTTGGATTGTCGGAAGCTGTAGCCAACATCGCTGCTCAGCCAACGAGAAATAGGATTGGACATGCCGTCTAAATCTTTCTTAAGAGAATTTGCTTCAATGACCGCCGGCTTTGCCAACACGCAGCCGGGGATCTACAGCAAAGTAAAGCAAATCGACAGTGAGATTGATCACCACAAAAATGAGTGCAATGAGGCACAAATAGGCCGCCATGACAGGCACGTCGGCAAACGTAACCGCTTGAATGAACAGCAAGCCCATGCCTGGCCACTGAAACACAGTTTCTGTGATGATGGCAAACGCAATGAGCCCGCCCAGTTGCAGGCCTGTGATGGTCATGACAGGCACCAGCGTGTTTTTAAGGGCATGGCCAAAATGAATGGCTCGGTTTGACAAGCCACGAGCGCGTGCAAATTTGATGTAGTCGGTGCGCAGCACTTCCAGCATTTCGGCGCGTACCAAGCGCATGATCAGGGTGAGCTGAAAAACAGTGAGCGTGAGGGCTGGCAAAACAATGTGTTGCCAGCCTTTGGCGGTAAGCAGACCCGTACTCCACCAACCAATTTTGACTACATCACCTCGGCCAAAACTGGGCAACCAACCCAGCAGCACTGCAAAAAATAAAATGAGCAAAATACCAATGAGGAAAGTTGGCAGCGAGACGCCCAACAAGGACAAGGTCATGATTAACTGACTTGAAAAAGTACCACGGCGCAGTGCAGCGTAAACGCCCAAGGGAATACCCACCAACAAGGCCAAGCCAGCAGCGATCAGTGCCAACTCGAGGGTGGCAGGAAACCGATCGGCAATGAGCTGAGAAACTTTGGCACCTTGCCTAAGACTGATACCAAATTCACCTTGAACAGCGTTCAATAAAAAATGGCCAAACTGCACAATAAAGGGCTGGTCAAGCCCCAAATCTTTGCGCAGTGCCGCAATTTGATCGGCCGTGGCATCTTGACCCAACATGAACAGCACAGGATCGCCCACGTACTGAAACAAGAGGAACGCGATGAACGCGACCGAGACCATGACCATGATGGCCTGGA